>CAYVHK010000056.1:4645-21201 GCA_964451145.1 uncultured bacterium | reverse complement strand
ATCTGATGAGCTTAATAATGCCATGATCTTTTTATATAATATCCTTAGCTTGGGATACGAATCACATGCCAATCAATACACCATAGTTAATACCTACGTTCAGGAAACGAGAGAATACAATGCCAACACCACGCATTTGTCCAGCTACATAGGTAAAGGAAACAAAGATTGCACAAAGCACCGCTACGAAACGGGCAGTTTGTAAGTAATATCGATCCCCGACAAAATCTGGCACCGTGTATTTGCCAAATTTTCTAAGGTAAGGTGCTAATAATAACGCCAGTAAAACATATCCGCCGGTCCAACCCATCAAATATACTGAACCATCTCGCCCCATGAACTAAATTAGGCCAGCCATAGAAAAAAATGAGGCTGCACTCATCCAATCGGCAGCAGTTGCCATACCATTGATCACAGGTGGTACAGTTTCGCCGGCTACACAAAATTCACTGGTAGTACTTCCAAACTTGTATACTCACTATAATTTGACCTTAATCTTGTTTCTCTAAACTAGAAGTTGAGTTGTCAAAATTCTGATAATTTTCTGGGCCATGTTTTTTATCTAACCGATTCATTAGCCGAACATAGACAAAAATTAATAACACGAAAACGTAAATTGAACCTTGCTGTGCAAACCAAAAACCGAGTCCAAACCCACCAACTTTAATTTGGTCTAGTTTATCAACAAACAATATTGAACAACCAAAAGAAACTACGAACCAAATTGATAGCAGTACCGCCAAATATTTCAGATTCTTCTTCCAATAGCTTCCTTTATTATTCACACTTTAACCCCAATAAAAATAGTAACTACACATTGTGTCAATGACAAAAAACCGTCAACGGACATAAACGGAAGTCAACCTACTCATCGGTTACACATCCTTCAGAGGCTGACTTAACACTTTTGATATACTTGTAGAGTGTTCCTTTTTTTGCTTTGTATGGTGGTTGAATCCAGTGTCGACGACGACGCTCCATCTCCTCAGTACTAATATGCAGAGTGATTTCCCGCTCTTCAGCATCAATGGTGATTAGGTCTCCTTCTTCGACCAGAGCAATCGGACCACCACTTTGAGCTTCCGGTGTTATGTGGCCAATGATAAATCCATGAGAACCACCAGAAAAGCGACCATCCGTCATCAAAGCTACGTCTTGCCCTAAACCAGCTCCCATAATAGCCGAAGTTGGTGTTAGCATTTCTGGCATTCCAGGTCCACCTTTTGGTCCTTCGTAACGGATGACTACTACTGAACCTTTAGTAATTTCATCGCGTTCCAAAGCTGATAGCATATCTTCTTCTGCATCGTAAACTTTGGCCTCACCTTTGAATACCAAACCTTCTTTACCGGTAATTTTGGCTACTGCACCTTCTGGTGCTAAATTACCTCGCAAAATTTGAATATGTCCGCTGTTTTTGATTGGCGTATCTAATGATTGAATGATTTGTTGACCAGACTTCAGATCTGGCAAATTAGCTAGGTTTTCAGCCAATGTTTTTCCTGTTACAGTCAGGCAACTTCCGTCTATAAAATCGTTTTGCCATAGGTACTTTAGTACTGCGGGTGTTCCACCCACGTGATGCAGATCTTCCATGACGTATTTTCCGCTTGGTTTCAAATCAGCAATAAACGGTATTCGGTCACTAACGGATTGAAAATCGTCAATAGTAAGGTCAACGTCCACCGCTCGAGCAACTGCAATTAAGTGCAGGACAGCATTAGTCGAGCCACCAAGTGCCATGGTCAATACCATGGCATTCTCAAAAGCTTGTCGGGTCATGATGTCACGCGGTTTGATATTCCGTTCAAGTAAATGGTGAATTGCGACACCAGCTTCAATACATTCCTCTATTTTTTTTGGGTCTTCTGCTGGGATAGAAGAACTATAAGGTAAACTCATTCCCATCGCTTCAATGGCTGAAGCCATTGTGTTGGCCGTATACATCCCACCACAAGCCCCAGCTCCAGGACATGATTTTTCAACGATCGACTGTCGCTCATTATCGTCAATTGTGCCGGCAATGTATTGACCATAACTTTGGAAAGCCGAAACAATATCTAGTGATTCATCATCATTACTAGAGCCAGGTTTAATAGTTCCTCCATAAATAATTAGGGCTGGTCGGTTAAGGCGACCGATCGCCATCATACAACCAGGCATATTTTTATCACAACCAGGAATTGAAATATTAGCATCGTACCATTGAGCTCCCATGACTGTCTCAATAGAATCAGCGATCAAATCTCTAGACTGAAGTGAATAACTCATACCTTCGGTTCCCATAGAAATACCATCACTAACACCGATAGTATTAAAACGCATACTGACCAAGCCAACCTTTTCCACCCCCTCTTTAACTTTCGCTGCTAAATCATTGAGATGCATGTTGCATGAGTTACCTTCATACCAGTTACTGGCAATACCAATCTGAGGCTTATTCATATCTTGACGTGTCAAGCCGGTGGCATAAAGCATGGCCTGACTGGCCCCCTGTGATCGGGTTTGCGTAATGCGAGAACTAAAGACGTTTAACTGTTTCTTAATCGTCATTATGAATCCTTTCGTTTAGTTTGAGGCCAAATTAAGTGTGATCAGATGACCATCAAGAAGCATAACATGTTAACCGATAACAGGAATTGATTCAACTTTTAACCTATCGATTGTTGGCGAGGCTCACCTAGTTTATGAGCATAGTAAAGAGCAAATAAACCAAATAAAAAAGAAAGCCAAAAGCTGATTTGAAATGAGAAGTAATTGACAATTAATCCGCCTAAAACTGGAAAAACTGCGGTGGGAGCTAACATAATATTCATGAAAGCAATGTAGGAAGGTCGATATTCTTCAGGTGCAATTTCGAGTAGGTAATTCATACGACTAATCATAAATCCACCACTGCTTGTAGTAAAAATAGCTTGCGCCAATATCAGACAGGTTAGGGCCGGTGTAATATAACCAAGTGGTGTTTCCCATCCTAAATCAAAATTTTCAATAAAAACAAGCGAAATCAAAACCAAAATTGGGGATAGCAAAAATATACTGATAGAGGTAATTGCTAACAGGCGGTTACCATATCGATCCCCGATGTGACTCCAAAGAAAATTAAGTGGCAAGGTTAAAGCTGCGGATAACATGACTAGATTACCAATGAAACTTGTGGGAATGGATAGGATCTTAATGGCATAAGGAACATAAACTACTGGTCCTACTATAGTTACTGAAAAAATAAAGCTAGTAATGAATAGTAAACGAAAGTTGACGTTCTTCTTAAAAATATCAATACCCTGCCCAATATGCTTAAGTAAAGGAGTACGAGAAGAATGCGCATATCCATCAGGCTCGCGAACAAAACCGAAACACATTAGACAACTGCCGAGAAAAAAAGCTGCTGTCGCAAAAAGAAGTGCATAATTGTTTGGAAAATTTGGTCCCTCATAGCTTAGAATGCGACGTACATAAAAGCCACTACCAATACCAACAACACCACCAAAAAAACCTCGCAAACCCATTAGTTGTCCACGTCGTTTGACTGATATAGTCTTAGCTATTATTTCGTTAAAACCGATACTACTGGATCCGATGGCAGCTGAATATAGACCCAGAAGAATTAGAAACACCCAAGCTAGTAACGATGGTTGAGTTAGACCCATTATTTTTGTAGCTAAAGCTATTAGGCCTAGTATAATCACCCGAAAAATACCACCACCAATATAGAAAGGCTTTTTGCGGCGCCAAGTCTCGGCGACATTAGCAATTAAGATATTAGAAACCATCATGCCCAGTCTCATAATGGCTGGAGGAAGTGTAGCTAGAACGACTGAATTGTTAAGTTGTAAAAAAAAAGCGGTCAAAACCAATTCGGGATGAATCGTAGCGGTTACCACCGACCACAAAGCACCGTTTAATACTCCCAGTGCAAAGGCCCCCTCATCAGTTTTTTTAGGAATGGACATTGGAACTCGACGTGTTTTTAGACAAAAGTCGACATTATACCATGTATCTTCGACTGGTATGCCAGTAATTAAGATTGTTTATAATTTAGTCTTTGAATATCGATCATAAAAAGCAAATAAAAATTTATTATTCACACGTTTTCATGTTACGATGACACAAGAATTTTGGGCAAAAGAAGCGAAAAAAGCAAATGAAATACATGCAAAAAAAAAAGCACAATTACGAGTCGGTACCGTTGATCACCAATTTGCCATTGTTTGACCCCAAAATTCTACTGGAGATTGGAAATCACGATTTTGTACACAAAACAATGAACAACGTTATTCAAGCTATGAAAACAAAGATACAGGTTTTAGAAAACGCCATTTTCAATGAAGATCGGTTAATAGTGCACGAAATTAGCCATTGGATGAAGGGATCATTGGGGATTTGTGGTTTGTATCATGTCGCTTATATCGCTTCTGAAATTAATGTTGCTAGCAAAAAAAACTGCTCTTCCCAAGAACTTGAATTGTACAATCAGCTAACAACTGATTGGTGCCGAACTCAAACTGTCATCAAAAATTACTTCAGTGCATTAGATCAATAGGGTGTTTTTTGACTTTCCTTTGTACCATCTGTATAATACATCCTGCTTTCTATCAGGAGATGCTAAGTGAAACGACACCATACTTGTTATTGAAGATGAAGTAACCATTCGGCACACGGGTTGTGCCACCACGACATGGGTGTTTGTTTTTCACTCCCAATGGATTAGCTTGCCTTATACCAAAGACCTTCCCAAATACGGTCATTCTGTCCTTCGAGTGCAGAAATATCAATCACCCTAAAAAATAATCAAGAAGTTTTCGATTCCGAATTGCGACCTATAAGCTGTCTCTTACGAGTGCTAGTGCGCTTATAGATTAGTAATAGGAAAACAGAATTTTAGCTCTTGGATTTTTATATGGGTTTAAAAATGATAAAGTTCGAATTGGGCCAAAAAAGTTTTTTTTTGCTGGTAATCGTTATTACAATTGTCTGTCAAGTTTCTGCTGAAATCACTGATTTTACTTTTACAGCTATTCCTGACCAGAATACAGTAGATTTGCAAGAACGGTTCAGCAAAATTGCCTATTACTTAACACAAAAGCTGGATCGACCAGTCAAATATATACCAGTTAAATCCTACAGCGCATCGGTGCAAGCTTTCAAAAACAATCAAGTTCAATTAGCTTGGTTCGGAGGGCTATCAGGAGTACAAGCACGTCTAGCTGTTCCTAATTCCCAAGCGATTGCGCAAGGACGGGATGACCCTAACTTCATAACTTATTTCATTGCCAACACCAATACTGGTCTATCATTTACAGAAAACTTTCCAACCGATATTGTTGGAAAAACTTTCACTTTTGGTTCTAAAGGTTCTACTTCTGGCCGATTGATGCCAGAATACTTTGTTCGACAAGCACTTCAGAAAGCACCACGTCTCGTTTTTAAGCGAGTCGGTTACAGTGGAGACCATACGAAAACATTGGCTCTCGTTCAATCAGGAAGTTATGAGGTCGGAGCTATTAATTATAAGGTTTGGCAGAAGGCTGTTTCGAGCGGCAAGATCGATGCCAAACGTGTACAGGTCATCTGGAGAACACCGGCTTATCCTGACTACAACTGGACAATCCGAGGCGATGTGGATCAAACTTACGGCGTGGACTTTAGCCAGAAAGTTCAACAAGCCCTAATTCAAATAACCGACCCAGAGATACTGGATGCTTTTCCACGAGCTGGTTTTATACCGGCAGATAATTCTATGTTCCAACCAATTTTGGATATAGCAATTGAAGTAGGAATTATTCGGCAGTAGGTAATGGCATCTTTATTGTTTGATTTAATGAACGAAAAAGTAACCTATCAAACCAAGGTTGCGCTCCAACATGTCACATTTCAGATTGAACAAGGTGAGAAAATTGCGCTGATCGGGCCTAGTGGGGCAGGAAAAACAACTTTATTGCGTTGCCTATATGAAAAGAGTCAAAAGCAGAATCAGAAAAAAGAATCAGCCTTTGTACATCAAGATTACTCTTTGGTACCGCAGCTTTCAGTTTTCCATAACGTCTACATGGGCCGATTGGATCAAAATTCTGCCATAATTAACCTCAAAAATTTGATTCGGCCACAACCGATCATTCTCGCTGAAATAGAATTAGTGTTAGCCGATTTGGATCTTAGTGAACAAATCAATCAAAAGGCAGGAACACTATCTGGAGGTCAAAAACAACGAACAGCTATTGCACGTGCTCTCTACCGGAATAGTCATATTTTATTAGCTGATGAACCGGTTGCTTCGATTGATATTCAGCAAGCTGTAGCCGTACTTGATTTAATCTTCGAACGTACAGAAACGGTAATTGCGTCGCTACACGCAGTTAATTTTGCCCGCCAGTATGCTCAACGGATTATCGGTTTACGACAAGGTGAGGTTGTGTTCGATTTACCTTCCCAAAAAGTCACTGATGACATGCTCAACAAACTTTACTGCCGTTAATTACTACATTTTGTGGACTTAAAACCGACATGTTGAGATCTAGTCTGATCTTGGTCGTTTTAGCCCTGTTGGCTGTACCGTTTGCAGACTTGGAAGTAACAACTTTGTCCGCATGGTCGGAATTGGGACAAATCACATTAGGAGCAATTCAACCCGATCTTTCCGTTTTATGGCGATTTAAATCGGATTTACTAAACACGGTTTTTTTTGCCTTTGGTGGTACTTTTTTAGCAGTTTTGGGGGGCTTTTTTCTAGCTTTAGGTTTCAGCTGGACTCCGATTCGATTGTTTTGCGCCTTTATACGATCAATTCACGAAATTTTCTGGGCTTTCATCTTTCTTAATTTGGTTGGCCTTAATCCAGTTTGTGGTATTTTGTCTATCGCAGTTCCGTACGCTGGAATATTTGCCAAAGTTTACTCTGAAATTGTTCAGGAGTCAGACCGTCGACCACGAGTTGCTGTTCCATCAGACACTGACGATTTTAGTCGCTTTCTTTATGTTGTTTTACCGGTCGTTTACATAGATGCCAAGCGCTATACGGCTTATCGGTTTGAGTGTGCCCTCCGCTCCAGTACTATTCTTGGTTTTATTGGTTTGCCGACGCTCGGTTACCATCTCGAAACCGCTTTTCGCGAAGGCCTTTACAACCAAGCTTGGGCATTACTTTACGCTTTTTATTTGTTAATAGCATCACTTAAATATTGGCTTAAACCTAAACTAATACTTCCTTATGTTGTTCTATCCTTGGCGTTTCTAGTACAAAACGTGTCATTCTCTTGGATCAATATGAGCCGATTCCTTACTGATATTCTACCTTGGCCAATAAAGCAATCTCGTTTACTACCAAACAATCAGGAAATCAAATTTTCCTTGTTGAGCATACTGGAATGGGTGGCAAGCACCTGGAAGGAAGTTGGAGCGGAAGGAGTTTGGAATACGATTTTACTAACACAAATCATACTGGCCAGTACAGGAATCTTCACTTTACTGATTTTCCCTTTCGCTTGTCGCCACTTGAGTTGCCGACCGTTAAAATCAATTACACGATCCCTGTTAATTGTGTGGAGAAGCACACCAGAATATGTTTTGGCCTACATTTTTATTCTACTCTGGGGTCCCTCTATGCTTCCAGCTATTTGGGCCATTATGCTACATAATGGTGCAATTTTAGCTTTTTTGGCTAGTAACAATGCGGACTTGATCAAATTACCTTCCGATGCACCCAAACGACATATTGATCGATACTTTTATTTAGTTTTGCCTAAAATTTATGGCCAATTTTTAGCTTTTCTATTTTATCGGTGGGAAGTCATTATGCGTGAGTCTGCCATCCTGGGCATACTAGGCATATATACGCTTGGTTTTTATATTGATAGTGCTATTGTTGAAGATCAACTGGACGAAGCAGTTTTACTGATCCTAATAATGGCCAGCCTCAATATTGTGGTTGATAGCATCTCCCAGCGAGTTAGAAAAAAACTAAAAATTAGCACCCAATTCATTACCACTAATGATCGGTTTTCATCTATTCAGTAACAAGATTGACAGATTAATGACAAAATTGATAGACTGTAACCGATCGTCTCACCAATTTTTATCAATTACATTACACATAGAAAGGGATTTTTATGGGACTTAGACAAGCTGCACCTGGTTGGTGCTTTGTACGCGGGGAAGTTACAACGGAATTTTTTTTGCAAGGGTTAGTCGAACTTGGGATTTCAGGAGTAGAAATGATCGATCAACAATATTGGTCGATGGCAAATGATTTGGGCTTAACCATTGCGACGCATGGTGGGCACGCTTCACTAACTGATGGACTCAATAAGCCCGAGAACCATAATCGAATTGAAGACGAATTGTTGAAAAACATTGAATTAGCTCAACAATACAATATCGTTAATCTCATTTGTTTCTCTGGTAATCGTTATGACGGCATTACAGATAATGAAGGCATAGACATTACAACTCGCGGCTTAGAGCGTGTAGCAAAAGCTGCGGAATTAGCAAATGTAACGTTGATATTGGAATTGTTGAACAGTAAAGTTGACCATCCAGACTACCAATGCGACAAGACTCCTTGGGGAGTCGAGGTTTGTCAGCGTGTTAATTCATCCCATGTCAAATTGTTGTATGATATCTATCACATGCAGATTATGGAAGGCGACATCATCCGTAACATCCAAGATAATCATCAATATATCGGACATTACCATACAGCCGGTAATCCAGGTCGAAATGATCTCGACGATCAGCAAGAAATTTATTACCCCCCAATTTTTCAATCTATCGCCGATACTGGCTATGACGGCTTTGTAGGCCATGAATTTACGCCTAAAGGAGATTGGAAAGATGCTCTTCGTCAAGCTGACTCTCTTTGTCAAGTTAGCTAGAATGGATTATTAATACTAGCTAATCATTAATGCCTAATTTTCCTTACGGCCAAGCCCCATTTTGGATTCTAGTTTTATCCTTAGTTACTGGGTTAATTCTTCTTATCTCTATTAATCGTTCTGAACAAGCCGAATACGACTTGGTTTTTGTTACGTTTGCTCGTAGCCATTTGGAAGGATACCAAAAAGCGACCGAAGAATTTGAGAAAGAACACGAAGTTAAGATTCATCTTCAATTAGTGTCTGACCGAGCGGTCAAAGATAGGTTACAAAGCGCGTTGATGACGGATGCTGATGTCCCCGATTTAGTCGAAATCTTGGCCGATTCCATGGGTTACTTCACTCAAGGTCCAGTTGAAGATATTGGTTTCATTGACTTGACGGACCGGCTTCATCAAGAAAAAGTCAATGGTGTATCCCTATATGATCGTTTTGTGGAGTCCCGATTTAGTCGCCTATCTCGCAATAATCGCATTTATGCTCTGCCACATGATATCCATCCCTTAATGCTTTGTTATCGACGTGACATTTTTGAAGATCAACTTGGATTTTCTGTTGACCAAATACAAACGTGGGATGATTTTACTCGTATTGGCCGTCAAGTGACTCAAGACTTTGATGGAGATGGTAACCCAGATCGATTTATGCTCGATCTTAATAAGGCTGGGGGAGACGTGATTATACCTCTACTCCAGCAAAGAGATGAAGGCTTGTTTGATTCTAGCGGAAGACTAACTATTGATACAGACGGGGTCGCTGAAACTATTGTTTGGTATATTAAACAATGCTACGGGCCAGATAGAATTGCTTTTCCCGCTGGTTGGGGGCAAACCTTAGCTAAAACTATTAGTGATGGCTTAGTCCTATTTTATTATTGTCCTGATTGGCGGAGCAAACAATTTGAGACAGATGTTCCCCATTTAGAGGGCAAATTAGCTCTTATGCCATTACCAGCCTGGCAACCGGGTGGTCGCCGTGTTAGTACTTGGGGTGGGTCCGGATTGGCTATTACCAAATCCTGTAAGAATAAAGATCTAGCTTGGGCTTATGCTAAAAAACTATATCTAAAAAAGGAGGACTTGGGGAACCGATTCATAGACTCTTACATTTTGCCACCAGTCAAAGATGCGTGGGAGTTACCGGTTTTTCAGACTCCAATTCCTCTTTTTTCGAATCAGGCAATTGGGCAACTCTATGCTTCTTATGCTCCTAATATTCCTCCCAATTATGGTAGTCCTTATTATGAATTAGCTCGTATTAAAATGAATGAAGCGTTTATGAATGCTGCACAGTACTACCAAGATAAGGGTAAATCGGGGCTATTGGATTATACCAAAACTGAGCTCGAGCGAGTGTCTAATTATGTGAAAAAAGTTATGTCTCACAACGTGTTTTACACTTATGACATGCAATCATTGGAGCTACTCAACTGAGAATAAATGAATGAAAAAATCGACCTATTGGACCCCGTGGTTCTTTATAAGTCCATACTTGATATTAACAATCTTCTTTTTCATTTACCCCTTTCTCAATGCCATTTTTTTGGCTTTTCATCAGACTAATGGTCCCAAAAGCAAAATTTTTGTTGGTTGGAAGAATTTTGCCTTTGTATTAAGCGACGGTGATTTTCACACAGCTTTTTGGAATACAACCGTCTACGCCTTGGCTTCTCTCTGTGTTCAACTCCCACTTTCCCTCGGGCTAGCTATGTTGCTAAATGTCAAAAAAGATCGTCTGAAAAGTGTTTTCCGCCTGATTTTATTTAGCCCACATTTAGTTGGTCAAGTCTTTGTTGGTATTATTTTTTCTTTACTATTTATGCCTCGGCACGGTCTTTTTAACCGTTTTTTACAGAAAATATTTTTCTGGGGGTTAGACAAAGAATGGTTATCCAATCCAGTTTTGGTTATGCCTGCTCTAATTATCGTTTCCATGTGGATGTATGTTGGTTTTAATATGATCTACTTCTTGGCAGCTTTACAGAATGTGGATCAAGAATTAACAGAAGCAGCATTAATCGACGGTGCCAATGCTTGGCAGAGATTTTGGGCGGTGACAGTGCCTGCAATAAAACCAGTCGCCATCTTCGTAGTGATTATGAGTACCATTGGTTCTTACCAACTATTTGAGATGCCATATTCCATGTTGCAAGGTTATGGGCCAAAGGATGCTGGCCTGACAATCGTTGGTTATTTATACCGCACGGCCTTTGAAACAGGAGACTTGGGGACAGGTGCTGCTATTGGTTGGCTTTTGGCTCTAATTATTTTTATTTTCAGCATGGCTCAAATGGCGATCGCTCGTGGTATAGAGACTGAATGATTGTGAATAAAATTAACATTTTTCACATAACCTTGATGTTCTTAGTATTTGGCTCAGGTGTAGCTTATCTCCTGATGCCACGACATAGGCAACACATCAAGATGGTTCAGCGATACGTAATTTTGATTTTGATCGCAATGCTGATCTTATCGCCATTTTTTTGGTTGGTTAGTGCTGTTTTTAAAGATGCTGACGTGTTAATGCAATATTCATTTTTACCACCACCAAGCGAGTGGTCTAGTAAAACTCTGAATTTAAAGAATTTTTACAATCCAAGTACCGAAGAACTTGATTCCCTATTCGAAGCTGAAAACACGATAAGAGGCGAGGTCCACTTTTGGCGATATTTACTGAATTCGATTTTTTTAGCTAGTAGTTCTACCATAATAACACTGTTCTTTTCTTCTCTAGGTGGTTTTGCTTTGGCAAAGTATGAGTTTGGAGGTAAAACACTGATTGTCTATTTCATGTTGGGTACAATGATGATTCCCAGTATGCTATTGCTAGCACCTCTGTACAATTTGATATACAAAATTGGTTGGATGGATACTTATTGGGCTCTGCTGGTACCGGGGGCAAGTAGTGCCTTCGGTATGTTTCTATTTCGACAGGCTTGCTTATCTGTCCCGAACAGCTTATTGGAAGCTGCGCGAATTGATGGTTGTAGTGAGTTTAGTATTTATTTGAATATTGTTATGCCCCTAGTACGACCGATGACAGGTGCTTTTTGTTTGGTTAGTTTTTTAGGAAACTGGAATTCTTTTGTTGCGCCTAACATTTACATTCAAACACAATCCAAGCTGACTTTACCTGTAATTCTCAACCAGTTTGTAGGTGTTTACAGTCAGCAATACGGAATATTTTTGGCGGGAACACTGATCGCCATTATTCCACCAGCCATTCTATTCTTTGCTTTACAACGCGAATTTATCAGTGGATTGACTAGTGGTGCAATTAAGGGTTGAAAATTTGACATATAAAAACAAAAAAGCTCAAAAAGGGAAGACAAATGGCACAAGTAAAACTTGAAGGAGTTGGTAAGATCTATCCCGGCGAAGTTACAGCTGTAACCGATTTTAATTTAGACGTAGCAGATGGTGAGTTTATAGTCCTAGTTGGGCCTTCAGGTTGTGGGAAATCGACTACTCTACGGATGATTGCCGGATTAGAGGAAATTACGACTGGTGATATTACCATTGGTGATCGTTTAATTAATTGGATCTCGCCCAAAGATCGTGATATTGCTATGGTTTTCCAAAACTATGCTCTTTATCCACATATGAATGTTTATGACAATATGGCTTTCGGTCTTAAACTGCGTAAATTTACTAAAGCAGAAATCGAACAAAGAATTCAGGAAACGGCCCAAATGCTAGATTTACAAGAGCTATTAACCAGAAAACCTAGGCAACTATCTGGTGGTCAAAGGCAACGAGTAGCTGTTGGTCGAGCAATCGTACGTCAGCCAGCAGCTTTCCTATTTGATGAACCATTATCAAACTTAGATGCTAAATTAAGAGTACAAATGAGGTTCGAAATTAAGCGTCTACATGGCCAATTAAAATCAACTATGCTATATGTTACTCACGATCAAATCGAAGCAATGACGATGGGCGATAGAATAGTGGTAATGAATGAAGGTATTATTCAACAAGTTTCAGACCCTATTACGCTTTATGATAGGCCTCAGAATAAGTTTGTGGCCGGTTTTATTGGTATGCCACCAATGAATTTCTTCTCTGGCCAAATTGAGTTGATAGAATCAGAACTGAATTTTGTTACGACAGAAGGAGTTCAATTAGCAATTCCAAAATCTAGTATGTCCGATCAACTTACACTATACCAAAAACAAAATTTGACAGCAGGAATACGGCCTGAAGATCTGGAAATCACTACTGCAGATACCCGGGGCATTCGTGGTCAAATCGATGTAATCGAACCAACTGGGGCTGAGATTCTGGTCTACGTTACTCTGCAATCAACAGAACAAACAATCGTTTGCCGCGTGGACTCAGATCAAGGGTGTCGTGTTGGTGATCACGTCAATTTGACTATTCCATTGCTACGTGGAACAGAATCAGTCAAGCAGCACCTTCACTTTTTTGATGATGTTACTGGGCAACGGATCAATTGACAGCATTATTCAACAAATAGCAAACGAAAAAGGAGGAGATGACAATTAATATTTACGGTGAAAATCTACTTCGATCAGAACTACAGAAGAGAGTAGGCGATATGTCTCAAGTCGCCGGTTTGCGACAGTCTAATCGAACGGATGGATCAGAGAATGGTGTAGCCGCAATCGATTTTTATACCGGTACTGGTTTCACCTTTACCGTACTGCCGGATCGTGGTCTTGACATTTCAACTGCTAGTTACCAAGGTATCCCTCTTTGTTGGCGTTCTAGTACTGGTGATGTAGCGCCTACTTTTTATGAGCCGTCAGGTAATGGTTGGCTCCGTTCTTTTTTTGGTGGCCTACTAACTACATGTGGTATGACAAACGTTGGGCCTGCGAATCAGGACGAGGGTGAGCAATTAGGTTTGCATGGGCGTGTATCAAATATTCCAGCTACTAATGTTTGGGCTGACACTCGATGGGAAGGAGACCATTACCGAATTTGGGCACAGGGAAAAATTCGGGAAACTTCAGTTTTTGGACCTAATTTGGAAAGAACTCGGCGTATTATCACCGAGCTAGGAAGTAATTCAGTTAAGATCGAAGATGTAGTGGAGAATATCGGCTGGCAGCAGTCGCCCTTGATGATTTTGTTCCACATTAACGTTGGTTGGCCAATTTTAGGTCCAAACAGTGAATTCATCGCCCCTTCTGAACGAGTAACTCCTAGAGACGAACTATTGGTTGGTGGGCTACACAATCAATTTAGTCAACCACAACCAGATTATCAAGAGCAGGTTTTTTTTCACGACATGTCTGCTGACAATAATAATCATGTTCATGTAGCACTGGTCAATCGAGATTTTAATTCTGGTGAAGGAATCGGTCTTTATGTCCGTTATCATAAAACACAGTTCCCCCAATTTGTTCAGTGGAAGATGTTGGGTGAGTCAATTTACTGTGTTGGTTTAGAGCCAGCTAATTGCGGCTTGGGTGGAAGGGCAACTGAACGCATTACTGATAGCGTTGAATACTTGGAGCCTGGTGGCAGAAGACACTATGAGGTTGAGATTGGAGTTTTAACAGACAACACCCAAATTGATAGGGTGGCTGATTCAGCAAACATAAGTTTTGTAACCTAGTACTTTATTTTGAACTAATCTAATTTCGATGATCGACTATAATATGGTTATATTATTGGGGTAAATATATGTGTCCTATACCGAGTAAAAATGACCTAATAGATTCTTCAAACCTACAAACAGAAGATTATCAAAATATTGATCGTGCTCATGCTTGGCATCCACTCTACCAACACAAAAATCTAGATAACACACAGTTAACAGTTTTCGAACAAGGTAAAGGTGTGTTTTTGACTGATAACAACGGTAAACAGTATTTGGATGCTTATTCAGGTTTGTGGAATGTGAATGTTGGTTACGGCCGCCAAGAAATAGCTGATGCTGTTTACAAACAAATACAAAAATTACCTTATTACCCCTTATCCCAAATTAACAAGCCGGCAACGCTATTAGCCCAAAAATTAGCAAATTTACTTCCCGGAAATCTTAATCATACTTTTTTTTGTAATAGTGGTTCAGAAGCCAACGAAACCGCCATTAAAATGGCACGTCAGTATGGAAATCAAAAGTTTCCTAAAGAAAATCGGTATAAAATTATTAGCCGTTATCGCGGCTATCATGGATTTACTTACGCAGCCATGTCAGCTACTGGCCAGGCTAGGCGTCGAATTCCATATGAACCTCTAGCCCCGGGTTTTAAGCATGTACATCCACTGAAACTAGAAGAAATTGAACAGGTAATTCAATGGGAAGGACCACAAACCGTAGTCGCCGTAATTGCAGAACCAATCATTGGTGGAGGAGGTGTCATTATTCCACCGGACGACTATTTCCCTCGACTGCGAGAAATTTGTGATAAATACGAGTTATTACTAATTATCGACGAAGTGATTACCGGTTTCGGGCGAACGGGAGAACTCTTTGCTTGCCATCATTGGGATCTCCAGCCAGACATTATTACACTAGCTAAAGGAATTACCAGTGGGTATTTACCACTCGGTGCTTGTGTGGCAACAGACCAAGTTTTTGATGCATTTGTAGGTGAAGGTGAACAACGATTGGAATTTGAGCAGGTTTGTACTTACGGAGGGCATCCGGTTACTTGTGCAGCGGCTTTGGCTAATCTCGATATTCTAACTGCAGAACAATTATGGAAAAATGCAGCTCAAGTTGGATCTTATCTTCAGCAAAAATTGCAACATTTAACTAATTTCTCAATTGTAAAAGAAATACGAGGTAGAGGATTAATGATTGCAATTGAGTTAGTAGAAGCCAATGGCTCCAATCTAGCAACCGAAAAAACTAATCAAATTGTTCATCAAATTAAGGAGCTTGGGATATTAATCGGTAAAATCGGCCATGCTTTAGAAGAACCAGAAAATATTCTTTTTTTAGCACCTCCGCTCATTTTGACCTTGGAACAAGCAGATCAGATTACTGATGTCATCACATCGGTTATTTCTTCTTACTAAGACAGTA
Organism: uncultured bacterium; assembly: GCA_964451145.1. Taxonomy (GTDB): domain Bacteria; phylum Poribacteria; class WGA-4E; order WGA-4E; family UBA9662; genus TMED15. The sequence continues at coordinate 5,329 of CAYVHK010000056.1, read as the reverse complement.
ATATTTTTGATCCTAATCATTTTTGAAAGGTTACTCGTCTTAACACTACCAGGACAATCTGATCAGTTGTCAATGAGATTATGCCACAACATATATTAACAGAACGCGAAGTTGCCTTTTGGCAATCAATTCGTCAAAAATTTTACCTGAAAGATGAAATTACCTACTTACAAGGCGGAACAGTTGGCCCGTCTCCTCGACCAGTCACTGAATACATTATTTCTCTCTTACGTGAACTTGAATCTGACCCACTTAATAATAGCGGTGGTTCTTTGCTTAATCCATTAGTAGAGGAAAGTCGACAAAAGTTAGGTCAATTCATAGGTGCAGAATCAGAGCAAATCTCACTTGTCCTAAATACTACAATGGGAATGAATATTCCAGCTTGCGGACTTCCTTTAGAATCAGGTAAAGAAATTTTGATGAGTAATCAAGAATATGGAGCAGTCAAAAATATTTGGGAATATGTAGCAGCTCAAAAGGGGTTAACAATTCGAACAATCGATTTACCAACACCACCAGAACAGCCAGCACAAGTGGTCCAAGCTTTCGCTGAGGGAATTAATCATCGCACTCAGGTTCTTGTTTTTAGCCATGTTTATTGCACAAGTGGTTTGGTAACTCCAGTCAATGAGCTTTGTCAGTTAGCCCATGAATACAATGCATTTTCTGTTGTGGACGGTG
>CAYVHK010000056.1:0-4635 GCA_964451145.1 uncultured bacterium | reverse complement strand
GCGCATGCAGTCGGAATGGTTCCCGTTGACATTTCGAATTGTGATTTTTACCTTTCTAGTTGCCTTAAGAGGTTACTTGCCCCAAAAGGAGTAGGTATGGCTTATTTGGCTAAGCCTTTTTTAAGTTTGCGGCCTGCGACTTTAGGTTTTGGCCTTAATCAACAGTCCCCGCATCGCTTCGATGTAGCTGGTACTCGAGACTCCACCCATTTTGCAGGCTTAGCTAAAGCCATTGATTTCCAAATTGAAATCGGCTGGGAAGATCGTATTCGGCCTTATTGCCTTGGTTTAGCCTCCTATCTTAAAAATCAGGTCTTAGATCAAATTTCAGAGGCTAAATTGATGATTCCAAATGATAATGAGCAATCCGGTTTTTTAACGACTTTTGCTATCTCTGGTATTGATCATGGTAAAGTTGTTAACCTCTTGTGGCAGGATTATCGAATCCAAATAGTTTCTTTGGATGCTGGAGGAACGCCCATTTTTCGGATCTCAACTCATTTTTACAATAGTTACGATGACATCGATAAATTAGTTTCTGCTTTGGTGGAAATAACCTCGACACGTTCCGATGTTAGAATTTGAGAGTAGCAGGGGTTTTAACGATCGGAGAAGTAATTAGCAAACACGTAAAAAAATGTTAATCAAATGACATATGTCCTTTGATTACTAAGAAAATAGAATGATCAGATTGATGTTTTGGCCGCAATCTGTATGTCAAATAGGTAATTAATAAAATTCAAAAAACGGCTAATTTTCGGCTATAGGAGTTTCAAATGTCTACTCTCTGGAAAACACACTTATCCGGCTTATTATTTTTTTTATTAGTGGTTACTAGTAGTGCAAAAATCGATTCGGTTTTAGAAATCATTCCGGATTCGGCCATTGGGTTAGTTCATATTGGTAATCTTAAAGGTTTTAATCAAGAAGTTAGCAATTTAATAGCAGAAATGGATCCAAGCGTTGACCCCAAGACTGATGTAATAGCAAAAATTCTAGCTGATATGTTTTCGGCTGGTTTCGAAAGTTTAGATGAGGTGGAAGAAATTGGTTTTGATCTTTCCCATAATTTTGCTATTTTTATGCATATAGATGAAACAAATCAAGAAAATCCTCTTGCTATCTCAGCTGCTGTTCATATATCTAACCAAGAAACTGTTCTGCAAATGTTAGGTCAGGAAGAGGGGAATTTGATCAAAAAGACCTACCAAGATATTACCTACCTAACCAAGTCGAATGAAGAAAATGACGAATCAGATCAACTTGAGTCATTTCTCTTTTTGGATAATGTGATGGTGTTTACTAGTAATCAGGCTGTTTGTCATCAAGTAATCGAAACGTATCGTCGGGAAAGCAAATCCATCCTGAAATCAGCTAATTTTTCCGACCTTGAATTTAATTCTCTTGCCAATGATATGGCCGGGTATTTTGCCATTCAGAAATTAGTTGAAAACAATCAAGAAATGGTAGAAAAAGTATTCGAAAGAGCTGTTCAGGAAACAGGTCAGGGTGAAATACTAACGGTTATGTCGAAGTGGTTAACCCAAATACAATCTTTGAGTTTGACCTTGCAGCATGATAAAGGAGAAGTTGTTCTTACCCCATTTTTGCAGATGGTTGACGGTAGCGAGATTAGCACCTATATCCAGCCTATCAACAAAAGCATAGCCTCCCAAACAGGCTCTGAGAATTTTCCACTGATGAAATATATTCCTGAAGGTAGTGGAATGGCGTACGGGATGAATTTAAATACCGATAAAATCGCTGAGGTCGCACTTTGGTCAATGAAGATGGCAGGACAAATGATGAAATCATCCGGAACAGGAAAAATTCCTGAAAACGCCGAGGAATTGAACATCAGAGTAACTGATTTAGCTTCCGAATTTTATGCCTCAGTTGGACCACAATCAGCGGGTTTTAATAACATTTCTAGCTCCGTGATCCCAGACCTAACCCAGATTTATCAAATCACTGATCAGAAAAAGTTAGATCAGCTTATTGATAATGACTATTTTGAGTTAATGTATGGTTCTAATTCTCTCATATACCAAGCTATGGGGATAAACGTATCTGACTCAGCAGTAGAGGCCGGTTCAATGGAGGTTTACGAAGGGATCGAAATCAAAAACTACATTCTACCCAATCAGGAAATTGGTGGCTTCGATTTGTTCGATAATCCACAAATAGATGGAATGATGCCCAGCGAGTTACATCTATATTGCGCTAGTTTTGAAAAAATTTTGGTCATTTCAACTGCTGAAACCCCACAAGCTATCAAGGCCGTTATAGACATCTGCCTTGGACTCGACAACGGTTTTGACCAAAGCACTGGCTACGATCGATTGTTTGATGTATTGAATCCAACCGGTTACATGGTCATGGCGATGTCTCCTATGACTATAATTAACCAGATTTTGAATGTAGTCGCTCAATCCGATCCTAATGTTGGCATGATTGCCGCCTTATTAACTGGAATTCCACAGACCTACAGTGTTGCGATGGGTGTAACTCCGAAAAAAAGTGGCTTAGAAGTAAGGCTATTTACCTCCATTATAGAGTTGCAACAATTGTACGGTATGATTATGGCCATGGGACAAATGCAAGGTCGAATGTAGCTCAAACAATGCAAGAGGTGACAAATTTGGTTAAAGGTATGAAGATTTTAGGCATCGATACTTCTTGCGACGATACCTCAGTAGCAGTAGTTGAAGATGGACGATTAATTCGATCTAATATAATTTCTTCCCAAATCGAGCTTCATGAAAAATACGGTGGTATCGTTCCAGAATTAGCGTCCCGTCAGCATTTAGAATTAATAAATTATATTATTGAGGAAGCTTTACAAGAGGCCAATACTGATCTATCTGAACTGTCTGCTATTGCTGTAACAAATCGACCAGGCTTAATTGGAGCCTTGTTAGTTGGTGTATCAGCGGCCAAAAGTTTATCCTACTGTTGTCAACTTCCCTTGCTCGGTATTAACCATATAGAAGGGCATATTTATGCACCGTTTATGGAACACGATCAACTGACATTTCCGCATCTTTGCCTTACTGTTTCTGGTGGCCATACACTATTGGTAGAAGTGTCAAAAGGTTGGCGAATCTATAATGTATTAGGCAGTACTCAAGACGATGCTGCAGGCGAAGCTTACGACAAAGTTGCTAAATATTTAGGCTTGGGATTTCCGGGGGGAAAAATCATTGATGATCTTGCTAAAAAAGGAAATGCAACAGCCATTGAATTCCCACGTCCAATGTTAAATAGTGGAAATTACCAATTCAGCTACAGCGGAATTAAAACATCGGTCCGAAACTTTGTTGAGAAGGCTAAGAAAAATCAGCAACTTCCGGCCGTTGAGGATATTGCTGCAAGCTTCCAAGCAGCTGCTATTGATGTTTTGGTAGCCAAAACTATTCGGGGAACCCAAGAGAAAGGATACCGAACAATTACTTTGACGGGTGGAGTCGCGGCTAACAGTCTTTTAAGGAAGGAGATGACGGCTGCAGGTGAGGAAATTGGAGCCAAAATTTTTTATACTTAAATTCGTCTTTGTACCGACAACGCTGCCATGATCGCTGGCTTAGCCTATCAAAAGTATCAGCAAGGCCAGAGGGACGATCTCGATCTCAATGCTTCAGCGAATTCCGAAATTGGTTAATAAAAGCAAACATACAGTGCCAGAACTAATTCAACAGGCTGTTCGGATGTTGCAACTTGGCGAAATTGTTGCCTTTCCAACTGATACCGTTTATGGACTTGGAGCCGATCCATTTAACTCTATAGCAGTTCACAAACTATTTAATTGCAAAGGCCGTTCGAGCAATAAGCCGATTCCTGTGCTCGTTTCATCAATTGAACAAGCAACACAAGTAGTACAAGAAATGCCACCACTATTTTTTCAGCTAGCAAAACAACATTGGCCTGGGGCCTTAACCATAATTTTGCCAGTCAAACCAAATTTGCCAAAAGTAGTGACAGCTGGTCAAACGACAATTGGTATTCGCATACCAGCCAATAGGTTAGCGTGCCAATTGATTCAACACTTTGGTCGCCCCATTGCTACAACTAGTGCCAACCTTTCTGATCATCCACCAGCTACTACTGCTCTTCAAGTCAGCCAACAATTAGGGAATAACTTGTTAGTCTTGGATGGTGGGCCTACCAAAACCCAAGTTTCCTCTACAGTTATTGATTTGACGACTGATCCCCCCCAAATCAGGCGGCAAGGAGCAGTTACTCTATCTTTAGATCAAATAAATTAGCTAACTTTAAAGTGATCTCTTAAGATCGCTTTGTCGGTTTTATCAATAGCTCTGGCAACTGTTCCTTCAGGGTGCTGATACCAACCCGGGTCTTGATAATTCTTTAATTCAGTTCTGACTTTGAGCAAAGTGAACATTCCACCCATTGTGATATAGTCAAAGGGGCCGTATCCACCGACCATGGGTAAAGAGTTAGTTGGTACTGGCATTCCGCCGTTTTCGATGTGTTTCCCCATTTCACCCATACCATCCTCGCCCATTGGCATATAGTCTGGCAATAATCGACGAATTTGTTCAACTGCGGTTACCTTTTTCATGCCAACCACATTGCGAAAATTGTGTCCCATCTGATTCATCACATGGTGAGTCA
>CAYVHK010000055.1:0-23636 GCA_964451145.1 uncultured bacterium | reverse complement strand
AAGGCAGCAACTGGCCTGCTCGACCAATTACCGGTCGACCTTTTCGATCTTCCTCGGCACCGGGAGCTTCACCAACAAACATTAAATCAGCATCCCGATTCCCAATGCCAAAAACCACATGGGTTCTAGTTTGATCAAGTTTACAGTTGTGACAATCGACAGCTTTTGTTTTTAATGCCTCCAGATCAAGATCAGCATATAGAGTAGATTTTTCCGTCAACTGACTAGCCAAAAAAGCATCTTTCTGTCCCAAAGATTTTTCAGTACTTTCCTCTATGTCGAAAAAACCAAGTTGCACTTGTTCCTCTATATATTCTCTTGTTACAGTAACAATTTCACCCAACTGCCGACGAATATCCACTGAACTATCAGGTTAACCGCTAAATAGATCTCTAACGTCGTTAATGGTGATATAGGCCGCTAGTAAAATTAATAGTACTACGGCTACAGTTTGAATACCTACTTGGTATTTGAGCTTCATTGGTTTACCCCGAATAGCTTCTAATAAAAATAACATAATTTGGCCTCCATCAGTAACTGCTAACGGCAATAAGTTGACAATGGCCAGGTTAATACTAATGAAAGCAATTAGAAAAATTAGAGATGGTCCTGACTGTTTAGTAATAATCCTTAAAATGCCGACAGGACCACTAACTAAACCTATTGTATTACTTTGAGTAAACAATTTTTGTACAACATTAAATGTTCGGGATATAGCTTCTATACTTTCTTTAGCCCCACGTCCCCAAGCTGTTAGGAAATTATAGCTGATTGTTTCCACCTTCTCTTCACAGATCAAATTTGTGTAAATGTGTCTAATCTGCAAACCCTGCCAATCTATCTCTGTATTGCTTCCTGTACGTTTAGCTTGAGTTTTTGGTGTTATCTGAGCGGTAGTTATTGATTTGTCATTTTTTTGTAGTTGGAATGCAACTGGCACTCCCACGTTCTGAATAGCAAAATTATCCAGTTCTTGAAAAAATTCGATTGAATTGGATGCAACGATTGGCTGACCATTGATTTGCAAGATTTTAGCACCAGACTGAAAGTTAGTACCAATATTTCCTTTGGGAACACTACTGATTTGAAAGTGCCAATCCACATTAGCATTTTCGATCGTTATTTTTTTGCCTCCTCTCTGAACTGTCAGATTAATGGGACCTTTTTGCGACTCGGTATTGAAGGCCACTTTAGAATGAATTAGCTGATCATTGATTGCAATGATTTGATCCCCAGATTGTAATCCACTAATTTTGGGAGATCCTGATACAAATAAAGTTTGGTAAGGCAAAATGCCAAGTTGGCTAACTATTCTAGCTCCGATCCTTCGTGATTTAGTTTTGGAGGTAAGAACTATTGATTGTTCTTTTCGGATGAGTTCCATATTGATCGTTTTTCCTGGTGGGGTTAGCATAATGGTTTCAGTTAACTCAGGCCAACTTTCAACTTTCTTTCTATCAATAGAGACAATTTGATCACCAACTTCCAATTTCGCCGTTTCTGCAGCACTGTTGGCTTGAATATGCCCAATCCTAGTAGATTTCATAGAGGCTGTTGTTTTTTCACCCCAAATCATAAACATAAAAGCGTAGAGAATAAGACCAAAAGCTAAATTAACTAAAGGGCCTGCAATAGCTACTAAAATTCTATGTCTAACTGGTGCTCTATGAAATTCACCGGTTGGATTTTCTTCCGTTAAAATAACTTGGTCAGCCTCTTCACCCCTTTCATTTGGGTCTTCGCCAGCCATCTTAACATAACCGCCAAAAGGAATAATTGAGATACAGTATTCTATATCATCCTTGGTAAATCCAATCAATCGAGGACCAAAACCGATTGAGAATTTTTCGACAGTTATACCGCAATAGATGGCAGCAACAAAGTGGCCAAGTTCATGAACAAAAATTAATAAGCCAAAAGCAAAAAAAGCTTGCATCAATTGGACTAAATCCAGAAGACTCATAATCCTCCTACGGAACAGTTATATTATGTTTAATATCTTTTGTTTAGTGGTTGTTTTTGCCCAGTGGCTCGAGGTAAGAATATCATCCAGAGAAGGGGCATGAATAACGACGTGAGCATTCAGAACTTGATCTAAAATGCGAGGAATGTCAATAAAGTCGATTTGTTGTTGAAGAAACGCATCGACAACCACTTCATCAGCTGTACTCAAAACAGTGGGTAAAGTACCCCCAACCTCGGCCGCAGTGTACGCAAGTTTTAAACAAGGGAAACGACAAAAGTCAGGTGGTTCAAAGTGAAGTTTTCGAATTTGAGAAAAATCTAGGCGTTGAGCTGGATTTGGTAACCGTTGAGGGTAAGTAAGGGCATATTGAATTGGCACTCGCATATCTGCCACACCTAATTGAGCTAACAGCGAACCATCAACAAATTCAACCATAGAGTGAATAATACTTTCGGCATGAACCAAAACCTCAATCTGAGATAGGTCAAGATCAAAGAACCATTTGGCTTCGATAACTTCCAATCCTTTGTTCATCATAGTCGCCGAGTCAACAGTAATTTTCTTGCCCATATTCCAATTGGGATGTTTCAAGGCTTGTTCTAGTTTGACATATGGTAATTCTGAAATTGGTGTTTGACGAAATGGACCACCAGATGCTGTAAGAATTAATCGGTGAATTTCTTGTCTAATTTGACTTTCATCGCGCGATGAAGAGGCTTGCAAACATTGAAACACCGCACTGATTTCGCTGTCTACTGGAAGGAGTTGAACGTTGTTTTTTTTTGCTGTTTCTAATACGAGGGAGCCACCCATTACTAAAACCTCTTTATTGACAAAAGCCAAATCATTACCAGCTTTTATAGCGGATAAAGTAGGTATTAGCCCAATGCTTCCCCCCATACCTTCAAGAACCAGATCAGCTTCTGTCATTTTAGCCAAAGTGATAATACCATCTTGACCAACCAGAATTTCGGTCCGAGTTGCGCTATTCAATCTATTTTTTAATTTTTGAGCAGCGAAGGAATCAGCTACAGCAACAAGTTTGGGCCTAAACTTAAGGATTTGACTTTCTAGTTGCTTAATTGATCGGTTGGCAGATAATCCCACGATTTCAAATTGGTCAGGATGTGCCGATACTACTGACAATGCATTTTGCCCAATTGAACCAGTTGAGCCTAGGATTACTATACGCTTCATATTAGGCGAAACAATTGTAGACAATAGTAAAAAGCAGGAGTTGCAAATATCATGCTATCCAGTCTATCTAAAAAGCCGCCATGACCGGGAATTAAATACCCAGAGTCTTTGACGCCAGCATTTCTCTTGATGATTGATTCGCTTAAATCGCTTAGTTGACTAGTTATACCTATGATCAATGATATTACTAACGTTTGAAATAGGGTCATCAGAGGAAAATGCACAACTAATAGAAAATACCAAGTACTCACACCTGCCAGAACGCTACCCACCAAGCCGGCTATTGTACCTTCAATTGTTTTTCCTGGACTAATGTCTGGCCGTAACTTATGCTGACCAAACTGTTTGCCAAAAAGATAAGCTGAGGTGTCCCCAGACCAAATTATAATTAGCAGAAAGAGGATTAAATAGAAACCAATAGATTCTGGCCCATCCACTTGTCGTAATTTGAGCACGTGATAACCGAACCCCCAACCAACACAAACAGAATTGATAAAATTGGTGGATGGAGATAAAAAATCAGCTTTTCCCTGTTGCACCTGATAAGCAAAACTAAGCAACAAGACAAAAAAAAGGATAGGTGAAAAGGAAAACCAAATAGGTTGTTGGAAACTTGGGAAGTATAACAGTATAGCCGGCAAGCAGAGAAGTAAGCTGCAAAATACAGTCAGGAACCGACTATGCTTGGCACCAATGGCCTCCGTCAGTTGGCACATCTCCAATAAAGCAGCAATCACCAGCAAGGTAACAAATAGCACGCATAAAACACCACCTTGCCAAACAACTAAAACGGTAACTGGAATTAAAACCAAAGAGCTAAGAAGTCGCAGTAGCATGAACTGCTTTGTTTACCAAAACGGACTAAATCTCTAAAAGCTCTTGTTCTTTTTTTTGCAGTTGTTCGTTGATTTTATCGACGTATTGATCGGTTAAATCTTGAACATCTCCCGTATAGCCACGCAGATCATCCTCTGAAATTTCCTTATTTTTTTCCATTTTTTTCAGATTTTCATTGGCATCTCGACGGATATTTCGAATTGAAACCCGGCCATCTTCAGCGATATTAGCAACCACTTTTGTTAGTTGCTGTCGGCGCTCAGTGGTCAATTCTGGAATAGCGATACGAATCAAATTGCCGTCACTATTCGGGTTCAATCCTAGATCCGAAGAGGCTATCGCTTTTTCAATGTCCTTGATAGCTGATTTGTCCCAAGGCTGAATAACGATTAAACGAGCTTCAGGTGTCGTTACGGTGGCAACTTTATTAATCGGATTTTTTGCTCCGTAATAATCGACACTCACATTATCCAACAGAGAAGTTGAAGCTCGGCCAGTTTGAACTTTGCCAAATTCTCTGATAACCGAATCGACTGATTTTTCCATTCGTTCTTCAGCTTCTAAAATGACTATATCTGGCATTTAGCCTCTCCTTTTTTGACCCGTGTCGTAGCACGAAATCAAACGGGCCAGATCTATGATTGCCCCAAAACAAAGAGGGAAAATCGGTTAATAACAATATTTTCACCCAATTTAGCAACCGCCTCTTTGACGATCTCATCAACCGTTTTATCATTGTCTTTAATATATACTTGTTCAACTAAGCAAACTTCAGCAAAAAACTTATCAATACGACCTGCAACAATTTTTTCAATAATCTGTTCTGGTTTACTTTGAACATCATCTTGTTGTCCTAAAATCGCCTTTTCGGATTCAATAACGTCCGCTGGTACGGCTTCCCGATCAAGATATTTAGGCTTTGAGGCAGCAATCTGCATAGCAATATTTTTTGCCAGTTCTTGAAATTCGTCAGTCCTGGCTACAAAGTCAGTTTCACAGTTAATCTCTACAAGCACTCCAATACGATTCCCTGGGTGAATGTACGACACAATTGTGCCTTCTGAAGCCTGACGAGAACTTTTTAACTCTGAGGCTTTAAGGCCCTTTTCACGTAATAGTTGGATAGCCTGGTCAACATCACCACCAGTTTCCGTTAATGCTTTTTTGCAATTCATCATGCCAGCACCAGTTCTAGCCCTCAAGTCTCCAACCATTTTTGCTGTAATTTTCATCTAATTTATTAGAAAACCTCCCTCAATCTCATGTTTTCGCTTTTTAGATCACAAAAGTGCTTATTCTTCCTCTGTTTGATTTCCTTTGGGTGATACCGCTTCCGTATGGATATCTGATTCCTGATTGGGTTCCTCTGATAAAACTTGATCCTGACCTTCTGTAGCAGTTCCTCTACCATCCACAACAGCATCAGCTAAGGCACGACAAATCAAGTTATTAGAGCGAATAGCGTCATCATTACCGGGAATGGGATAATCAATCAAATCTGGATCACAATTAGTGTCTACAATTGCGACTATCGGAATACCTAATTTTTTGGCTTCCAAAACAGCAATTTCTTCTTTATTAGTATCAGTTATAACTACGACATCTGGAAGTCCACCCATTTCTTTAATTCCAGAGAGGTTAGTGTTCAACTTTTGCATCTGACGACGAAGTTTCATGGCTTCTTTCTTAACAAAATTATCTAACATGCCGCTGGCATCATCAGTTTCCAGTTTTTTTAGCCGATCAATACTCTTAGAAATGGTATCATAGTTCGTCAATGTGCCTCCTAACCAACGTTGGTTAATATAAAACATTTGACATCGCAGTGCTTCTTGCTCAACAGCTTGTTGCGATTGTTTCTTAGTACCAACGAACAGCACTTTACCGCCATTTGCAACACTTTGACGAACGAACTCATAGGCCACACCCAAAAGACGTAGCGTTTTTTGCAAATCTACAATATAAATGCCGTTACGTTCAGCAAATATATACTTTGCCATTTTTGGGTTCCACCGCCTCATTTGGTGGCCAAAATGAACACCAGCTTCTAGCAATTCTTTCATGGATACGTTCAAAGGAAACTCCTTAACTCACAATGGGTTATTCTACCGACAAAATTTGTGGTAGACGGCCGCTTCCCTCAGGTCCGAATCTGACTTCCAATCCAAATCAATCTTTTGGGTAATGGAAGACCCCAGAACAGATCAGGAAACGTGATTTTAGTTTATTTTTTGTGGCACAAAAGGCAACTGATTGTAACATATCATTCTTTTTTCTGTCAAAACCTAAACCTTGGGACACTTGATTTTTGCAGGTCTCGGTGCTACAATCCCAATCAGTTTTGGTATGAACGATGAAACATAAATGGAATCTAGCGTGGGCTGTTTTATTTTTTCTGGTTGTGAGTCAAGCCGTTTTTGCTCTAAATTATCTCAAATTTGAAACGGAGTTTGGTGGAAAAGGAAACACTAGCGGTCGATTCAGTAATCAGATTCATTTGGCATTCGGTTATGACGGCCAGATTTATGTCAGTGACAAAGTCCACAAAACGATTTACCTTCTGACTCCTGAAGGCCAATACAAGAGCCAAATCTCAAACACAACCTTAAATGGCAGTGTTATTTTAACTAATCCCAATGACATTGTAGTTGATAGAGAAAACAACATTTTTGTCGCCGATACCACTATTCACCACGTAGCCAAGACTGACAGTCCTAAAATTTATCGCTATGCCCCTTGTATTCATAAATTTTCGCCAGAGGGTGTTTTCTTACAAACTTTCTATATTACATCTATAGATTCAACTCCTTGGTCCCTAATTGCTCAACCTGTTAAATTAATGATAGACAATGAAGGCAAGTCTGCCTTCGCATACAAATTGAGTGGCTCTGAGCGCGAACTACGAATTGATGTTGACCACATGGGTCAGCTTTTTGTTCTGGATCCATACAAAGGTAAATCGACGGTTCCAAGTTCCTTCATCCACAAGTTTTCAGCAACCGGAGAGAAAATAAAGTCCTTTGCTGGTTATGGAAGAGGAAATGGTGAATTGGATAAGCAGGCTGGTGATTTAGCCGTAGATAACGAGGGAAATATCTGGGTAGCGGATACCCTAAACCATCGAGTGGTTAAATTTGATTCTGATGGTAATTTCTTGCGAAACGTTGGCATCGATCGCCGAGGACGAGGCAAAGGCGAATTTACCAAACCACAAACTTTAGCCATTCTCGCTGATGGTACCTTACTGGTAAAAGATGCTAGTCAATTTAAACGACATTTGGGTGGTTTACCTGCGGGGGGGGCTTTGTCTTTAGTTTCACCTGCTGGTATTGGTTTAGCTGATGTTTTATCCGATCCATTACATCCTGAGAGAAATTTATTAGGGCGCAACGCCATTTTCCCCGATCTGCCACTCAACGATATTGCTGGTGGAGGTATGTTAGATCGTCGACTACGGTTGCTGGAAGAAGCTGAATATCTGAGACTGTATGAAACAACTATGCTTGCTGATGAAATGGAAAATCAAGCTGAGTCAGCTGAAGATTTAAAAGCAGCTGCAGTACGTGCCACGATCTACCATCGAATTATAAGTCGGGTACAAAAATTTGACGATCAGGGACGTTACAAAGGTCGAGTAATTTATCAGGTCAATAAGCAAAGTCATCTTCATCATGATCTTTCATTTCTTACTTTAGATGAAATGGGCCATCTTTACATGAAAGATCAGAGTGAATTGACCATCCGGAAGTATGAAATTCAAGGTTTTACGATCAAAACATCGCAAATGAATGCTCTCTACAAGACTAATATTAACACATACGACAACACATACATTGAGGATTATGAAGACTTAGATTTGAGACCAGATCTAAAACAGGACTCCAGCCAGTTTAGTGGCGGATCTAATCTGTTTTGGAATTACGACTTATCGGAAAGAAGCAACTTCATGTTGGCAAATGTATCGACATACAGTGAGCAAGATTCACTATACTATATTCCAACACGGGCTGAAGATGCTTCAGACTTTGATTCTCACTCGTGGGGTAACACTTTAGTAACCAGTTTAAAACTAATTACTAACCCGAACCCATACAATTACAAAGAACTCAATTTGTATGCAGAGCGAAAAGACGCATATACCTATAAGTTGGACAAGGGAGCTTACCCAGAAGTAAATCGTCAGAGAAACGAAGATGATGGAATAGCCCACTCTATTTCTTTGGGAGCTAATTGGGATATTTTAAGAAATATCAATCTCTGGGTTCAATATAGCGACTTTAATCCAGCTTTCAATAGCCATAACATGACTCGCCGTTATTTCGATGCTTCAGGAGACCCTTATATGGTATTCGCTAGTAAAAATAAATCTAGAACTTGGACTGGAGAATTAACAATAAAATTTTAGTCAGTCGATCCCGTTTACCACCAATATTGGGTTGCCGATCGGCCCTCTAAATAGACACGACTAATTTCTGAAATTCCACCTAGGCGATATTTAGAAGGAACTTCATTCCCATTGTCCTCAAGGCAAATTTTGTATGTTTCGGGCATCAAGATGTATCTGCTTTTCCATGGTGTTTGTGGAATTTCAGACAAATAGGGGTATCGCCATCCTTCTATACCAGGATTCAAAACCAAATCATGTAAATTCGTTGGGTACTGCTTGGTGTGTCGATGAAATTTTTTAACAGCTTCGGAAATAATTTCTACATCAACATCAGCTTGAATAACTTTTCGTTGTTCAAACCAAGGTGGTAAGGATACCAACGCAAAGATCATGATTAATGCAATTAATATTAAAAATTGCAACCATGTCATTCCTTCTTGAGAATCAACTAGTTTTCGGTTAATAAGTTGCACGTCCACCACTGACATCGTAGCATTGACCCGTTACAAAACTGGCGTCGTCGGAAGCCAAAAAGTGGACTACTGCTGCCACTTCTTCTGGTTGGCCAACTCGCCCCATTGGAATTTTACTAATCATATAATCAACGGTTGAGGTAGCCATTCCATCCAATATAGGCGTTTGGATGACGGCTGGTGAAACACAGTTGACGTTAATCTTATAATCAGTGACCTCTTTAGCTAACGCTTTAGTCAGACAAATCACACCGGATTTAGAGACCGAGTAAGGTACTAGAGTTGGATTCCCTTCTTTTCCAGCAATTGAGGCTACATTAACAATTTTACCGTATTGTCTCTCTATCATTGGGCCAAGTACTGCTTGACAGGATAAAAAAACAGCCTTGAGATTTAAGTTCATTACTTGATCCCAGTCTTGCTCGTTCAAATTAATCATTGGGACGGTTCGTCCCGTTATACCTGCGTTGTTAACTAAGATATCGATTCTTCCAAATTCACACATCACCTGTTTAACCATATATCGAAGCCGATCGCTACTGGTAACGTCAAGTTTTAGTGGTTGTGCATAACCACCTTTGGTCCGAATTTCATCGGCAACCATCTCAATAGCGTCAAGCTTGAGGTCCAACAACACCACCTTAGCCTGAGCTTGAGCTAATCGTTGAGCAATCGCCCGACCTATTCCCTGACCGGATCCGGTTACGATTGCTATTTTTTTATTTAGGTCCATTTCTTAAATTTGTCTCCCAATCACCTATGAGTACTGAGTTCGCCATTTTACTATAAACGCTTTAGGATCGTCAATTCAAGGGCTTAATCCATCACACAATTGAATCATTGTTACTTGTCCTCACTAAGAAATGAGATTTGAATCAATCTTGTAAATGTGTTACTTTTTACCAAATCAAGTAATAGCATGGCCTAGCTGGTCGCTAAGGAGCAAACAACGGTGCAATTTGCCAAATTAATCTGGTCATCCGTCGGCAAAAAATTACTGACAGGTATCACCGGATTAGCGCTCTGTGGATTTGTCGCTGCTCATTTGACGGGAAACTTACTTTTGTTGATAGATAACCCTGATCCTTATAATGAATATGCACACTTCCTTCAAACTGTTGGACACGGAAAAATTTTGTATCTAATGGAATTGGGATTGATTATTTTTTTTCTGACACACATCATTACTGGAATTTCGATCGCATCAAACAAACTGAAAGCACGACCCATCTCATACGAAAAAGTAAGTAACGCAGATGGAAACAGCCAGAAAACGATTTCCTCTTTATCTATGGCCTTCACCGGTCTTCTTTTGCTAGTTTTTGTGGTACTACATATCAAACATTTTAAATTTGGTCCTGGAATGGCCGAAGGTTACCAAACGACATTACACGGTGAAACAGTTAGAGATTTATACAAATTAGTGGTTGCAGAATTTGAGAAATGGTACATAGTCATACTATATATTGGTATTATGCTGATGCTCGGTTTGCATTTGCGACACGGTTTTTGGAGCGCTTTCCAGTCTCTTGGTGTCCGTTTCCCAAAATTCGAGTTGGCTATCCATCAAATTGGGTTATTATTTTCGATACTCATGTCATTCGGATTTTTGGCTGTTCCCCTTATTATATTCGCCAAATCATTGCAATAAAAGAGTCTTAGCCGTAAAAACTGACCAGACAAATGACTATTGGATTACTATTGAAAAAAATAAGATTCGAGAGGAGGATATGAAATGGTAATTGATTCTAAAGTTCCGGCAGGCGATTTAACTTCCAAATGGGAACGTTACAAATTTGATATGAGATTGGTCAATCCAGCTAATAAACGAAAATTCACAGTTTTAGTTGTCGGCACTGGATTAGCAGGAGCTTCTGCCGCAGCTACGCTTGCTGAACTCGGTTATAACATCAAAACGTTCTGTATTCAAGATTCTCCTCGTCGTGCTCATAGCATTGCCGCTCAAGGTGGTATCAATGCTACTAAAAACTATCCCAATGATGGTGATAGCGTTTGGAGGCTTTTTTACGACACCATTAAAGGTGGAGACTATAGATCTCGGGAAGCAAATGTTCACCGATTAGCTGAGATCAGTTCTAATATTATTGATCAGTGTGTTGCACAAGGGGTTCCGTTTGCTCGTGAATATGGTGGCACATTAGCTAATAGATCTTTTGGTGGTGCCCAAGTATCGAGAACTTTTTATGCGCGTGGGCAAACTGGACAACAACTTCTATTAGGTGCTTATAGTTCACTAATGCGACAGGTTGATCTTGGAGCCGTTGATTTGTTTCCTCGCAGAGAAATGCTAGACTTAGTGTTGGTTGATGACAAAGCCAGAGGTATTGTCGTTCGGAATTTAGTTACAGGTGAAATTGAAAGCTATGCTGGTGATGCCGTTTTGCTCTGTACTGGAGGTTACGGTAATGCCTTTTATCTCTCGACTAATGCCATCAATTCCAATGTCACCGCAGCTTGGCGATGCCATAAACGAGGAGCCTATTTTGCCAACCCTTGCTATACACAAATTCACCCTACATGCATCCCTGTTTCAGGTAGCCACCAATCTAAGTTAACACTTATGAGTGAAAGCCTACGAAATGACGGTCGAGTCTGGGTACCTAAACAAATAGGTGATGTTCGACCGCCTGATCAAATTCCGGAAAAAGAACGTGATTATTACTTGGAACGTAAATACCCATCCTTTGGGAATTTAGTACCCCGTGATGTAGCCTCACGCAATGCAAAAGAAGTTTGTGACGATGGCCGTGGCGTTGGTTCTACAGGTCTCTCAGTTTATCTTGATTTTGCTGATTCCATCAAACGGATGGGGGAGCAGACGATTCGGGATAAGTATGGTAATTTGTTCGATATGTATCAAAGTATCACAAATGAGAACCCTTATCAATCTCCTATGCGAATTTATCCCGCGGTACATTACACAATGGGTGGTTTATGGGTTGACTATAATCTGATGAGTAACATTCCTGGTTTACATGTTCTAGGTGAAGCTAATTTCTCAGATCATGGAGCAAATCGGCTCGGCGCCAGCGCATTGATGCAAGGCTTGGCTGATGGTTATTTTGTTATTCCTTATACATTAGGTCATTATTTGGCAGGTACGGATCTACCTACCGTAACTACCGAGCATTTGGCTTTCCAACAAATTGAGTCGGAAGTTGAAAAAAAATTTTCTCAACTATTATCGATACAAGGAGCAAAAACACCCCAAGAATTTCACCGCCAAATTGGCCAGATTTTGTGGGACTATGTAGGTATGTCTCGTAGTTCAGAAGGGTTACTGCATGCCAAGAAAGATATTACTCAGATTCGAGATGAGTTTTGGCAGAATGTCAAAGTCGTAGGAAACCAAGACACTATGAACCAGAATTTGGAATTCGCAGGTCGGGTAGCCGATTATCTCGAACTAGCAGAGTTGATGGCAGTTGACGCAAGAGATCGGTCTGAATCTTGCGGTGCTCACTTTCGAGAGGAAAGTCAAACGCCGGAGGGTGAAGCTCTTCGAGACGATGAAAATTACAGTTATTCTTCAGCTTGGGAGAGAATCGAAATACAAGGACATATTGATTGGAACTTACATAAAGAACCACTAATTTTTGAAAACGTTGAGTTGACCCAAAGAAGCTACAAATAATAATGAGTAAGCAATGAGACTAAATCTAAAAATTTGGAGACAATATAATCGTCAGACTTCTGGACGCATGATTGATTATGTGGTAGAAAATGTTTCGCCGGACATGTCTTTTTTGGAGATGTTAGATGAACTAAACCAAGATTTGATTCATCGAGGAGATGAACTAATTGAGTTTGATAATGACTGCAGAGAAGGTATTTGTGGTATGTGCAGCTTGGTGATCAATGGTATTGCTCACGGCCCCAAAACGGGCACTGCTACTTGTCAACTTCATATGCGTTCATTTAATGATGGGGATACCATTACTATCGAGCCATGGCGAGCTAGTGCCTTTCCTGTCATAAAAGATCTGGTTGTTGATCGCTCAGCTTTTGATCGTATTATTGCAACTGGTGGATACATTTCGGTTAATGTTGGTAATGCACCTGATGGTAATGCTATACCAATTCCCAAAGAGGTGGCAGACGAAGCTATGGATGCGGCAGCTTGTATCGGTTGTGGTGCTTGTGTCGCTTCATGTCCAAATGCTTCCGCATCTCTATTTGTTGGAGCAAAGGTGGCACAACTGGCACTTTTACCACAGGGAAAACCCGAAAGAAAAACACGTGTTTTGAGAATGGTAGAACAGATGGACGCAGAGGGCTTTGGCGATTGTTCTAATCATGGTGAGTGTGAAGCTGTCTGCCCTAAAGAAATTCCTATTTTCAATATTGGTCGAATGCGACGGGAATATGTTAAAGCCATTTTAGGCTAAATGTTTAGAAGAATTAGCCTGTTAGGCCTACTATCTCTCATCATCTACATTGCGTTGTTCGCTCTTGGTGCTGATTTACTACAAGTGCTAGTTATCTTAGCAATTTTACTGGCTTTAACAATTGGGTTGCTTCGACCGATTAAGAGCTTGATAAATTGTATTCGTCGTCAATGAATTAATTTCGGCTACAATGTGTGCCCTGCCCCAGAAGAAGGCATATAAAGGTTAAGAATAAAACTTAATATGCTTAGAATGCTTCGTGGTATGTAATCACCTAGAACCAAACCTAAGAAGAATGGTTCTAACTTTCGATGGGTTTGCCAGCCTGAAAATTTTAGAATCAAAGACTTGGCCAACCAACTGATCATCACTGGAAACCAAAAATAGATTAGCCCCCCCCAATTAGCGCCAGATAACACATAACCAGAAGCATGAAGTGGCCACCAAATGAAATGGCTTCTCATAAACTGTAGAAGGAAAACAAAACCTAGCCCCCCACACATGAAAAAAATCCCACGGGTTTCGACTTCACGAGGGTGTTGCAACCAATTCTGAAGTGGATTGAATGTTTCCCTACCAAAATGACCGATGGCTCCATGACATCGATCTAAACCATAACGATACATAAATTCTAAATAAGACCAAAAAGTAGCAAAAACGCCACAACCAATGGCGAGTGCCAATGCAAAAAAAAGTGGTGTGCCTGGTATCTTGGCACGTTCACCAATGCGTAAGCTCTCCACTTGATTAGGCATTGGGTGTGAACGATTACTACGGTTAAATGCGTATAAAAAACTAATGATGGTTAAATTATTTCCTCCCAATCGACGAGTCCCAAACATGTCAACCATCATTTGTCTAGGATTGATGCCTATGACTTCGTGATATGGAGGTCCCAACTCCGCTCTTACTCTACCGATAGCTAGGGCAAAAGCCAAAAAAATCAGATAAAAAACTAAGATAGTCCAAATCGACATACCTGCAAAATAGCAAAAGGCAAAAACAAGACTAATACAAGCCAGTGTCATTGCAATTAACATTGGAAAGGAAAACGGCTCATCTGATTGGTCGGCATTGAACCGACCAATCAGATGTCTAAAAATCTCGGACAGATGTCGCCTAGCGCCCCACAGGGCAATGAGAGCAATTCCAATCCAACCTCCCGTAGCTCGATCATTAAGATGTAGGTCGGAGATGTTGATACCGACTAAACTAGCAATGATTCGCTCAGCTCGAGTTAACCAAAAGAAAAACCAAGTTGAAAAAGCCAAATCTAAAGGCATGAAATATGTCAAACCTACAATTGCTAGATTAAAAGACATAGAACTATAGCCAATAGCATTCCATGGTTTTTCAGTAAAAAATCGATCTAGAACGAAGTTAGCTGGAAAGCTAGGCAAAGCCGGAAAAATGTCATGAAGACCATTTACTAGCCTAATAATGGCCGAAACCGAAAAACCAATCCAAAGCGCTTTCAGTTTGAAGAAATTCCGGTTCGTTGTCATTTGAAGCGGTAGTTGTGTCAATGGAAAGCTTAATTTTTCTCGTTCCATCCAGTGCTTACGTAAAATCAAACCAATACAGAGTAATGAACCATATAAAAGCAGAATAAAACCTGACCACATAGAAACTGGTAACAGCCAAGCCTGAAAAGATTCTGAGCGAAAAACGGTGGTACCACCTTCATAGTAGCCCCGTAAGGCTTCTGTCTGATGAACAGTCATCCAAGATGGGATATGATGCAGAAATAGTTCAGACCACTCGTTTTCTGGTGAAGCAAACCAAAAGGGGTGGGCCAATCCCCCCATCAAAATTGCCATCATGGCGTGGCCAGAAATAGTGGAGACCATAGTTACCATTGCATAAGTTAAGAGCAGCTCCGCTGGTGTAAATGCCAATGTTTTTGCATAGCGACGTAGCCCCGAATTGATAAACAAGAGTACTGCTAAACTAAATATTGCGTTAGAAAAAGGAGAAACTAAGGTATAAACTGCATACCAAAGTTCACTAGCTATACCGACCCAGTAGGCATTGATAATGACCAAAATTAAGCCGATGACAATGGACTTCTTGGTAAGAACCTGGGTTGGTTTATCTCGAATCATCATTGGGAATAAACCAACCGGATTAAAGGAAGTTGAACAGGTGGATGGTCGTTAGTTGATTGGTTAAATACCCCAAAATGGATAACGCTTCTAAAGAACACGTCAAGTTGGTATAAAAAATGATTCAAATCGAGGCCCATATAGACAGGAAAATTAGATTGGATTTGAGCTAGTTTAGCACATCCTCGATTAGACAGATTTGTCGTTCCTCGCCACTGGCAAACATGTTGTTTTATCATAGCGGCACAGATTTGAATCAGACCCTGTAAAAATATCTTTTGATCTCCTTTAGTCCTATTCCAGTCGTGTTCCCAAGCTTCATGTGCTTCCCACCAATAGGAAAAGTTAAAAAGATCGACACCATAAAGATATTGTCGGTTTTTCCGCCAATTTCCTGGCGAGTTATTTTGGCAAGTTATTGTAGGAAATTGATCATTTTTTTTGCGATAACTATGTCCTTGGGGATCAGTAATTGGATGGGGCGAAAAGCCTGGAATATAGCGGTAAGGTGGAAAATCGCGATCGGGACAATAACGATGGTAATTAGTATCAAAAGGAATTGGCTGATTTTGAAAACAAATCATAGTGTTATTACTTTTTGGATCTCGGTCATTAACTGAACCGTAGCCTGTCTAGGGTCATCAGCCTGACAAACGGCAGAAATTACTGCTACACCATAGGCACCGGTCATCATTACTTCTGCGATCCGATCTAGAGTAATGCCACCAATAGCGATGATAGGACAATCAACTAATTTTGTCATTCGTTCCAGAGCTCGCAAACCTTTGGCTTTTTCCGCATCTGATTTGCTACGAGTGGTAAAAACAGGGCCAAATCCGATGTAATCAGCACCATCAGAAACAGCTTCTAATATTTTGGCTTCATTTCTGGCTGAAGCACCAATAATTGATTGATCAGTCAAAATTTTTCGAGCCAGAGGAATAGGAAGGTCATCTTGTCCAAAATGTCCTCCATTTGCAGAAACTGAAATAGCAATATCAGCACGATCATTTATAAGTAAGGGAACATCTTGTAAATGACAGATTAATCTCAGTTGCTCAGCGGTTTCAATTAATTGACGAGTTGATGCCTGTTTTTGCCGATACTGGATCGTATCAGCTCCCCCAGCAATCGCTAGTTCAGCTAGCTGACTATGGGTGAATTGTTTTTGGATCGTTGTGTCAGTAATGACATGTAATCGACCAATAGATTTGGCTAAGTTCGTCAAACCTTTACTTACTCCCTAATATCGTAAGGCGATTGATTGATTTATCGCTCAAAGAACTGTTTGGGTTGATTTCAGCCACTTTTCGATAGGCTTGTTTAGCTAAATTGTATTTTCTGAGGCGTTCGTAAGCCAAAGCCAAATTGTAATGAGTAATGGCCCAATCTGGTTTAAGTTTAATTGATCTTTGATATTTTTCAACAGCTTTCTCCACCTCACCATTTAGATAAAGCGTGTAGCCGTAGTTCATTAGAATTTCCGCGTCGTCCGGACGTATTATGATAGCTTTCTCCAAAGCCGATTTTGCCTGTTTCCATAGCTTGTCTTGGTTCAATTTCAAGGACAAAAACGCATAATCTTTCAATGCTTCAACATCATTGGGTTTTCCTTTGATCGCCTGTTCTAAGGCATCGATTGCTCGTTTTATTTGCCCAGAGTTAGCATACTTTTCGGCCAAATAGATTTGGGCGTAAGCGTCATGCGGATCCAATTGAACTACTTTGTTAAACGCTGCAATAGCATCAGAAACATTATACATTCGGTCGTAGACAATACCAATGGCTCGATGTGCACCAACTGATTTCGGATTGAGTTGAATTGCTTTTTTTAAATCTGACATGACATCTTCAGGTGCATATAGCAAAACTTTGGCTGATCCAAATGTATAGTTCGACATGAACAGCCCCCGTTTATAATAACCTTCCGGATTTTGTGGTTCGAGTTGGATTGCCTTTTCATAAAATCGAATAGCTTTTAACTTACCTCGCTGGTCGTAGTAACTGCCTAATTTCAGGTTGTACTTAGCCACTTCAGGATTAATTTTTACTGCTTGATCAACGTGAAACAAAGCCTTATTTTCTAATTCTTTGACTTCTATCTTTTCTAGAACCTGTTTTTTGATTAAAGCTTGTTCTTCGTAATAGAGAGCCAATTGATAATGAATCTCCGGATGTTGGATCAAAGCTAGAATCTCTTCAGCAATTTGGGCAAACTTGTGATTCTTTTTCTGTTTCTGGTAGTGTTCGGCCAATTTAACCATCATCTCAACTTCGGTATTGCCATGTTCAATAGATTGCTCAAAAGCCTCAATAGCAGTTGAAGGGTCTGACTCTTCGTATAGTTCACCGAGTAAGGCATGAGCTTGAGCGTGATCAGGCTTTAATACTACAACCTGCTCTAAATGCCCGCGTGCAGTTTCAAGTTGATTGATTTTAATTTGCAACTGAGCAACAAAAAAGTGTAGAAAAGCATCGTTATCGGTTGTTGCTGTGTTCTCAGCCAACATCTCAGACAATTGTCTTGCGGCTTTCAGGGTGCTAACATTTTTGAATTGGTCGACATATTCAATATACTTTGGATCTAGTGAGATACCACTTCTTAAGGCTAAAATGGCATTACGACCGTCTTCTTGTTGTAGAAAGATAGATGCTAACTGGTAACGAGGTGTCGATTTAGGGTTAGGATCAACCTGTCGACCTTTCCGATATTCTTTGATAGCCTTCTCTGGTTGTTGTTGCAGAGCATAAATTTGACCCATTTGGTAATAGGAAGAAGCAGAATTTTTGTCGTAACGGATAGATTTTTGAAAAGCAACTTTAGCTTCTGATAAGTTATTCAAACGAAGTAAAATTCTGCCAATCTGAAAGTAAGTGGAGGCGGATCTTGGTTGAGCAATTAAAACTTCCTGATAATATTCAAGGGCGCTCTGATCGTCTTTTTGATTTAGGTGTAACTTGGCTAATTGAAGTTTTATAGGCCAAGCATCAGGTTGGATTTCGACGGCTTGGTAAAAATTCTGTTGAGCTAACTGCACATTATTTTTTAGCATATAACATTCACCCAATAACTGGTAAGCCTGCCAAAAATCATTTTGAGCAGTCACCACCTTTTGAGATAAATCAATTGCTTGTTCAATGTTGCGTCGTGAATGAAAATAGGTATAGGCCAGAAGATAGCAGAAGAGAGGGCTATTAGGCTTTTTGGCCTGAGCTTTCCGGTACACGTACAGGGGCAGCTCCACCTGTTAGCTTTTGACTGCAAAATTCACCATTTCTTGGTGTAAATCTAAATTTTGGGGGGTTCGGTTAACTTTTAACCGATATCTTTCTACGGCTTGCTCAAAGCTACCTTGGTGTTTGGCTGCTATTGGTAGTGTACTACACAATATTAAAATTAATAGCCAGAAGCGCTGAATTGAATAAACCTTTAATATCATTTTCTAATATTCCAAAATGGAATTGACAATAACCGACTTTCACCTATACAATTAGAACACGATCTTAGTTGGAGATGTTGTTGTATGTTAAAACAGAAATTTTCCCTTGCTTTGCTGGTTAGCTTGAGCTTAATGTTAGCTTGGGGGTGTTCCACGCAAAGTAAAATAGAAAAACAAGTAGAACCCACAGCTACTCAAAAAGAAGCTAAGCCAGAAAATAAAGCCGTTACCCAAGCAGCCTCAGAAAATGTAACAACGGAGACCGTTTCACTTAAAGTGTCTGGAATGACATGAGGTGTGGGCTGTGTTGCACGAGTGCGGTCCGCACTTACAAAAGTCACTGGGGTTGTCAAAGCCAACGTTACTATGCCAAATAGTGCTGTTGTTACCATAAATAAAGGCGAAGTTACTAATCAACAATTAGTCGCCGCAGTTGTGAACATTGGTGGTCGTTATAAAGCAGTCCTTCAGTCAACCAACTAAGTTTCCTTTCTGGCCATAAAAGGAGGTCATACGCTGATCTCCTTACTATTTTTTTATGTTTCATCTGTCTTGAATCTCATCTCATTAACTAAGTTCCGATAGCTGGACAGTCCTACGTTCTTGTGCTGATAAGTCAGCCGCGAAGACAACTCGGTGGGTTTCAAAAGCAGTGTCGAAATCGGTTAATGGCATTTTCTGACCTTTATTCAAGCTGTCGACAAAAGCTTGAAACTGAGGTTCATAAGGGTGATCGCTGACATCACCAGAGTCGATTAAGGCCGTTTCAAGCGTTGACCACTTGTCTTTATTCATGCCTTTGATTTTATCGGAATATAATCGATTGTCTAATAAGCTGCCACCACTCCCCACTAAGTGGACATGAAAATAATAAGGTTGGAGACAATCTACACAAGATGTCACTTTAGCTATTCTTTCGCTTCCTTCAAATTTAAGTAAAGTGACACTAGTTGTTTCGTATTCGTAAGGTTCAAAATCCTTACCCTTGGACTTAGTGTGGTAACTGGTAACTTCTTCGACACGGCCATCCATAAAAAATAATAATGCATCTAGAGCGTGACAACCTGCCGTCAGTAAACTAGATCCACCAAAATCCTTTTTGATATTCCACTCGTACTGACCATACCATGGACCAATCCCATGATAGTAATCAACTTCACCGTAATGTAGATGACCAAGCAAACCTTGTTCAATAATAGAGCGAATCATAGTAAAATGCTTGCTATATCGACACTCGAAACAAACACAAGCTTGGACTTGATTGGCTTGAATTGCCGCTTGAATCTGCTTAGCTTGATCATAGCTAATACCAATCGGTTTTTCGATAATTAAATGTTTTCCAGCTTCTGCTGCTGCTACCGCTTGATCGGGGTGAAAAGGATGCGGCGTACAGATGTCGATAATGTCGATTTCTGGATCAGCCAACATTTTTTCAAAGTTGTTATAAACTTTTAGTGGAAGCCCATATTGCAATTTCAATTCTTCTGGGTCATGTTCTCTCCGGGAACATATGGCAGTAACATTTGCCCCAACAACATTTTTGAAGGTTTCGATATGTGCACCAGCAACCCAACCTAGTCCAACAATACCAACATTATAATCACTCATTTTGATTTTCTACTCCTTGTGGTGAAAAATTAGGTGAAACAGAATTTTCATCGGATATTGTCTCGAAGTTCTCTGTTGGTCGACCAACAGAATTGAGTTGACCAATGGTTAAAGATCGTGTATTGAGTTGAGCCAAGCCATTTGTCGTACCTATCCAAGCTATACCATTCCCTAACTCGATGCAGTTAATTTTAATTTTACCCAATCGATTGGCAGGGTAAGCGATTTGATCCCATTCCCCAGAATATCGTGTTCGCTTATATACGTCTTCATTTGTAGCAATCCACAACGAATTATCACTGACAGCAATGTGAATATTATCCAACGAACTAGCAGTACCACTAATAACAGTTTCCGTTACGCTATTAAAACCTCGTAAATCAGCCTCTACATAGCCATTACCTTCACGTTGGCGATTGTACCAAGTGAAAAAAATACGATTTTCGGTACTATCAAAACTGATAATTGACTTACCTACAATCCGGTCTAAACCATCAAAAGTACCATATCGTCGCCATATATCCTCAGTACGACTATAATAAGCTAGACCTGACTGAGAAGTACCAACCCAAACAGTAACCGGAGTAACGGTCAATGTAACGATGTCATCAGCAGGCAAATCATGCTCTTCCCGGTTATATGAGACCCACGTATCAATTGATCGGCGGTATCTAGCTAAACCAGAAAAGGTCCCAACCCATAACTCATCGTTCAGTTCATCCATCTCAACATCATAGACCAGTTTGTGAGGTAGACCATCTGAAACTGTGTAATTGGTTGTAGCTTGCGTAAGCTTATCATAGTATATCAGACCATGATTCATTGTGCCGATCCAAACACCTTTCTCTGTAGCGTCGAGAGCCCGTACATTAATTGGACCTCGATCAAACATGTTGTTAATTCTGTTGATATTTTCACTATTTTTTTGCCACGATTGGTCGTTCAGATTTATTTGCATTAAACCCTTTGAAGTACCTACCCATATAATATTATTGTCAATAGCAATAGCTTGAACTTGGTTGCTTGGCAGTCCTTCCGAAACTCTATAAACTGACCAAGCACTGGCATCACGACGTTTTCGTGCTTCTCTCCGCAACTCCGTATTACTTGAGGTTTCAATTACATCAGTGAAGTCTGAAATAGCTTCTTGGTTTTGATTTAAGGTAAGTAAAGCAGATCCACGAGCTAGTTGAGCTTCCGAAATCCATTGACTATCCGGGTAAGTCAACATGAAATTGGTCAATGTTTCGACTGCGAGTTCAGCCTGATCATTTTTACCTTGAAGATCGCCAATCAAGTATGAAACTCGTTCAAAATTCGTGTTATGAGGATATTCGTTGACCGCCATTTGGAGAAGTTCAAGTGCTTTTTTCGGGGTGACGGAATTTTCCGCTAATAAAATACCTGTCGAATAAGCTAATTTCTCACGGCTGGGATAATCCGAAAAATGCTCCAAAATTAGACCGTAAGCGGTTGTTGCTTTTTCCACCGAATCAGTCTGAATAAATTGGGTACCTAATTCATTGAGTAATTCGGCAATTTCAAATTGAGGTTTATCTGCTAAGCAGGCAAACTGTGCATAATTGAGAGCTAAGTCAAAGTTATCTTCCCTATTCGCAACCTCTGCTAAACGGAAGTAAGGAGTCGAAAAACTAGGTGATTCTTCCAGCGCTTTCTGGTACAATGATTTTGCTTCTTGAATTAAGCCTCGTTGATTAAATAAGTCCCCATTTCTGAGGTACCTTCGAGCGATAGCACTCACATCAGTAGAGTTAAATACAATAGATTCTATGGTAGTAACTTGAAAATGTATATGTTGATTATCTACGTTTAAATGGATTTTCTGGTTGTTACCCCCCTGCCACTTTCCAGAAATACGATCTCCATTCTTCAAAAAGATGGTAACCTCGGCAAAACTAGCTTGAATAATAAACAAAAATAAGAACCAAATTAACGGAACCTTTCTATCCATAATGCTCCTTTTTCTACTTTTTTCTCTAATTTTGAACTAATTAGCTGATAATATTTTTTGCTTGACACCCCTTTCAAAGGAAACTATCATTAATCAGTCTTGTGACGACTATTAAAACTCTACAGTAAAAATTAGTATCCCCAGGAGACGAACAATTATGTCTTTCGTTAAAGTCCGTAAACCGTCGGAAGATATTGCTGAGTTGCCAGCTACCGAAGCGGAAGCCCTAGATGCCATTAATGATTCTGAAGTACAACGGAACATCGAGATCGAACTCACTTTGGAAAAAAGTGTGGCCGGTTTTCCTAATTCTGGCGCCCTACCTGCAAAGGTTCGTTTTATTCACCCAGAAGCCTTTCTGGTTGTTATACCGCCAGTGGGAGCAACAAGTCAATCTGTTGCTGATAATGCTCTAATATCTGCCTCGGCTAAATTGAAGGCACTGGACGGGAGCATACCTGAAAGTGCTAAAGGTCTTATTACAACATCTTTTTTTGATGGTGCCTTAGGGCATATCTTACAAATCGAAAACGAAGGTGTTGGAATTAAATCTCGAAAATTCATGCGAATTGACCATGAAGTAATAGCCAAAACAGTAATTCCTAATGAACGACCTGGTCGAGAGCCAACAGAAGTAACATTCCGAACTATAGATATTGGTGGTAACGGTGCTTTACTAACATGCAAAAAAGGTTCAGGTCTTGATGTCGGCTCCTTCTTTGAACTTCATATAAGCGATCGAAAATTCCCTGGTTATGGTATTGACTACACAACGGTAGAGAAGCAACCTCACAACGAGAACGCTGCTGTTTTTGAAGGACAAATTGTGCGATTGTTCCCG
This sequence comes from uncultured bacterium, assembly GCA_964451145.1. GTDB lineage: Bacteria > Poribacteria > WGA-4E > WGA-4E > UBA9662 > TMED15. The sequence goes on along the minus strand of CAYVHK010000055.1, from coordinate 401 downwards.
AATCAGGACAAACCAGACAATGATTGTTTTGGTTTTGAGTTTGGTTTTAATGATCCCTTTGTTGAAATGCAAATGAATGACCAAATTTCCAAATATTGCATGGAGATTAAACTCAAAGAAAATCAATTAAACGCAGAGAGAGAAAAAAATGCACGTCTTGGCGGTAAATTTAAAAAGAAAGTAAACCGCTTCAAATAGCCTCACCTGTTTTTTTATCAAATATAGAACAGGCCTGCAATTCTATCCAAACCGTCTGACCAATCCCTACTGTTTGGTCAGGCGGTATTCGCCCCTTCAAAATTACTCTGTGATCCTTTTCATCTAACCCCAAATTCAGGTCTACAATAGTCTCCACACCCAACTCTTCGTAATTATGGACTTCCACCGCAAGGGTATCCTCT
>CAYVHK010000054.1:1562-23814 GCA_964451145.1 uncultured bacterium | reverse complement strand
TTTCGCTACAACGGTTTTCAAGACCGCCACGTTCGACCACTCCGCCACCTCACCAAGAGATGCAAATTGCGGCCTAATTCTAGCAGACCTAAATTCTGAATGTCAATGCCAATTTGTCTTTCACAAAGCTACCGCTTGAAGCAATTAGCCACACCATTTTCCGTTAGGACAAAATCGACAGGATAATCCCAAGACTGAACGGGTAAAGACTCCACAATTTGACTAGAAAAAGCTAAACCAACAATCAATGCCTTTGGGTAATTGGAAAGCAAACGATCGTAGTATCCACCACCATAACCGAGCCGATAGCCAAATTTATCGAAACCACAACCGGGTACCAATATCAGATCTAATAAGTTCGAATTAATAGGTGAACAATGACTGGGGTCAGGCTCACGCATTCCCCACTTGTGAAACTGAACTTCTGTCTGTAGATTTTTAATCTGATAAAGGCTAAGTTTCTGACCTTCGATTTTTGGCAAAACAATCAATCGACCACTTGCCAGTTGCGGTTCCAATGACCAACAAGTTTCAACTTCACTCTTCATATGAAGATAAAATAAAATGCTATTCGGTTGATGGCTGGCGATTAATTGTTCTACGGACCCACAAATTTTTCGACTTAGGCTTTGTCGTACACACGGCGGTATCTTATCTCGACAATTCTGTAACTCGACACGGAGTTTTCTCTTCTCTAATTGGATCGCTTGCATATAACTGACTAATTGTTAAGATAACTTAATGATACCAAAAGGTCAGTTTAACTAAAAATGCCCGATCAACAAAACGTCTATTCATTGGGTTCATTAAATCATAGACTTGATTCAAAACCAAATAAAAATTGCTACCTGGTTGATAAATATAGTTGATTAGCAGATTACTCGACAAGTGTTGGGAACCACTGTTCCATTGGGTAAATAGTTTGGCGTAAGCAGAAGTCGAAATAGTATAAACCAACCTGGCATTAATTACATTGGCATTGAAAGAACCAGTGGGCAATTTGACCCAGTTTAGACTATAACCAGATTCTATGGTGAAACGATTACTCGGTTTAAGTCTTAAAAATCCATTCAGCCCCGACCGTTTCCCATTGTAGTATTGGCCAAAACCGGTAGAAATCCTTGCTGATATTGGTCTAGTTTCGTCGGTCTGTGTAGTCAACCAATAGTTAGTATAAAGGTATTGATCCGGTGGAATTTGATGATCTTTATGTACTTTGAAAGATTGATCTAGTTTGTCTAATGTTCTACGAATATCAATAGCTAACCAATTATTACTAACAAAATTCATCCAATGCAAGTAGCGAAAAATAACCGTCTCTGGTTGATAGTTACTGTTTAAAGAGACATCGGTTTCTGGACCTGTGAACATCTCTTTTATACCCATAGCTTCTAACATGGAACCAAACCAGCCATTCATATCCTTTACCCACGGAGACCAACGAAACTCGCCACGCAGACGCTGCCCACCTCCTCGTTCAGCAAAACCTATACCCGGTTTAAATTCTGGATCAATACCGCTATAGCCAGCAGAAGCGCGCCATACATCACCTCTCCACCCTCCAGTCAACGAGTAAGCAAAACCATTCTGTGCAGTTGCTTTATCCTCGCGATTTACGTCGGTTGAACCTGCGAATAGAGCATTAAAAGTTACAGTCTCAGTCGGACGATAGTTCAAATCTAATCCAGCCGTCCGATTGAAATTATCTCTATTCGACTGTCGGTTTGTGGTTATAAGCCCAAGGCTAGAAGAAGATAGGATATCCCTCCGCATTCTTAAAACAGAAAAACTAGTGCGTGGAATAATGATTTCATCTGGAATAGTGGATTTTTGATCAGTTAAAACATGAAGTAAACCAATTCCATAATTTCCAACTTTTCCGGTTATTTTTCCACCGCCGATAATCGGAATCATCTGTTCCTGTTCTATTCCAATTCGACGACTGTAAAACAACAAGAGTGGTGGTGATTTGCTCAATGTGGCTTGTGGAATACTAAATTCAAAAAAATTCGAACCTTCTAGAAAAAAAGGACGCTTCTCAGGGAAAAAAGTACTATATCGAGTCAAATTGACATACTCTTGATCGGCTTCAACTTGTGCAAAATCGGTATTGTAAGTCATATCAATAGTTAAGTTAGAAGTTAGGCTGTATTTGAAATCGCCACCTAATTCTAAAATTTTCTGTACTTCATTATTTTTTTTCTGTTCCCGATCAAGCAAACCAAGCCCACTTGTTAAATAAGGTAAAATTTCAAAATTACGGATGGGGGAAATTGACGTCAGGACAGATAGATATGCAAGTTCTATTGTGAGATATTTAGCCTTTGAACCATATTTTTTCGGAACAGGCTCTAAAATCACCTCTTCATGCAAACGAGCAATTTCACGCCCAATGTTTATTCCCCACTCATTTACATTTTGCAACTCGAAGCGTAATTGACTAAAAGGAATTCGAATTTCAGCTACCCAAATGCCTCCTTCGTTACTAGTTTTTTTAATTTTTGTGCTAGCGCTCCAAACTGCGTCCCAATTAAAATTTAGTTTATCACCACTTTTGAATACTTGGCCATCTTGACGAGCTCCCAAAGGATTGACCCGGAAAAAAAATCCACTTCGTCGATCATTGTAACTATCAATCAATAGAAAAACATTGTCATTTTCGTGAATATTTTGCCCATCTCGACGCATTTCATTGGCCACGACTTTATCGATTTGATTATCGTAGCAAGTAAAACCAAAATAGATAGATCCAGCATCATAAACAATACGAACTTCGGTTGGAAAGGAAGCTGGTTGACCTTGATTCGGCTGAATCTGCACTAGATCAGTAACTGGATCGGCCTGTTGCCAGATTGTTTCATTTAATACGCCATCAATTTGGATAGGTTGTACAGTAAAAGTCGCAGTTAAGTTTTGTTGGCTGTTAGCCGAAAAAGTGGCTATAAAAAAAACGAAACAAATTAAATGTACAAAAAACATTCGGAAAAATATAGATAGGTTAGTTTTTATCTTCTGTATAAAATTGATTTATCAATTGGGTTTTTACAAATAACTTATGTATCATCTTTTTTAAATAAGCACTAGTTACCAATTGGTAAATGAACCATCCGGGCGGCTTAATCGAGGCGTTTGTCCTACCCGAAAAGGTTGGTCTAAGGCGGCCTCTTCATCGAAAATTACACCCAATCCTGGCATTGTTGGTGGTGTTAAATGTCCGTCGGCAAAAGAAACCTGAATAGGAAAAACAGCAGATAAAATAGATCCTGGACTTCGGGGTAATTCCTGCACACCGAAATTAGAAATAGACAAATCCAAATGTAAACACGCTGCAGTTGAAACAGGACCTAATGGGTTATGTGGTGCAATGTCGATATAGTGTGTTTCACACCAGTTAGCTATTTTACGAGATTCGGTTAATCCGCCAACAATACAAACATCAATACGGGCATACTGCATTAAATCGTCTTCGATTAACTCGCGAAATTCCCACTTGCTCGCAAATTGCTCGCCCACGGCCAAAGGTACAGCTACGTGCCTCGCCATCTGGTGATAACTTGCCACGTTCTCCGACCGAAGGGGATCTTCAACAAAGTAGGGTGAAAATTGCTCTAGAGATCGGCAGAGAGGAATCACATGTGGTGGATCTAAACGAGTATGAACGTCAATTAGAATTTCAATATCATCTCCAACGGACTGACGAACGGCTTCACATTGCTTCAGTGTTTGTCGAGCGGCCTTCCTTGGCTCAATCAGATGTCCATCAGTTGGCGTTCCCCAACGGACGAAACGCCAGCCTTGGTCCACCTTTTTTTTTGCGTTATCAACCAAATTTTGCAACGTATTCCCTCCAATGTGTGGGTAACATACTACTTTGTCTCGAACTAATCCACCGAGTAATTCATAAACGGGCACACCGAGGTTTTTACCCTGAATATCCCACAAAGCAATATCAATAGCACTAATAGCCGAACAAGCAATTCGACCGGCGGGAAAAAATCCACCTCGGAACATTACTTGCCAAAGGTGTTCAATACGACTAGGATCTTGGCCGATCAAAAGTGGTTTTAAGTGATTTACACAAGCTGATGTTGCCATTTCACGCCAAGTTAACCCACCTTCACCTAGACCATAGATGCCAGAATCAGTCTCCACTTTGACAAAGAAAAAGTTTCGACCATCCTCCCAGATAACAAACGATTTAATATCGGTAATCTTCATGGTATCTAATCCTCAAGATTTGCTAGTTCGACCGTCAAAAATGGTATTAATGACCTGTTTTTGAAAATTATTAGCTAAATGTTTGTAGCCTTCAGCATTCGGATGCAATTGATCGGGCAAATATTGGTTGAACTCAGGTCCTAAAATTGTCAGACCATCAAAATAAAACAGGTTATGATCATTATTCGCTTTCAGAATTGTGACCGCTTCTGAGACTTCGTCTCGCATTTGTGATAACGTCAGACCAACCGCATTTTTGTTGGTTTCTCTTGGTGCTGAATAAATGGGAGAAATTAAAGCAATCGGAATCTCAGGGTGCCCCTCTCGAATAGTTAAAACTGTACCAATGATAGCTTGCTGAAAAGCTCTAGGACCTAAACTATTGGCTCCGTAGATGTTAATCCCACAACAAACAGATATAAAATCAGCTGAAAGATCTCGAATCAAGCGTGCCATCATCGGGTCTAAATGGCACTGACCACCGAAGCCAAGACAAGTCAAGTTAAAGTGATTCTGTCGAGCCACAATGGCTGGCCAAGTAAAACTGGGTGATTGTGCCCCTGCACACTGAGTAATCGAGCTACCATATGTAACCCAACGGAACTGAGTATCGTTGTAACGGTCGATAATTGCGCCACTACTAAGCTCGCAAGATTTCAACTGAAAAGTGCCTTTTTGGGGCAACCATAACTGGATTAACTTTTGTTTAGCAGGAAGGCCTTGAAATGAAAATAAGTTGGCGTTTTTTAAATTCTGACTGGCTACCCATTCACCGTTACAATAGAGATCAATTTGGTTGTCATCGGATGTAGCAGCAATTTGACCAATGATCGTCTCTGTGTCGGAGTAAAAGGAGAGACGGACGCCAGCTGGCATAGCAGCTCGTGTTTGCAATTGTGGATGATAAAGATTCCGTATGCCATGCGGAATACGCCATGGCATCACACCGTTTTCGTCGATCTGCAAGGAAACAGCACCAGCCCAATTCAGACGAACATCATCAGCTTTCAGTTGCATAATATACAGATTCCTTCATTTTGCAGATGTATTAGAGTTCAAACAATCGGAACTGGTTGTCCAACAGAAGAGATTCCGTCAGCCAAAAGAGGTTCAGCATTGCCCCATAAACGACTACCATCACGAGATAAAATTGGTTCTGACGAGTATTGTGCCAAATAAGCTCGGCGAGGTTTTGGGGTGATATTAGTTCCACTACAGTGAAAGCTTATACTTGTAAAAGCAACAATGCTACCAGCAGGAACAACTGCAGCGATGCCTTTGTCAGTGCCAAAATAACCTACCATATCATTGGATCCTTCCTCTCGGATATGTTGTACCCAAGACCGAATCCCGGAACGTGAAAAAGGCAAAATATGTACTGTTCCATTCTCGATGGTCATATCATCCAACGCACACCAACAGGTTAGGTAAGGCTGATGATTAGGATAACCAACATAGCCTGAATCTTGATGCCAACTGAATTTCATCCCCTCTCCAGCACCTTTGACTACATATTGCTCCCAAAATAAATAAGCCGTATCACCCAGTGTAGATTGACAAATTTCAGCCATTAAATCACTAAATAAAAAATCTCTTAGTTTGGGTTGTTGCCGAAAACAATTAGCTATGAAGTAACGCTTATGGCGATGGTTAATCCCTAATGAATCAGTATTTTGCTGATCCATTTGATTGTTGATTTGATCAATAAAGAATTGACACTCTTCCTGCAAAAATGTCAAAAAATGGTCAGGAATCACACGTTCTAAAATTAGATAGCCTTCGTCTTGATATAGCCTTTTTTGTTGTTCGGTTATTTTCAATTTCATAAAAAACATACACCTATTCAAAGCGACAAACAGTTTTCAATCGGTCAAAAAATTCAAGTAATAGACAACCATGGCTTATATCAATGGTGTTTGAACTGCCTCCAAAATTTGTTCATACAACTTATTGGAATTAGCATTTCTGCCCCACCGTGATCCACCTGGCCCCGGATTTAAATTGCCACCGGCGTTGGGATGACACTTAGACCGGTTATTCAAATCGATGGTAGCAGACAATACATTGTTTACCGCTGAGGAAGCTAACTTCTCACCAACAGGGTTGATAATAACTGCTGGTGAATTCAATGTTGACGCTACCACAAAGACGTTATTATCGATAGCGCGAGCTGGTAAAATCTTTTCTTCATAACCTGCATTGGGAAATAATATCACCTCAGCACCTTTTAGGCCCAAAATTCGGGCTGATTCAGGCCACCAACTGTCATAACAAATCATAATACCAACCATGCCAAAATCGGTATTAAAAACACTGAACTGATCTCCTGGAGAAACTCCAAGAGGCTCTTCTGGCCAGTAGGGATGAACCTTCCGCTGCTTACCGATCAGTTGTCCTTGACGATCATACAAAACTGCTGAATTAAAAATGAAATCACCATCTTGTTCCAAGAGACCCGCACAAATATAACTGTTATGCTCGATCGATTTTTGACTTAACAATTGGCAGAATGGACCGGGAATCTCTTCCGCCAATTGCCATAAAGACCGGCCACGTTTCTGAGGTATTGATGCTGTGTTGGCGAACTCAGGTAACAGAATAATATCACACTGGGTAAGTTGATCAATTTTCTCTGCATATAACCGACGATGATCGGTTTTGTTTGCTGGATAAGGTGGACGGTAGCGCATTGCTCCTACACTAACCAAGCGAGGAGATAATGGTTGAGCAACAGTCAGGGAAACACTATCAAACCAGACTACCCCTATTTTAGCATAACGCAGTAGGAGTCGGATTTCCGCTCTATCACAATCGATAGGAGCCGTAAATTTGTTTTTTGCAATAACTTGTTTAGTGCCATGGTCAGAAGAACGATAAAAATCATAAACCGTATCTTCTGCGCAATTTTCTTCAGCTAGTTCTCCCCGCCGCCAAACGATATGTGGTGTCACATGCAAGGATAAATCCGAAATGTCTTTATAGCGAAATTGAACTTCCAACTGATAGGTTTGTCCTGATTGAATAGGGACATTTTGGCACCAAGCTCCAAAAACATGGCAATTGCCATTACCAGACAAAAAAAGGCTAGTTTTTTCTCCAACTTTGTCAACATTAAACAAGGGAGATAAACTAGGCATGGGAGTCCACTGGTACCAACTATCAAAGTTATTTTCAACATTACAAGTAAGAAGATTTTTCATTTCTCTCCGAATAGTTTTTTCAATAAATCTAGTGAAAAATACCAATACCAACTCTCCATTATACAGCGATTTAGGTCTAAGTCAAAGCTATTTGGATCACCAAAGTCAAGTCTGCCCCCACTTGTGTTTGACCAAGGTGTGTGATATAATCGAAAGTATTGTAACTGGTTGTTTGACGGTTATATTTTTCTAACCGAGCTTCACTGTTTTGTTGTGTTAAATTCACAATTTTCGGTGGGCAATCCACCAATACTAATAAGTTGATAGGAGTAAACAATGGGAACAATTAATACGCTAGTCTTTGCAGGTGGTGCCATCCACGATTGGAAAGGGTGTAGTCAGGAAATTATAAAATCATTATCACAGAAGGATGACTTTAACATTACAGTGGTTGAGGACGACTTGGAGGCATTAGTTGCTCCAAAACTCGACCCTTATGATTTGATCGTTTTTTATTATACGGTCGGTGAAATTTCCGACGCTCAGAAGAACGGTCTGCTAAACCATATTGCATCTGGTAAAGGGTACGTCGGTATTCATTCCGCGGCCGATTCATTTCGAGGATGTCCAGAATATCAAGCCATGGTTGGTGGGCACTTCACTACTCATCCACACTATCGTGAATACCAAGTCAGTATTGTGGATTCTGAGAACCCAATTACCAAAGGATTAGTCGAATTTAATGTAACTGATGAACAATACATTTTGGATTATGATAGAAGAGTAAATGTCTTAGCTTCAGCTTTGTATCAGGGCAAAATGATGCCAGTAGCTTGGACTAAAAGTTGGGGAGATGGTCGTATTTTCTACTTGGCTTTGGGACATGATGCTGCTGCTTGCCAGCACGAGAATTTTTCGCTTTTGCTCCAACGGGGGGCTGTTTGGGCAAGTACACCGGCAGTTTAGGTAAGTCCATTTAGACGAATGGCTGTAGTACCAAAGATTACAGACCTTCAGTTCTTGCCTGAGAATCAGATACAGGTTGTTTTTGAAGAGGAATTAGCTGATCAAATCGTTCCTCTTGATTTTCTTGCCATGTTCGGTTTGCGAGTTGGAAAAAAGGTTTCACCACAGGTTTTAGAGCAACTAGCTACAGCCTCAGCAATAATGCAAACCAAAAAAGAAGGTAAAACGATTTGCCAAAATTCAGAAAAGCCTCTCACAAAGTCTTTGTTAATCAAGATACTGGATCAGAGGGGACATTCACCTGAAAATATCAAGGCTGCAATCGTTGATTTGGAACGAGGCGGCTATGTTAAGGGAGTTATCTTTGCTCAGAAATGGGTCAACAAACGACAAAAAACAGCCCCGCGGAGTAAATATCTACTCCAACAGGAACTCCAAGACAAAGGAGTTGATGTGTTAACTATTAAACATGTCTTGTCTCAGATTGATGATAACGAAGAAATAGAATCAGCCTGGCAAATTTGTCAAAAAAAAGCCAAACGGTATCGTTCGTTAGAACCTCATGTCGCCAAACGTCGTTTGCAAGGATTGTTACTTCGGCGTGGATTTAGCCATGGTACTATCCAAAGTGTTCAAGCCCGGTTCGAAACCGAAGCCTTCTGATTTTTATGGTATTTGTATCTATCCGTCAGTCGCTAGAATAGTGGCTGTCTGGTTCAAACGATTTGATATCAGAGAATAACCTATGAAATTCCAGCAAGTCCGAGAAAGTTTCCTTGAATTTTTCCAGCAAAAAGGGCACACCATTGTTCCAAGTGCATCCTTAGTGCCAGCAGATGATCCGACACTGCTGTTTACAAATGCAGGAATGAACCAATTTAAGGATGTTTTCCTTGGCTTAGGTAGTCGTCCGTACTCACGCGCAACTGATACACAGAAGTGTATTCGGGTTAGTGGCAAACACAATGACTTAGAAGAGGTCGGCTACGACCAACATCACCATACCTTTTTCGAAATGTTGGGTAACTGGTCTTTTGGCGATTATTATAAACGTGAAGCTATCCAATTTGCTTGGGAATTGGTCACAAAAGTTTGGCAAATTCCGAAGGAAAAAATTTGGATTTCGGTCTATTTAGATGACGATGAAGCAGCTAATTTATGGGGAGAAGTTACTGATTTGCCCGCGGGTCGAGTGATAAGATTCGATGCCAAAGAAAATTTTTGGGAAATGGGAGAAACTGGCCCATGTGGCCCCTGTTCCGAAATGTTCGTTGATCTAGGTCCCGAAGCAGATCCCAATTTTACAGGTGATCCTCGCGATGGCGTTAATGTTTCAGATCGTTTTCGAGAATTTTGGAATCTGGTTTTTATTCAGTATAACCGAGATGAAAATGGTGAACTGCACCCACTACCAGAGAAGCATGTAGATACCGGAATGGGATTCGAACGAATTGTTGCCATCATGCAAGGTGTTGATTCCAATTACAAAACCGATGTTTTTAAACCATTGCTGGCACACATTTCAGACTTTACTAGCCAGCCTTACTTTGATGATAATCGAGGTACACCACATCGAGTAATTGCGGACCATATCCGTTGTTTGACTTTTGCTATTGGTGATGGCGTGATGCCTTCAAATGACGGAAGAGGCTATGTCATTCGCCGAATTTTGCGAAGAGCCGTACTATACGGTAAGCGTTTGGGCATGGACGCCCCCTTTATTCACAATTTCATTGATCCTGTAATTGAACAGTTAGGAGCAGCATTCCCTGATGTTATTCCTCGTCGAGCATTGATTCAGAAAATTATTCATAGTGAAGAAGATCGATTTCACCAAACTCTAGATCGGGGTTTAGATTTATTAAATGTGTCAATCGATAAAATTGTGGCTGATGGCGACTCAATCCTAGATGGTGAGCGTGCCTTTGAGCTATACGACACGTTTGGCTTTCCACTTGACTTAACCCAGATATTGACTCGTGAACGTGGCATAGCGGTTGATCAGCACCGGTTTGAAGATAAGATGGTTGAACAGCAGGAACGTAGCCGGTCATCTGGGAGGACGAGTGAAGACAATCAAGATAATCGGATTCTAGGTGAAATTTTTAAAGAACACGGTGGCTCAGACTTTGTTGGCTATACCTCTGATTCAGTTTGGGCTGAAGTTGTAGCTATTATTCGAGGACAGGAAATTGTATCTGAAGCGACAGTTGGTGAACAAGTTCGATTAATTCTAAGTCAAACAACATTTTACGCTGAATCAGGGGGACAAGTTGGTGATCGAGGTACTATTGAAGGTGAAAGTGTCACTATTAAAGTTCTAGATACTCGTAAGCCAATTCCTGAGTTGATAGTTCATACAACTCAAATCCTTGAAGGCTCAGTCACCCCCAAAATGAAACTTAGAGCCCAAATTAATATTGAACGTCGTCAACAAACATCCGTCAGCCATACTACCACTCATCTTCTACATAGTGCGTTACGAAAAGTATTAGGTGAACATATTGGTCAAGCTGGCTCATTGGTTGAGCCGGGGAGATTGCGATTTGATTTCTCCCACTATGAAAGTATTTCTAAGAATCAATTAAAACAGATTGAGATTCTTGTTAACGATCGTATCCGACAGAATAACCCTATCGAAACAAAAATATTACCGCTACAAGAGGCAAAAAAACAAGGAGCCTTGGCTTTCTTTGGTGATAAATACAGCGATGTTGTGCGAATGGTCTGTACCGGTAATTACAGTGTTGAGCTATGTGGTGGTACACATCTTCAAACAACTGGACAAGCTGGTTTTTTCAAAATAATCAATGAAACAAGTATAGCTGCTGGCACGCGTAGGATAGAAGCATTGACAGGAGCTACCGCCGTTCAGCAACAGTTAACAGAAACTGATACATTACACGAAATATCCAAGTTGCTGAAAATTCAGCCCAATAAAATCCCTGACCGATTGGCAAAATTGTTGCAGGACAATCGACAACTAGAACGAGAGTTAAATAATCTCAAAACACAGTTCGCTACTGCCCAAAATGCTAATTTAATAGGCAGTGCAGTTGAGATCAGAGGCATTAGTGTAGTCGCCAAGTTCGTTGAAAACTTGGACCGAAAAGGTTTGCGAAATTTAACCGATGATCTAAAAAATCGTTTAAAATCAGGAATTACAGTACTCGGTTCAGGGGAAATGAATAATGTGTCCCTAACTGTTGGTGTAACTACGGATTTGGTCAATAGGATTGAGGCTGGTGATATTATGAAGGCTATTGCCAGTTCAGCTGGTGGTCGAGGTGGTGGTCGGCCGGAACTCGCACAAGGTGGAGCTAATGATCCTAAAAAGGTTAAGTTAGCTATTGGACAAGCTACAAAATTAATTACTAATTTGCTAGATTAATCCTAAACCAAACCACAATTTAGAATACAACAGACGGGAGTTGGTCAGCTATGAGACCAGAACTATTATGGCAAGTTCCTTTAGCCGTTGCTCTGATTAGTTTATCTTGGTTTCTATTCTCTTTGGCCTTCCGATTGGGTCAAGTACTAAAATCAGTTGAATCTGCGGTTGATGGAGAGGTGCTGCCACTTTTGAAACAGCTAAATCGAACAGTGATAAATCTCAACCAAGATCTACCGCAACTGATAAATAATCTCAACGGATTGATGGTAACTTTGGAAAAAATAAGCGCTCAAGAAATTCAGCCGACTTTGCACTCCATGCAGGAAATAGCTGAGTTAGTTAACCAGAAAGTGTCCGAAATTGATTCTTTGATTGGTGAAATTAATCAATTTTCCAAAGAAACTACCTCTCGAGCCAAATACTACCGCGATCAGTTATCTATTCCAATCACAGATATATTAAGTTTGTGGAGTGGAGTTCGAGCTGGTGTAGAACATTTGGTTCACTTAGTTAAACGGAAAAAATAGATGGATATCCACCGATGCGTAAATACAAACTTTTTAGGAGGAGTATGATAATGAGCAATGACAATAATAGTGGCCTTCTGGCTGTAGTTTTAGCTTTTTTTACCGGTGGCCTGATTGGTTCAGCCTTGGCTACTTTGTTAACTCCCTTGTCAGGCCGTGAAACAAGAGAACGAATCGTTGAAACAACCCTTGATACGAAAGAGAAAACCACCGAAATAGCGGGACAATTTGGTGAAATGGTATCCCACTCAATTTCGGCTGGAACAAAAGCCTTTCAAGATAAACGAGAACAAATTAAAACGGAAGAAATAATCGAAAAACAACCAGCCGTTATTACACATGAAGAAACAGAAGATTTAGACACAGAAGTATTGGAACCTTTTGCTGAGAAAACTACTGGCTAAAAATTTTGGTACTGCAAAAAAAGAGCCAGAGATTAACCCTCTGGCTCTTTTTTTGCCACATTTAAACCTATAAAGCCCTATTTATCCCTTATGAACTTAGAAAAACTTAAAATTCTCCTAAACCAAGTTCAACAAGACCAAATTAGTGTTGATCAAGCCATGTTGGCTTTAAGGCAATTACCGTTCGAAGATCTTGGATTTTCAAAAATTGACTATCATCGTCAACTAAGACAAGGATTTCCAGAAGTTATTTTCTGTGAAGGTAAGACGGTCGATCAAGTCGGAGCAATAGCCAAACGTTTAGTCGATGTTGGACAACCCTTATTCGCGACTCGTGCAACAATTGAAATGTATCAGGCTGTTCAGGCTTTTGCTCCGAAAGCAACCTTTAATCCAGCTGGAAGAACGATTAGCTTGCCTCTTGACAATCCAACTCAGGCGAGCGGGATTTTGGTTGTTTCTGCTGGAACTTCTGACATTCCAGTGGCAGAGGAAGCAGTTGAAACAGCTAAAATCCTAGGAAATCAGGTTGAACAATTATATGATGTTGGAGTCGCCGGTATCCATCGTCTATTGAGTAACTATGAACAGTTAATCAATGCTAATGTTCTGATCGTAGTAGCTGGAATGGAAGGAGCACTACCCAGCGTAGTTGGCGGATTAGTTGATAAACCAGTAATAGCAGTACCTACTAGTGTTGGATACGGTGCTAGTTTCGGTGGATTGGCGGCCTTACTAGCAATGCTAAATAGTTGTGCCTCAGGTATCAGTATAGTCAATATTGACAACGGATTTGGTGCAGGTTACAGTGCGGCCATGATCAATCGTCAAATTCATTTGGCAAATTCCAATGATTAAAACCATTATTGATACTGACCCGGGTGTTGACGATGCGTTAGCAATCATCTATGCACTCAATCACTCGAAGCTTCCCATTCATACTATTACTACAGTTTCTGGCAACGTTTGCGTTGACCAAGCAAGTCTAAACAGCCGAATAATTCTCGATCAACTGAGGCAAACAACACCCATTGTAATTGGCCAGAATCAACCCATTTGTTATGAACTTCAGATGGCAACGCATTTTCATGGTCAAGACGGACTTGGAAATGTTACATCACAACTAGATTATTATAATTTCTACGAAAAGAACGAACCCGTGTTGGCAGATGAAACAATTCTCAGTTTGGTTAAGACGCAACCACCATCAAGTGTTCGTTTGATTTGTATTGGACCACTAACCAACATTGCCCAAGCCATTCTAGCCGATGCCGAACAAATGAAAAAAGTCTCCGAAATTGTATTGATGGGAGGAGCGTTTGAATGTTACGGCAATGTAACTTCAACCGCTGAATTCAACATTTACGTTGATCCTCAAGCAGCAGCAATTGTATTTTCCTCGGGTATCCCGATCACTGTCTTACCATTAGATATCACACGTCAAGTTGAAATAACCGCAGATCAACTCCATACAGCTATGTCGAACAGCAACGCGCCTTGGCGAGAATTTGTTTGGTCAATAACTCAATTGTCCATGGACTTTCATCAACGGCAGAGAGGCAGTCGAGGTTTGTACCTACACGACCCTTTAGCTGTGGGTTATGTGTTGCGACCGGATTTATTTAAAACTATCGAAGCCAACGTTCGTGTGGAAACGAGAAGTGATCTAACACGTGGAATGACTGTAGCCGATCTTCGCCATCCATCCCCGCAACCCAATGCTCAAATATGTGTTCAGGTCAATACAGAATTGTTTCTTAACCATTTTCTATCAACAATCTTCGACCTTTCTTAAGGCGTTTTTTGAACGAACCGATATACTTTCTCTTTCGGTTTTATATAACCAATTTTACGTGCCAAGCGCTCTTGAGTTAAAGGGTCTGATTCAAGCCGAGCGAGGTCATTCTTTAGAACATCTCTCTGTTCTCGAAGTTGTTCAAGCTTCGCATTTTGCAAAGACTGATAAGCAATTGCTTGGCGCCATTTTAGAAAACTTTTGACAGTTTGCAACAAGCTTGTAGTTAGCAATACGAAAAAGAAAAATAACGAGCAGATCCTTACAAAACGGCGCACAAAAACCTTAATGTCCAGTCATTAGGAATAATTTATCAGTGGTAAAAATACACGATCAAGGATAGGTAACGCCTTAATTTGGAGTCCGGTTACGTTGATTTTTCGATGCTAACCCAAATTTAGTCGAGGTTATAAAAAACTTGTTTCCCATTAAATACAGCCAAGTCACCCAGTTCTTCTTCGATCCGTAATAACTGGTTATATTTACAGATTCGATCGGTCCGACAAAGCGAACCAGTTTTGATCTGGCCGGCATTTGTAGCAACTGCGATATCAGAAATAGTAGTATCTTCCGTTTCACCTGATCGGTGAGAAATAACAGCCGTATAATTGTTTCGCTTAGCCATTTCAATAGCATCAAGTGTTTCAGTCAAAGTACCGATTTGATTAACCTTAACTAAAATCGAATTACCTATTTCGCGTTCTATACCTATATTAAGGCGTTTCGTGTTAGTAACAAATAAATCATCTCCAACTAACTGTACTTTTTCTCCGATGACTTCAGTCAACAGTTTCCAGCCATCCCAATCATCTTCAGCCATACCGTCTTCAATGGAAATAATAGGATATTTTTGGCAAAGATCAGCATAAAATTGAACCATTTCATCTGGAGTTTTTTCCGATTTAGCTTCAGCTTCTAATATATAAATACCGTCTTGGTAAAATTCACTAGAAGCTGGGTCAAGCGCAATTAATACATCATCTCCCGGTATATATTTGGCTATTTCAATAGCCTCGATGATAACTTGCAAAGCCTCCTCATTAGATTGCAAATCAGGAGCAAATCCACCCTCATCACCAACGGCCGTATTGTAATTCTTAGCTTTTAGAACATCCTTAAGATGGTGAAAAATTTCTGTGCCCATTTGTAAAGCTTGACGAAAACTATTAGCTCCAGCCGGCATGATCATAAATTCTTGCAAATCAACGTTATTGTCAGCATGAGAACCACCATTGATAATATTCATCATGGGTAGAGGTAACTCTTTAGCATTAGCTCCACCGATATAGCGATATAATGGTAAGTCAAGATCATTGGCTGCAGCTTTAGCTACAGCTAGCGATACGCCTAAAATAGCGTTGGCCCCAAGATTCTTTTTATTACCACTTCCGTCGAGTTCCATCATTTTATGGTCAATAAGAGTTTGATTATAGACTGATTCACCAACTAGTGCTTCTGAGATAATAGTATTAACATTTTTAATTGCTTTTTGAACACCTTTACCCAAATAACGATCTTCTTGGTCTCTCAGTTCGACTGCTTCATGTTCCCCGGTAGAAGCTCCCGAAGGTACCGCTGCACGCCCCATCGTTCCACAATCGAGATAAACATCAACTTCAATCGTCGGATTACCTCTGGAATCTAAAATTTCCCTCCCATGAACGGCAACGATTTCTGACATTGAATAAATCTCCTTTTTATACCTATTTAAAATTTTTCCCACAATTCAGAATTTTCAGTTAGAATTTCTGGCCCATCCGAAAGAATTGCAACTGTATGTTCGAAGTGAGCAGACAGGCTTAAATCTGAAGTTATGGCAGTCCAACCATCCTCTAATGTGGCTGATTCACCTGTACCAACATTGACCATGGGTTCTATAGCTAGTACCATGCCTGGTTTTAACCGAGGGCCAGTTCCTGGTATACCCATATTCGGTACTTGTGGCGGTTCGTGCATCTTCTTGCCAATACCATGTCCCACAAAATTTTGAGCCACATGAAAACCGTTCGCTTCGACGTAAGATTGAACCGCGTAACAAATGTCCCCTAAACGGTTACCAGGTTTAGCTTGTTCGATAGCTTTGTAAAGCGACATTTTGGTTACATCCAGTAATTTTTGGGCTTCTGTCGAAATCTGGCCAACTTTGAAGGTAAAGGCATTATCTCCATGAAATCCGTCTAGAAAAATGGCGGTGTCGATGCTGGCTATCTGACCTTCTCGCAAAACTTGTTCTATTGTTGGAATGCCGTGAACAATCACTTCATCAATAGATGAACAGATAGTCGCAGGGTAAGGTGGGTGATTGGGCAATTGATAGCCCAAAAATGAGGACTCACCTCCTAAAGTTTTAATGGTTTGACGACAAATCTGATCTAATTCCGCAGTTGATATTCCGGGAGCTACGGACTCTCCAATCCTTTGTAACATAAGAGAAGCCGCATGACCGCTCTGTCTCATTTTTTGGATATCTTTTTTTGATTTAACCCGAATCCGGTCTCGCATACTGACATTTTATCCTAATTTTGAATACAAAAGTGAAACGAGAAATAACAATCAATATTTGGATCTTTGATGTCGGACACAATTAGCCAATAACTGAAACAATATCGCCAATCAGAGTTTGGGCTGTAGCTGTATGGATTTTCACCTCAACAATATCCCCCACCTTAGCTTTTTGTCGGGGAAAAACGGTAGTTTTAAAACTTCTTGCTTTACCGAAAAAGTCATCCTTAGACTTTTTAGACTTACCTTCGATCAAGACTTCAACTGTTTGACCAATGTGGCCTTGGTTGATTTGATCGGAGATCTGGTATTGTTGGTCAATAATCAGCTTTAGTCGTTCGGCTTTGATTTTCTCTGGTACATCATCAATCAGCGATTTGTGAGCCCAGGTTCCTTCTCGATCAGAATATTTGAACATAAAGGCCGAATCATAACGAATTTCAGCCATCATGTCATAAGTCTGTTGGAAGTCAGCTTCTGTTTCTCCACAAAAACCCACTATGATGTCAGTACTGATAGCCAAATTGGGCATTATTTCACGCATTTGATTCACTAATAATCGGTATTCATCAGGAGTGTAAGTTCGTTTCATAGCTTGCAAAACCCGACCAGAACCTGATTGTAAAGGTAAATGAATTTGTTGACAGACTTTTTCACAAGCAGCCATAGCTGAGATCATTGGTTCGGAAGCATCACTAGGATGAGGTGAAGTGAAGCGGATACGTTCTAATCCTTGAATTTGGTTAAGGGCAATCAGAAGGTCTCCAAAATGATTTTCTCCATCATGGTACGAATTAACAGTTTGACCCAATAATACGACTTCTTTGAATCCTTGAGCAACCAGACGATAACACTCATCAACAAGTTGAGGCAAAACAATGCTACGTTCTCTTCCTCTTGTGAAGGGTACAACACAGAAGGTACACATCTTATCGCAACCTCTCTGAATAGTTAACCAAGCGCGAACTCCGTCTTTTCGAATGGGGGACAGATCGGCGTAGTCTTCACCTTTGTCAAGTTTTAGGCCAACGAACGGGTCTTTCGAACGAACTGTTTGAATAGCCAGTGGCAAACTACGATAAGCATCAGGACCTAAGATAATATCTACAAATGGAGCGGCCGTGATAATTTGTTGCCGAAGATGTTGAGCCATACAACCACAGACCCCCAAAATAGTGTCTGGCTTGCGTCTCTTTAAGCCGTTCAGGTGTTGAAGTCGATGAAAAACCTTTTCTTCAGCATTCTCTCGAATGGCACAAGTGTTGATTAAAATTACATTTGCTGTTTCGGCTTCATCGACCATTTGGTAACCAACTTTGGATAAAATACCTACCATTAACTCACTATCACTGATATTCATTTGACAGCCGTAGGTCTCAATATAAGCGGTAGCAACAGCAGGAGAGTCGGTTGATGGAACAGACGTAATCACTGGAGGCAAAGAAACAGAATCAGAAATAACCTGACGGTCAGTGTAAAGAGGCAGTTGATTTTTCATTTGCGCATTGGGTCATTATGGGTAATCGATAATGTTGAATTCGATTCCCATATTATACTCCAGAGCCGAAATTATCTGCAAGTTGATGCTTAACTGTGCCGATTTGTATGACTGCTTAGTTTGTGATATAATCAAAAGTTATTTGAAGTTAAAGAAAGGGTATTGATGACATCCAAGTTAGCTCAGGAAGTTTTCGACCAAGGTTATTGTGTCTTAGAAGGATTTTTTGGTCAAAAAAGTAGAGAAAAAATTATCTCAATCTTGCATCAGGTCTGGCTTAAGGCAAATAGACCCAGTTTGGGAGGACCGTTTGGTTACGTATTGCACCCAGCTTTAAAATTTGCTCCCGAATTAGCCCCTTTCTATGCTCAGGCTGAGATCATAGACTTGTTGGCCGAAATTTTACAAGATGATGTCCGTCTAGCTCATAGTGGGGCTATATTGAGCGATGAGAGTCGAAGTTTCTGCGATTGGCATTGCCACTTAAACGGGAAAAAATTTAATCAATGGTATCCTAGAACTAATATCAATAGAGGGATAGATCGCTTATTGTGTAATGTTTATCTACATGGCTCGACTACACAAACTGGCGAACTTTTGGTCTACCCTCGAAAAGTTACCGATTCTTGGCAGATGCCTTTTGATAATTTGCTGACTGAATGGGAAGGCCAATCAGTAGTAAATTGCCCCCCTGGTTCAGCAGTGATTTTTGATACGGCCTTATTTCATGCGGCTCGTCGGCCAACTCAAGTTGGTCCCCGTTATATTTGGGGAGGGCATTACCAAGGCAGAAACAACCTGACTCCACACCGAGAAGACAATTGGTTTGATAGTTACCAGATTAGTCAGTATCGGCAAGAATATCCGTTGTTTTCGACTTTGACTGATCAAAAGCCGTAGTCAATTGTTATTTATTGACCCTATGTGGATAGAAAGCACTTGTACATACTGAAATTCGTTTGTGGTATACTTTATTTAGTATGGAATTTTCGATAACTATTTCACCCCTCACAGTATATTAGACAATTGATATGGCTCGCCGTAACCTACAAATTCCTAAAACAGTTAATTGGATTAACAGTAACTCATTGAAGCAGAAAATTAACTACCAAGTTTCGATTGACCGTAACGGAATTGTCCATTTTTCTCGTAGTTTTAACAGCTTAATTGGTGACTTGTCACAAGTGCGAGTTGGATATGATCGTACAAAAGAAGACCTCTATATTCAGTTTGTAACTGATGGGGGCGATGCCCAAATCCGTCAAAATGGCAAACAAAAATTGGTTTTATACCGGAAAGCATTAAGTTGTTTAGATTTGATGCCAAACCCCAAGAAAGGTCGAGAATTGTTGTTTACTGAGGAGCATGGGCTTGAGGTGGACCAGGATCAAAAGCTAGTTCGTCTTAGCTATGAGCAGGCTACTTACCGTCAGCTTAAACGAAAAAAAATGCCCGAATACCTATAACAAACTTGGAAAAATATCGATAAGATTTAAAGAAATGGTAAATCAACAAAAATCTTGACAGTTCAACACAGACAGTCAGTTTTCTAACCACAAATGGTAATAACTCACTAGTGATTGAACTAACATAAAGACAAAAATATAATTTTTATAGCAATGGTTGGATTTTGTGCCCAGCGGTTCTTCTAGAAAGTGAGCTATACGAAATGAGGGAATCCTGCATCCGACTTCGTTATAATTCTAAAAGCATTCCCGAAGAGCAAAGAAACACGATAGATTCCCACTAAAAAAGCAGAGAGATTACCTCTTAGTAGTCGTTTTCATGAATGGATTTCTAGCTGATCATACAATTAAGCTGTAGAAATTGTTACAGGTTTCGATTGGAGAATTCATACCTTTGTTCCGTTTTCCAGACGACTTGCATTTTTATCGATCTATCCCAGAAAAATATTGGTTTGGAAACTAAGTCTAGGTAAAAAGGACAGAGAGGTACAATGGTTGTCAGCAGTAAGTACAAATCAGCCTATCCAGTTCCTAATACTACCCAACAACCCAATGCTGATTTGTGGCACATCTACAGTTACTCATTAGGTCCACAGATTTTCTTTACTGTGCTCGGGACACATGCCATTTCTCAGTGAACTAACCGAATCCTGATTTTCAACCTATACAATATAGTCAGTAGCCTTTGGAACTCGCGACAATTTTCGATCGAACAGTTAGCCACTATGACTTCTAAGCGTTAAACGTTATTTCAAGAAACCTATGCTGATAACAATGTAATAAACGAAAACTTCACGTCCGCTACTTCACCTTACAAGATCGATAACGACAAAATTTATCAACACTGACCAAGTGCAAACAAAGAGAGGATGCCAAATGTCTAAAAAATTAGCTATTAACGGTGGAATGCCAGTTCGATCAGAACAATCTTGGTTAACATGGCCTTTGGTTAGCCCAAAAGAATGGGAAAGCGAAATTGAGCCCCAAATGCGGACAGTTTATCTCAGTGCTAGTGAAGGTTTGCCCGGGAAAAAAACTCAGGAACTTGGACAAGAATACGCCAACTACACTGGCACGAGGTATGCCACATTCCTGCCACATGGTACTGATGCCATTAGCGCTGCCGTTTCTGCGACATTGGATCTTGATGGATTCGGAGATGGTGGGGAAATCATTACTACTAACTATACTTTTGTTGCTACCGCTTCAGCTGTCTTGGACCGACGATGCTCGGTAGCTTTTGTCGATATTAATGCCGATAACTTTACCATCGACCCTACTGCGATTGAATCCGCTATTACTGACCGTACACGAGCTATCTTGGTGGTTCATCTCGGTGGACATCCAGCTGATATGTCTGCTATTAATCAAATTGCTCAAAAACACGGTTTAAAAGTGATCGAGGACTGTGCTCAGGCTCATGGGGCTGAAGCTAACGGTAAAAAAGTCGGATCTTTAGGTGATGCTGGCGCATTCAGCTTTCAGTCGTCAAAAAACTTAACTTCTGGGGAAGGGGGAATGGTTACCACAAATGAAGAGGAGATACATCATTTAGTCCATGCTTTTATGAATGTCGGACGAGAACCAACTGGTGCCAGATGGGCATATCCGAGACTTGGTTGGAATTATCGACCGTCTGAATACTTGGCAGTTTTACTTATGGCACGGCTTAGAAAATTGGAAGAACAGACCAATATTCGTAATGCCAATGCAACTTATCTATCGGCTGAGTTGAAAAAAATTCAGGGAGTAACACCGCCTCAGAACAGCCATTGGGTTACCAAACACGGCTACCATCTCTATATGATGCGTTATCGGCCAGAGGCATTTGGAACCAAATCACGAATCGAATTCATTCAAGCTTTGGAAGCAGAAGGTATTCCTGCCTCTAGTGGCTATGGCCAACCATTATCACAAGAAGGAGGGCTGCAAAGGGTTTCTAAACAATACCCAAATCTGATTCGAGTACTACCTTGCCCACGTACAGAACAGGTCTGTGAAGAGAGTGTTTGGTTATTCCAAAATATTTTACTTGGTTCTCGGGAAGATATGGATCAGATAATCGAAGCTATCACAAAAATCCAAAAAGCTTGGACTTAGATTTTCGGTACAAGTTATCAGTTTAACCATTTTCGTTTTGGCATATACGCAATCATTTCGTTGATAATTTCATCTGGTATTTTCCATCTACTGAATCTGTAGAATAAGAATTTGTAGAATAAGTAGTCATTATTTAATAAAAAGTTTCGATTTAATCCACGATTCACGAAAGACCGTTTTCCTACGGCCCGCGTGAAAGAGTGTTGTTTAATTTACTTGGTCTTATTTGGCTATTCAGGCAA
>CAYVHK010000054.1:0-1552 GCA_964451145.1 uncultured bacterium | reverse complement strand
AATTTGTAGAATAAGCAGTCATTATTTAACAAAAAGTTTCGATTTAATTCACGAAAGGCCGTTAACCTACGGCCCGCGTGAAAGAGTGCTGTTTAATTTACTTAGTCTAATTTGGCAATTCAGGCAAAGGATGTGTTCGGTCTTGTAACGGAATATTGATCCGACAACCATTGGATAAATGGGAAAGATAAACTCCTTGAACCATTTCATTGACATAACAAACACTTTGAATACTAGATAATGGTTCCCGGCTTTCCTCTATGGCTGAAATCAAATCTCTGACTAAAGTTTGATTGCCTAAATGCAGAAAGTTTTTCCAAAGCGTTTTTTCGTCATATACGTCGTGCCAACCATCTACCAAAATTTTTTGCCAATTCAACTGGTTTTGATCAGGCAAAAAACGAGGAGCTGGATAAATAAAGCAATTACCAGGTTCTCGCAACTCAATTCTGGCTAACTCACATTCCAAAGATAGACCAAACAGATTATTAAAATTTGACCTTCCAGAACCAGCTAAGTTAGCTGTAGATTCAAAGTAGCCACGAACACCATGGTCAAAACCAAAGGTTGCAGTAATCGAATCACCAATAATTGGGCCTACTGGTTGTGTGCCTTGGCGAGTGTCAGCAATGGTAGCAGATCGGCCATTTTGTAGAATATGACCCGTGGCCCAACGTGGAAAACCAGCGAAGGCCATCATCAAATCGAACAAATGTGTACCATGTAACATAAGTTCCTCACCACCACCTCGACTATCATCTTTTGGCCGACCCCACATTCGTAATAGTTGACCATACTTCTTGGACTGGACATCCACGATCGTCTGTTGAATAGCCGGCATCGCTCTCCACTGATGAGCAATTGCCATTTTAACCTTGGCATTATTACAGGCAGAAACAATAGCATCTATTTCCATCAAGCTACCAGCCACTGGTTTTTCACAATAGATGTGGCAACCCATCGATGTTGAGGCTTCGATCATTGCCTGACGCTCTGTTACCCAACCGGGAGCAATACTAACTAAATCTGGTTGCTCATTTGCCAACATTTTTTGGTAATCGATGTACAGATTGGATAGTCCTAAACTTTGACCAATCTCTCTTAAACCGATTGGGTTTGCATCAGCAACAGCAACTAACTTGACTCTCTCTAGTCCGAAAAAAACACGGTCAAGACCGTGCCCATAACCACCTTTTCCAGTGGAGCCAATTACTGCAGCTCTGTAACTTTTTGGCACGATTTTTTATTCCTCTTCGATTTATTATTATCAATGAATTAGTAAATTCTTTATGTTATAAAGAAAAAATATCAGTAAAAAACAAGTACGTGGCAAGCATCTTTGGGCAGGTTTTTTATCAAACATAAAAAAACTAGGTAACATATGAGATAAGCAATAACCAGATTTAATGCTCAATTCTAAAATCTATCATTTTCGAGTTTTAAACTCAAAAATGACCTGAGTAATATCAAAGAGAATATGTTAGCACTCAAAACAAATTTTGATATTCTAGTTTCCTCCAGAAATTCAAAAATCTTGCTGATACCAATGTTT
>CAYVHK010000053.1:22974-23890 GCA_964451145.1 uncultured bacterium | reverse complement strand
GGTTACCATACCAAAGGGTGAAAAACAACTGTATTCTACACCCAGATCTTTTACACTTAGTCCAATAACTTGTGGCATTTTGCAATCCGCTATGCTATTTTTGTTCTAATTAGAATCAGTGGCCTATGAGTATTCGATTACGACTATTTCTAAACCATATCTGTATTATTTTCTTAACTTTGGCTGGAATTTACTTTTTTCTAAATTTTTCTTTGACCGAGCTACTTTCTAATCGCATTGACATGCAGCTGAAAAATCACGCCCGACTAGTAAAAGAGTTCCTGCTCCAAACCTTACCAGAAATAACGGACTATTCCTACCAAAATATCGACGGTTTGTTGGATAAACTGGAAAAAGACCGGCTGGATAAAGATCAGTTGTACAACCGAATTACCTTTATCGACTTAAAAGGTAAAGTTTGGGGAGACAACACACAAGACGGAAAAAACCTAGAGAATATGGACAATCATAGTCGTCGTCCAGAAGTAGTAGAAGCACTGGCCAAAGGGATTGGTGCTAGTGAACGATTCAGTGACACTTTGAAAAAGGAGCTTCGGTATTATGCGCTATTAATGAAGCGTGCCGACAAACCGATTGGTATTTGCCGAGTAGCCATGAACGTAGAGTCAATAGAAAAAACACTAGTCAAAGTACAAAACAATTTACTCTTAGCCGCATTTGCCGGACTAATCGTAGCCATTGCCTTAGCCACTATTTCGGCCCAAACAATTATCTCTCCACTTCAGAAAATACGACAAACAGCTGATGAAATTGCGCGTGGCAATATCGAATCGCGGGTTAATATTCCACCCGGTAAAGAATTGTCTGACTTTGCTCGTTACTTCAACCAAATGGTTGATCAAGTACAAGAACAATTAGAAAAATCGCATCAGCAGCGTAACCGCTTAGAAACAAT
>CAYVHK010000053.1:18341-22964 GCA_964451145.1 uncultured bacterium | reverse complement strand
GTCAATGATCAATATGAAATTATCTACACCAACTTGGCCGCCCAACGGTTGTTGAATTTGTCAGATCAGTCAATTGGTCAAAGTCTAATTGAAGCTAATCGAAACCCACGATTGTTCGATTTATTCCAATCGGCACAAACAGATAAAAAGCCAGCTATAGCCGAATTAAAATTAGACCCAATGGAAGCTCGCGAAACTCAGGTAACTATTGTGCCACTAGTAGCTAGTAATGAATACTTAATATTGTTTTTTGATGTTTCCCAACTGCGGCAATTAGAAAGAATGAGAAGTGATTTCATGGTCAATGTTTCCCACGAATTACGAACACCTCTAACCACTATCGAAGGTTACGCTGAGATTCTACTCCATAGTGGACTGGAAAGCCAGAAAAGTAATCAATTTATCGAAAAAATTATCCAACAGTCAGGACAGATGGCATTACTTATTTCTGATCTGCTCAGGCTAGCTCGTCTCGAATCCGGAGCCGTCCCTTTAAATCGGGAATCCTGCATACTTGGTGAATTTCATCAAACACTGATTGATATTTTTGCTCCTATCATCGAAGATGAAAAACTAAAACTGAAATGGTCGATACCTGAAATACTACCAGCAGTTTTCGTTGATCCAAAACTGATTCGTCAAGTCTTGGTTAACTTGGTGGATAATGCTATAAAGCATAGCGAAAAAGGAGATGAAATTCATATTTGCGCAAAAATTGACGGTAATATGATTCAGTGCACGGTAAATGACAATGGCATCGGAATTCCTAAAGCTGCTATCCCTAGAATTTTTGAACGGTTCTATCGTGTGGACAAAGCTCGTACTAGCAAAGTTTCTGGCACGGGTCTTGGCCTCTCGATTTGCAAACACATATGTCTGCAACATGGGGGAGCAATTTGGGTAGAGAGTGAAATTGGACAAGGTTCGAGTTTTTTCTTTACTTTGCCGATTTATCGGCCAGAAATACACCAATTCTCAGAACAAAAAACAGACACTGGTAAATTAATCTAAACTAGTCTAATTTGAGAGCTTTAAAAGTTCGACAACTTGCTCTAATTTGGGAATGGATGGTGCTGCTCCGAGTTTAGTAACAGCTAAAGCCCCAGCGGCATTAGCTAATTTGATAGCGGATTGCCAATCGTCGCCACGTGCAATACTAACAGCCAATGCTCCGCAAAAAGCGTCTCCAGCCGCAGTAGTATCTACGGCCTCGACTGAATAGGATGGGATTAGTCTCGTCCCTTCTAATGTTGCCAGTAGCGCTCCTTGCTTTCCCAAAGTTAGGATAACAGTAGATACCGAATTTGTGAGTAACTTCTCAGCTGCCGTTTTAATTGTTTTGATGTCGGTCAAACGCAAACCGGTCAAAAACTCAGCTTCAGTTTCGTTAGGTACTAGAATATCAACTAAGCACATTAGGTCCAATGGTATTTGACAAGCCGGTGCTGGATTGAGTAGTACTGGAACGCCATTTGCTTTTGCGATTTCAGCAGCTCGTTGAATAGCTGATAAACTAACCTCTAACTGCACTATCAAAATATCAGCTTCAGCAATAGCTGATTTTGCCTGATCAATGTTGTTTGGGCTAAGACTCATATTAGCTTGTGGAACAGCAACGATGGTATTATTACCATTATTGGCAACTGTGATAAGTGCCATTCCTGTCCCTATATCAGCATCTCTGACTACAAATTGACTGTTAATACCTTCTGCAGTTAAGTTTTTTAGTAACTTGTCGCCAAAGCTATCCGTGCCTACACTACCAATCATTGTCACTTCGGCTCCCAACCGAGCGGCTGCAATGGCTTGGTTAGATCCTTTTCCACCAATGAAAGTGTCAAATGTTTGTCCAATTATGGTTTGGCCTTCAAGAGGCAGATGTTGACATTGGACAACCAAGTCCATCATCAAACTACCGACTACTGCTACTCGAGGGGTTTTTTTTTGACTCACTTGATAATTTCAGGTTCTAGGGTTAAAGCATAATTAAGGAGGGCCTGAGCATAAAGTGGGTTGTGCATTCCAAAACCGGCATCTCCATTAACCATGTCATAGTTCAATTTGGCATCCTTGTAGGCTTTAGATTCGAAATCAGTTGCAGAATCCAGCATCATTTTGACTTTGGCCATTTTTTTCTGAATATCAGTTTTATACTGTTTGATCTGAATATTCATATTTTCGTGGCAACGTGAACATGTCGAATAGTCAGCTTTGAAAGTATGACCGCCATGTTTAGCAATCGTTTTGGTGTCGTCTTTTGCCATGTGACAGTAGATACATCGCTTTTTCATGATTTTTGCATGTTTTGCAGGCATCAGTTTTACACCAGCTCCTAACCGCCCCATAAACATCTCTGATTGGGATTGGTGAATTACGCCAGCCCCGGCACAGCCACAATCCATTTTATGACAGGAGGTGCAAAGTGTTTTTGGATTTTTAGTCAAGTAGTGTTCTCGCTTGCTACTATGCAGATGACAAGAAGAACAGGACACAGAATTGACTGCTGTTTCGAGGGTTAATTCTCCGTGCTGAGTTCGCCACTCACCGCTGCTAAATTTGTCATAGCCAGCAGAATGACATCCTAGACAAGAATCGCGTGTCGCATACTTGCCTTCAATCAAGTTAACCAAAGCGTGTTTATGATTAGAATTGTGCCATTCTTGGTAAGCGATTTCATCTGCATGACAGTTAGCACACTTTTCTCGAAAAGGATTGTTTGATTCATGTTCATGATCCAGTTGGTGTTTATCCTCGTTAGCAGAAATAGCCGGCAAAAGATAAACGATAAAAACTAGTGAAATTATCAGTCCAACTGCCACGGACCAAAAAAACAATAATTGCTTCAATTTTTTTCTCTGATGTTCAATTATTTGCTTACTATTGGGATTCATTTCAGTCTAGCAAACTGTATCGAACGAATCAAGATATATTTAGGGCGATTTTGGCTCCACATTCAAAGTTTTTTGATGAGTATAGTGGACAAACCCAACTCCGCGTCTTTTTGTTACGTGTTTGAACCAAGTATAATCAATTGGCACGTAGCTGGAATGCTTAGCTTTGCAGTTAGAGGCTGCTAGTTGTGCTGCCATCAATAAGGTAGGCATTGGAATACCTGGTTTTCGTTCGGGGTTACGAATGATAACGTGAGAACCGTTTATTTGCCGCGCATGTAACCACATGTCATCGCTTTTTGCTACTCGCCTCAATAATAGATCATTTTCCACACTATTCCGACCAACATAGATTTGGAATCCTTCGGGTGAAGTATATCGTCGGAAGGTATTTGCTTGCCTACGTTTTTTGAACTTTTGCTTATCACTGATCCATCCTTTTCTTGCTAGTTGTGTGCGAATAGAAAGTAGTTCCTCTGCTGTTTCTGCTGATTCCACTTCAATCTGGTAGTAGCCTATGGCTTCTAATTCGGCTTCATTATCCGCAATCAACTGTTGAATAACTAATTTTCCTCTTTTTGCTTTATTGTAAAGCTTAAATAAGCGTTGTGTATTCTGAGTAGGACTTAGTTCTGGATTTAACTTTAATTTCAGCATTTTCAAATCTGGGTCATAGTAGTCTATTACCTCAACTTCATTTTGCCCAGGTTTAATTTGATGCAAATTTGCTTTCAGCAATTCGCCTTTTTTTCGAAATATATCAGAATTTTCAGCATTTTCCCTATCGTCCCATAGTTGATATAATTTTCGCTCTACTGATTGTCGCCGTCTTTTTACCGCTTGCAGTAGGGCTTGTGATTCACGCCGTTTTCTTTCCCGTTGTTCAATGTTTTTGTAGTGGGCAGATAGAGCTTCGCTAATTGTGTCAAATAACTGATAAGTGGCTCGATCTAACTGCTGTAAAGCTATGATAGACACGAAAGTTTTTTTACCATTAGAGATGATTTGTGGCTCGATTTTTGCTCTTGACCATTCCGACCTAACTTGGTCAAAAGCTGTCCAAATGATTTCTAAATCGGTATCAACTAGTTTACATCCATCGACTTGCCGAATAGCCCGATGCAAAATTTCCTTGGCGATAATTGGGCTAATCCCGTCAATGACTTCCATTAACTCTTGCCAAGAGGGGTTTGAGTTGGCAAATATGGTAGTCCATTTTTGAAAGTCAAGGCTTAGAGGGTCGGCCTTTTCAAATTGGGGTGGAAGTTGATATAGTGCTCCAGGTTCAACGGTTCGGACTCGACTCATTGAGTGATCGATATGTTTGATACACTCCAAAATTTGTCCGTTGGCTTGATCTACTAAAACAATATTGCTATGTTTACCCATTAGCTCAACAATCAATGTTTTGGGCGAGACTGGTAAAAATTCGTTATAAGGTTGAACAGTGATTTTGATGATTCGATCCCAACCAACTTGTTCAATACTAGTAATCTCACCTCTCGATAAATGACGAAACAGAAACTCAGCAAAATGAGATTGTTTCTGGCTAACTGGCCGTTCAGCTAAAACATGTGTCCGTGCATGAACGGCATGAGCCGAAATTAGTAAGTGGTGGTTGCTGGTTGAGGCCAATCGTCCAATTCTTTTCAGATTTGAAGAAATTTTAAGGCTAATAGTATCCGCGTTCAATTGTTGAATATGTCGGATGGTACAACCTACTCATTTTTGA
>CAYVHK010000053.1:6324-18331 GCA_964451145.1 uncultured bacterium | reverse complement strand
ATTCCTTCACCAGCCTATATAAAACAAGACTATCCATTGCCGCTTACCTTCGGATAATGAAAAATTGGTGTTTAATTTTTGTTACTAGTTTTTTGTTAATTCATGTTTAGCTATGTAGCTAAAATAGCCTATTATTTTTTCAAGTGTAAGTGTATATATGAGGCATGATAGCTTTTACAACAGTCTGACCAAGGATTATTGAACCAGATTGACTGAAGTGAACCCCATCCGAGATCAAACATTTATTGATTCCAACATCCGTAATTGTTTGATACAGATCGTTGACCTGAAGACCTAGATCATGAGCTACCGAAACTGCTACTCGATTGTAGTCCAAAACGTCTGCGATCAATCTATCAAATCCTTTTTTTTCGATGCCATTCCTGATTCACTGGAGTGATTGTGGCCCAAATGATAGTCTCGATCGCTGAAGTCACCACAATCAAAATCCTTTGTAAGTTGGCTTTATATTCCGCTAAAGGAACAGCAATTTGGCCGGAAGCAAACTCTCGTTTAATATCATGTAGACCGCAGTTGATATGCAGGACATCTGGAGATTGGTCAATTGCCCATTGATGAAGATTTGACTTAACATTTCGGCTATCACCGCTGTTTTCAATTGGAGCAAAAAATTCAGCACGATTGGCTAATTGCTTCTTGACCTCAGCTTGGTAAGCTATCCGAATTGAATCTCCTATTAGCAATATTTTTTTCATAAGAAGTAGGTTACCAACCACCATTATGATCAACAAACGACATTACTTGATCATAAGTCGGCATGAAGTTAGCGCAGCCGTGTTTTGTCACTACAATAGCTCCGCAGGCATTACCCAATCGTGCAGCTCGATGCCAGTCCCAACCTTTCGCATAACCGGACAGAAACCCAGCACCAAAGGCATCACCCGCACCTAGTATGTTATGGACATTAACCGGAAAACCAACAGCTTCAATAACTTGGTTAGGTAAGTGAATTTTTACACCTTCTACACCGCGTTTGTGTAACACGGCTTCCGGTCCTAAGGTTAACATTAGATCAATTGCGGCCTCAACATTGCCACTAACTTTGGTGTCTGAAATTTGTGAATGAGTTAATTCCATTTGGTTAGAATCGGTTAACATTGTTGCATTTATTTCATCTTCGGTGCCAATCACTATATCAACCAATCTCAGAATTGATCGAATGGCTACACCAAACGCTCTAGGATCATGCCATTGGTCAGGGCGAAAATCAATATCTAGCACGACTTTTGTGTTATTTTGTTTTGCTTTCTCTGCAGCTAAAAAAGTCGCACTACGGCATGGATCTTGGTACAGGTTAGTGCCAGCAAATTGAAAAATCCGACTGTCGCTGATTGGTACTGCTAATACATCGTCTATGGTCAATTCTATATCAGCACAGTTGTCTCGGTAATATACCAATGGAAATCGGTCTGGCGGTTGAATGCCCAACACAACAGCGCTGGTTCGGTGGCCGGGTTTGCGGGGACAATACTTAGTTTCAACGCCTTCTTTTTGAAGAAAAGAGAGAATGAAGTCTCCAACCGGATCCTCACCTAATCCTGTTAAAACCCCAGTTTTTAAGCCCAATCGCTTTGCACCAACACTTGTGTTGGTGGGAGATCCTCCCACATAAGCGGCAAAACTTTGAATGTCCACGAATTCTGCCCCTACATCATTAGCATATAAATCAATTGACGAGCGACCCATGTGGAACGAATCGTAAGTGCGGTTAGCAAAATCAATCATTAGCTGCTCCTAGCTATTAATGGGATACAGAGGCAATCGTGAGTCGCTATGTAAGTAAGATTCCGTAACCCAACTATAATTAGGGTCATCTTGATTGGCTAAACTTTGTGCTGATCCGGCCAGTACATTTAAGTAGTAGGTTGTATAACCTGGTGCACTAACTACTGGATGATAGCCTTCCGGAACTAAAACAGCTGAGTTATCCACTGTTTTCATAAGTGCATCAATTGGTTTACCAGCTTGATGTAAAGGGGAATTCTGGTCTGTATAGACCCGCTGGTAAGCGTAGCCATCAGCTTTGTCGATCTTGTAAAAGTAAACTTCTTCAAGATCAGCTTCAATCAAATTACCATCATTATCTTCAATATGCACATCATGTTTGTGTGGTGGGTAGCTGCTCCAGTTGCCGCTAGGTGTGTAGACTTCAACTAAGACGAGACGATGAACAGGGGATCCCGGTGGTAATAAATCATTAATTTGGCGACTGACATTGTCTCCCCCTCGAATAGAAATCGGTACTTGGTCGGGTGTAATCAGCCATGGTTTGTGATCCTGATCTGTGGGTACCCAAGCCACAGCGTATTCCCCGCCGGTTTCCGCTGTAATGGTAAACTCACTTCTCCTTGGTAGATAAAGAGCTGATCCAGCTTCTTCAAACACATTCTTTCGACCACCAAAATTAGCCCAATGACCACAATTAGATTGGATCGTATAACTGCCACTTAGATTAATAATTGCTAATTCATTTTCACCACCAACAAAAGACCAACTATGACCTTGGTTCAACCGTCGGGCTTGAAAGGATATCATCTCCCAACCTGCTATCTCTGGTGTGATAGAAAGAATTAAGTCGTTATTTTTTGAATCCACGACAGGTGGTATATATAAATTTTCATCAGTATATTGCATACATGCTTACTCCGGAATTTGGATTGCGATTAGGCTAAAATTGTTCGACAACAACTCCTAGATTTTTCTTAGTCTAAAAAGACAATAGATTACATCAAGAAGTTATTATTCTACTTGCTACATTTTAGAATAGATGATATTAGTCAGATGACAGACAACCCCATGCATTCGATTCCTTCAGAAACAGAAAAAGTTGAAAAAATTCCCCCATTTGTAGTGAAATCTGTCAAATCGAAAGATTGCAACCAATTGTCGCTTTCCATATAGCAACAGATCAACTAATGCAAGACAATGCACTATTATTGATTTTTAAGTCATACTAAGCTTTGTTTTTTACTTTGGTTTTGATTCTTGTTTTGCTGTTATTTTAACATATGATTCGACCCTCGAGTTAAGCAGATTAGTTGTTGGATGGCACAAAGAATATTTGATTTGTTGATCTGCTCTTTGCTTTTTTGTCTCTATTGAATCTAAATTAACTTTTTCCATCCATTCATCATACTGTGAAATGAAGTCATTTAACCGTGCTTACAGGACCGTAAATCTCGATTTCCTCGATCATTGGTGGAATTGAGTCGTAAAACTTCTGATTATGAACATCGCCATGTTTATTGACCATACGAGACATTTGACGAAAACCGAGCCGATTGGGTACTTGAATCCGAATTTGATCGGCTTCTAAGGCTGGGAACCGAACTTCGGTTCTGAACCCCTGAATCGGAAACAGTTTAGCTTCATCCCATTTGTCCCCATCCTTGATGTACAAATTGCACTTTTTACCTTTAAATTTGGGATCGTTAAGTTGTTGGCTGAAAATATAGATTTTGCTAATCCACCTTCGGGTTGGTAGTACAATTATTATGTCTGACCCACCTTGGTTTACCTGTTTGGCTTGGCCAGCGGTTTCATAGTTACCATCGACCATAGAGGTATGAGTAGCTGCCGTGCCTGGCAGTTGAGCATAATTTTGACTCCAAGACTGGGGTTGGAAAAACTGTTGGCAACACATTAAACCCGTCAATAGTAACAAAATTACAAAATGTATCATTTGAATCCGTTTCATTTTCGTTTTTGCTTCTCCTATCGGCCAAATGTTTTTTAGATGCATACCAGAATAACTTAATGTTAATGATTAGTCCAAGATATGTAGTGTTTGACTGTTGGCACGGCCTTCGTCATCAATGCAGGTGAGCTTGTGTTTACCTACTATTGGAACAATAAATACTTTTTCGATTGGTTTATTACTAGATACTAATTGTCCATTCAAAAACCAGTAAATTTTCTGGGTTTGACTGGAAACTGAGGCTGTAAGCAGAATTTTCTGAAAGTCTAATGGAATGCCAGCCCGAATTTTGTAAGGTGTATCTTTTGTTGGTGAACGAATGATCGGCCCTAAACCACTAACTAAACCTTTGCAGTTAGGCTGATGTTGAGGGGGCTGTCTTAATGTGATGCCTTGGCTGTTTAACCAAGTTGAAATAGATGATGGCCAAATCTCAAAAACTTCAAAAGTGTATGGTCGACCAAGCCGACAGTGTGAACAAAGTCGAAAACCGCTATCTAGATCAATCATTATTTTTTGGTGAATTTGGCAAGATTTTGTATTGGATCGACCAACAATATAGAAATCTGTTTTCATTCTAGGGCAAAAGTCTGTTTCGATCATCCCACTTAATGCACAAACTGTTCGTCGAGTGACTTGATAAGGCTGACGAAACCAATTTTTTAGGTTTTGCAAAGTGCTGAATAAATCAAACAGAATCGGAGCTGCTACTTCAGATCCGACCAACGTAGGGACACCATGACCATCGAAATTACCTACCCAAACTCCAATGGTTAATTCGGGCGTATAACCGATGCTCCAAGCATCCCTATGACCGTAAGAAGTACCGGTTTTCCAAGCCACTTTCGGTAAATTTTGCGCTGATTCATAGCTAGAAGGAAGGTCGGGTCTACGGACTTCCGCCAACATTTCGGACAAAATATAGCACGTCTCTTTGTTCAATAAGTGTTCTGTGCTATTTTCTACATGTGGAACAGTTGTCAGTTTATATGCGGAAAAGACTCCAAAATTAGCTAACCCACAGTAAAGATTAGTTAGCTCTAGGAGATTTACTTCGGCACTACCCAAAATCAATGGTAATCCATAATAGCTTTTGGATTGAGTTAATGTGGTAATGCCAGCTTTTTTTAAAAAATTGTATAATCCCTCAGCTTTTAAGCTAGCGTAAAGTTGCACTGCTGGTACATTCAAAGATTCAGCTAAAGCTTGTTTAGCTGTGACGTAGCCTCGGTGCTGTCCATCGTAGTTATCGGGTCGGTAGCCAGAATAATCCATTGGTACATCGTCCAACAAGCTTTCAGGTGTAATTTTTCCGTTGTTTAGTGCCAAGGCATAAATAAATGGTTTCAGAGTAGAACCAGGAGAACGAAGAGATAAAACTCCATCGACCTGTCCTTGATACTGTCGATCAAAAAAGTTACCCGACCCAACCCAAGACAAAATTTGATGTTTTTTTGTGTCCATAACGACCACAGCTCCATTTGAAATGTCGTATGATTGAAGCCGATTTAAGTGTTGCTGTAAAATATTCTGAACCAATTTCTGAACCCGTAAATTAAGGCTAGTATGAATTGTATTTGACTCAACAGAATATATATGTGGGTTAGTTTTATGTCGTTGACTTCTGTACAGAAAACGTGTTAGGTGCGGAGCCTGAAAAGGCAAAGGATGACGTTCATGAGGCGTTAGCTCTTTGATTGCTTCCTGATAATCTAACAGGTCAATTTTACGGGCAAGTAATAGACGTCGTAAAACTTTGTTACGTGCTTTTCTGGCTCGATTAGGATGTAGGTCAGGTCGAAGGTAAGTCGGCGAATTAGGCAGAGCAGCTAAGAGTGCTGATTCGCCTAAACTGAGTCGGTCTGATGATTTGCCAAAATAGATTTGTGAAGCTGCAGAGACACCAACGATATTACCACCATAAGGAGCTAAATTTAAGTAAGTGGTTAGAATTTGCTCTTTTGAAAAGGCTAGTTCAATTTGAACAGCCCGGAAAATTTCGATTAACTTATGAGCTACAGTACGCTGTTTGGGTTCGATTAACCTCGCCAATTGCATAGTGAGAGTTGAACCACCTCGCACAATTCGATTGGCCTTTAAATTATCTATCAGCGCGTTTCCGAGTGAAATGGGATTAAAGCCGAAGTGCCAATGAAACCAGCGGTCTTCATAGGTCAAGACTGCCTGATACAGGGAAGGTGAAATCGAATCCAAAGTAGAAATCGGAAAATGCCAACTATCATCAGAAGCAAGAAAAACGCGCACCGTTTGTCCATGTCGATCCAAATAACGGAGCGAGGAAGGACGAAATAGCTTTTCCTTTGGCAATGGAAAAACCAAATTCAGTAAAAGAAAGCTTGTCGGCCATATCAGCAATAATAAGCTAACTATTACAATTTTCTGCCATCGACACATCAGGAACCTGTAGACGGTAGAATTAAAAATGATTGTTTGGGATTAAACGTCAGGAATACCAGTGCTACGGTGGATTTGTAAAACACCTTTGGCTGACAGACGATGAACTAGGTCTAGTATTGACTGTTGAGCCGAGGTTGCAACTTGAATTTCAGCAAAATCAAGGGAATTCATTTTTGTTTCCAATTTAGTGATGGCATCATCATCCATAACACTAATAAAGCGATTTTGAATCTCTGGGGACAAGTTGTGAATAGCAACAGCTATAGTATTAACATCCAGATAGTTAACTAGTGTACGGATAGTTTCGTCATCTAACATGCCTAGACTATTGAAAGGCATAATTTGTCGATTCAAACTGGTGGCTAAATCTGGGTTGCTATTACGCAATGACTCTACCAACTGTCCTTGTTTTTGTGGTTCCATCTTTGATAATAGGCGAGCTAAATTTTTAGTGCCAGCTCCAAAAACAACCATATTTTGGGAAAACTCTAAAACTTGGTTGATTATATTATTGATCGTTTTTTTGACTTGGTCGGTTGGCAAGATGTCAATAGTAGTAATTTTTTGAGCAATCACAGACTGTTGATCCAAGGAAAAAATCGCGAACATTTCCGCGGCTCTGTCAACTAGCAATAGCTCCCTCTTTTCATCTAGGGCGGCTTCGGTATCAAGACGAGTAAGAACTAGAAAAAAGAGCGCTAAGTCATCTACCGTCTGTTGGCTTAAAGCCGGAACAATCACTGATGAATCGTATTCTTGAAAGAGATTGGTTAATTGATGTACTAAATCGTGGTCTAAGATGCCTGTGTCGTTCGCAATTTCAGACAAGTTCGACTCCCTTGGGCCCATTTTTAATTTGACCTATTAGAATTGATTTATCTACAGAGCTCAAAATTAGCTTGGAATCAGAAGGAGGTGCAATAATCACCAAACCGATACCCATATTGAAAACTCGATACATCTCGTCTATGAGTACATTACCACGTTCTTGAAGATAGGTGAAAATAGCGGGCTTTTGCCAACTAGCAGTTTTAATCACTGCTCGACAATTATTGGGTAGTATACGTAACACATTGTCAGGCAGTCCGCCACCAGTAATGTGAGCAATACCATTAATTCGGCACCGAGATTTGAGATCAAGAATAACTTGAACATAGCTCTGATGATTCTTTAACAGCTCTTCGCCGATGGTAGTTTGTAATTCTGGTAGATAATCGTCAACGTTATATCCACATCGGTCGAATAGAATACGTCGGGCTAGAGAATAGCCATTGGTATGTAAACCCAAAGCTGACAATCCAACGATGTGGTCGCCCTCCTGAATCGAATCTCCGGTAATAATCTCGTCTCTTTCGACCACACCAACAATAGTACCGACCAAATCATACTCGCCTTCGCTATAAAAACCTGGCATTTCGGCCGTTTCACCACCGATTAGAGTTGCCCCAATCTGACGACATCCGTGAACTAACCCTTTGATGATTAGTTTAATAATATTTGATTCTAAACACCCAGTTCCAACATAATCCAGAAAAAAGAGAGGTTCAGCACCCTGAACTACAATATCATTTCCACAATGAGCGACCAAGTCATAACCAACGGTATCGTGCCGATTAGCTAAAAAAGCCACTTTCAACTTAGTACCAACACCATCTGTACTGGACACTAAAACAGGTTGCTGGTATTGACCTAATGCAAACAGACCACCAAAACTGCCAATATCACTCAAAACTTCTGGTCGATTGGTGCTTCGAACAAGATTTTTAATGCTTGCTACAGCTCGATCGCTGTTGGCGAGTGACACACCAGCATCAGCGTAGGTTAAAGGCGAAGGAAACGGTTTTTCGGTCATTATTGATCTTGTATTTTTTCTGCCAGTCTGCGTGCTTCCATTCTTTTCTCAAATTTTTCCATACGTCGTGCGGTCAAATAAGCAAGGATTTGTGGCCTACGAACTAGCCCTACGGCCATGCCAATCAAGCAAACCAAACACATAATCAACATTGCTTGATCATCGTTGCTAAGAATTTTTTGTAATATTTCTGTGCCAACCATACCAACGATGGAGGTCAGCAAGACTAGACTGGCAATAAAAGTTCCTTGTGTTGTTTGCAGAACTTTAATTACACCTGCAACTGAGTAGGTAAGCTTTTCCGACTCACGTCGTCTAAAGTGTAAATTGTTTGCCATTGAAATACCCAGTTTTGTTAGAGCTAGTTAATGCTAACGTAGCCGCTTCTCAACGAAAAGAACGTGTTTACGAGCTTTAGGATCATATTTCTTAATTTCGATTTTTTCCTGCGATCGAGTGGGTTTGGTTGTTACATAAAAATAACCAGTGCCAGCAGTACTTTCCAGTTTGATTTTTTGACGAGCTGCTTTTGCCATTTTGAACTCCTTGTTTTTGGTAGGTGATTATCGACACAGCCACCATATCCATTACAGGAGTACATTATAACGGATTGATTGATAGTTCTCAAAACTTTCTCTTTACAGTTTGACGAAAATTAAATAGGCCATAAACTTAAACGAATAAGGATCGCTTAAGACTGTATTGGCCAATTAACATAGAGGTACTAACCATTATCATTGTTATTACTATCAAAATAAAAATCAGACCTGCTTGCAAAGTAGTACCTTTAATACTCCCTATGTTAATTTCTTCGGCAATGGTCATTTGCCAGATGAGAAAAGGTGTAATTAAAAACAATACATTGATCAATGTGGCCACACCTATGGTGAAAAGGCTAATAATCGAATGATGCGAATCTTCAGATCTATAATCATTGACCCATGGGAGACAACCAACTGCCGTATTTAAGGAAATGATAGCGGTCAGTGATAAAAATGAGATTAAGAAAATTAGCAAAGAATCGGCAATTGACCAATTGATCATCATAAGGAGACAGACTGTCCACAAGCCACTATAGGCAAAGGCTAACAGAATGGCAGATAAATACTTGCTAATATAGGCAGCCAATGCTGTCTTTGGGCTTAATTGTAATAACCACCACATTTCTTTATCTGCTTTGAATCCGTAAAAGGTTAAGCCAAAAGTCAAGATTGCACTGTATAAATTGATCTGGGATAATAATCCAAAGATGGCGTAATTAGTTTCGGTTGCCTTTTGAATAGACAATACAACTGAATAAATCATGACCAGTTGAATTATTGAAAACAATAGAAGAGTCAGCCATCGCCCTTTCCGTCCCATAAATACCAACAGATCTTTGTAGATCGAAGCTGACAAAGGAAATTGCCAGATAAACATACCGATTTTGGATTTCGAACTAGTTTCTGTTAACGATTCGTTAGAACTACGGAAACTTGGAGCTATCTGTTGACGTTCCCAACTGGACCGATAAAGCCAGCTTGATAAAGTGATGGTTAAAAAAGGCATTAAAAAAGCTCCTGCCAGTAGCTTCATGATGGAGCGCGCTAAACCAGATTGAACTCCTCCTAACATGGAAGATAAAAAGACTTGGTACATCCATTGAATAGGCCCCCATGATACGTCCGGCTGAATTAACCAAGTAATTGCTCGATTTTGCCACTGCTCAATCCACTGAAATGGTCGAGTTTCAGAAAACGAAAGTAGACTAACTGTTATCAATAGAACAGTTATTATCCCAATCAACATTGTTAAAAGATTCAGGATACTCTTTGACCAAAAAGCTAATTGTTGACAAATAGATTTTTGTATTTGCAAGGATGGAATTTGCATCAAAATCAGAACCGCTAATACTGTCTGGGAAACTACTATCAATAAATAACAACAACAGATTGGAAAAACCAGAAAATACAAAGACCAAGAAAGATGAAAATGCCGGACGACAACCAGCCAAGGAGGCACTAGCCATACAATCATTTTGGGTAAATAGCGGCCGATTAAAGTCACCAGATTCGCAATGAAAATGCTCGAGCTGTTTGTTGGTGTGTGGAATAGGAAGGATGTTTCATGGGATTCATAAAATATCTGGATTGTTCCCTCAATGGTTAATTTAACCAAAATCATTGTACCAATGGTGATGAGTAGACCAATACGATAGCGAATAATTGATAGGTCGTGGGTTGAATTTTGAATGATAAATAAATCAGATATCCAGTAAAGACTGAAAGTAGTAATGAGTAAAAAAATTGGGGGAGTAATTGTTCGATTGAAATCGATTGGTTGATTAAAGTGGTAATTTCGCCAAGCTAAAAAATTAGCAATCAGAAGTGCTCTGATTGAGCCAAACATTAGTCTATTTGGCTCCTTCTGTAAATTGTAGAAAGATATTTTCTAGGCTAATATCGTTAGTGTAAGACTTAAGTTCGGCTAAAGTGCCAATGGCAACGAGTTTTCCATGTT
Source organism: uncultured bacterium (assembly GCA_964451145.1). Classification (GTDB taxonomy): domain Bacteria; phylum Poribacteria; class WGA-4E; order WGA-4E; family UBA9662; genus TMED15. The sequence continues at coordinate 7,844 of CAYVHK010000053.1, read as the reverse complement.
GAATAATGCCAATACGATCGCAAACTTGCTCCACCATCTGCAAAATATGAGTAGTCATAAAAACAGTTCGTCCTTTTTGGCAATGTTGGCGCAGAATTTTTTTAACTGTATTTGCACTTTTTGGATCAAGGCCTGCAGTCGGTTCATCTAAAAACAACACTTTTGGTTGTCGGACTAAGACGGACACTAACAGAATTTTCTTTTGCATTCCAAAGGAATACGACTTGATTGGGTCATCGAGTACCGATAGCATATCAAGAAGCCGAAGATAATATGTCATTGGTTCTTCAATATCTGTTTTTTTAAGCCCGTACAAACTCGCGACGAAATAGATAAATTGACGGCCTGTAAGTGATTGGTAAATTTGCGGATTGTCTGGCATTAAACCAATGAGATGTTTAATTTCCATTGATTGAGTTTCAAGATCAAAGCCACAAATCTTAACTTTTCCGGCTGTGGGCTTGATTAGTGTGGTTAACATATTGAGGGTGGTGGTTTTTCCAGCTCCATTTGGCCCCAAAAAACCGAAAAACTCGCCTGACGAAATCTGTAAATTCAGATTGTCAACGGCTGTGAGCGAACCGAACCGTTTGCTTAAATTAACGATCTCAATAGTTAAAGACTTATCAATCGGTAAAAGATTCATCAAGAATAAAATCTGGCATGTAAGGCATTCTTTCTCTTTGAGGCCACGCTTAATGTCATATCTCTTACGAAATACTTATGCTATGTAAGGAAGTCAACGAACGTAAGAATTCGGCAGAATTACTTTCACAGTAGAAAAAATTAGCTTTTTGTATTGCTTACGTTGATCTGTAAACTCTTTGTGATAGGGAACGAATGATAATTTGTCAACTGATTCAACAGATAGTTTGTCAATAATACGCTAAATTTAGACTCATCTTCAACAGATAACAATCAAAGTTTTTAAGACAATTTAGTGTTCTCGCTAACTGAATATTTGAATTTGTTTGCTTATTCTTAATCAGACTTGTGTCGCATTTTTTGTGAGTTCGAACTTTAGTAACTCCAACTATCATGATTCTTTTTTATTTTACTAGAGAAGGTTTTTTGTTATCTCAGTTTTTTATTTTGAATCCATTGTTGTTCCATTGATACGTAGAAACTCTAAATACCGATAATTTGTCAAGCAATCATATTATCGAACCATTTCCCTGTCGATTGAGATAGATGCTAATCGTCGTTTTTGTTGTTCTCAATCGGTTCAAAATTTCAGGTTTCGATGTACTTTCGAAACAAAAAACACTTATTATAAATTGCTGTTGTTTTTTAGATCTAGGATTGGTATTGTGAGATTCTTATGATAGACTCGGAATCTTACTCTTTCATTCTACAATAGCAGAGTATTTGGATCAATGTTACGGTAGGAAGGATAAGTGTAATTGAATTTTGAGTTTGATTAATAAAATTATAATTTCACTATATGCTATTTTTCTCAAAATGTCGATTTTGAAGTTAGGTTTTATGAGTCAGATAAGCTTTAACATTACAAATAATTC
>CAYVHK010000053.1:0-6224 GCA_964451145.1 uncultured bacterium | reverse complement strand
TTTTAGATAGGAGATTTAACATGCCTGTTATCAATGTCAAAATGCTTGAAGGACGAACTAGCGAACAGAAAAATCAGTTAGTGGCAGCTATTACAGAATCAATGGTAAATATTTGCAACGCCAATCCGGAATCAACCATGGTTATTATTGAGGATGTTGCAATGAATCACTGGGGAAGGGGTGGAGTAATGTTGTCAGATCGAATAAAAACCCAAGTCTCAGATACACCTGTTTCCACCTAAATCAATTTTATGTCCATCGAATATCGATCCCCGTTCAATATCAGCGAACTCAACGATACAATCTATTGCAGTATGTGTTCTTTTGATTGGATCGAAAGTGGTTTTTCTGATGACCATTTTTTTAGCCGAATTGTAAAATTTGATCCTTGGTTCAATTTGGACAATACACGCGCTTGTTTTTTTGAAGGGCAAGCCGTTAGTGTGGTAGTAATTTTTGAACGACCAATGCGGATTGGCTCTAGTATTGTACAGATTGGTGGGTTGGGTAGTGTTGGTACACACCCATCGCATAGACGGAAAGGTTACTCTTCGGGAGTTTTATCTGACACAGTTGGTTACCTTACTAATTCAGGTTTCGATTTGTCTTTACTTTTTACCGGAATTAATGACCACTACGCAAAAGCTGGCTGGGTCACTTATCCGGTTATATACCATTACATTAATTTGAAAAACATCAACCTACCACCAAAGGTGGATATCGATAATTTGTCAATCGAGCAGTGTAATTTAGAAGAACATTTACCGGATTTAATTACTATTTACGATCAGTTCAACCAAAACCGAACTGGTACTATCGTTCGAAATCGGGCCTACTGGCAGAATCAACCCAAATGGCGAAGTCAAGATGATGATTTGTTTTGGTTGGCAAAAAGTGGAGGGCAGATTTTGGCTTACTTGAAAGGTGGAAACAAACATCTTCTGGAAATTGGGGCCAGAATAGATCTGCCAATGGCTACATTAGCCTTAGATCAACTAGTGGCTCATTTTCTACAAAATCGTTTAGATGATGGACAAGAACAGGTTCAACTTAACGATTGCAAAGAAATTCATCAAATACTTGAACGATTAAGTTTGCCTTCGTCCATTCGTCAAGATAACCATTTTATGTTTCGAATCACCAATTTTCGGTCTCTGTTGACCAAACTAATTCCTCAAATGAAACGGAGGATAGCAGCATCCGGTTGGTCTCAATGGCGTGGAATTATTCGAATCGCCTACGAATTGGATTCGGCAATACTGGCCATAGCCGATAGTCAAATTTATCTTACCGACAGTAAACCAACAATCAACTTAGAGTTCAACCAGTTTCAGGTGTTACAATTAGTTTTTGGTGAATTGGGCGACTCGATTTTGTCAGACTATCCCATTCTTTCGGTCTTATTTCCACCGGATCGTTTGCTGCACTGGTCCCCTGACAATTTTTAAGCAAAAATAGCAGGAGTAAGTTTATTATCAAGATTTACAACAAGTCACTCTTCAAATCGTTTTGTCAAACTGATAAAAGCGAGTAACAAACATAAAATTGTCAAAAAAATAAAGAAATTACAACTCCAGTAGATTAATCTATGTTTTTCCTGAAAATATTAGTGTTTGATAGGAATCGTATTGTTAATACTAACACCAATTTTTTAGCACTTTTAAACGCGCAAGCCTTTTGAATACTATAAGCAAGTTAAAATGCTCGCAAATAGCCGGCCGTCCATCCACCATCAACAACCAGAATATGCCCATTGATATAGCTACTTTCTGGGGCGACTAAAAACAAAACAGCATGAGCAATTTCCTCAGTCTCGGCAGGACGGCCGAGCGGAATATGATTTAGCAGTTCTTGTTGCGATTTATGGAATTTGGCATCTTGCTCATAAAAGAGTTTTTTTGTACCTTCGGTTAGTACTGACCCTGGAGCTACACCATTGACCAGTATACCACTGGCACCTAATTCTATTGCCATAGTTTTAGTTAGGTTGATCACTCCGGCTTTAGCGGCTGTAAAAGCACATTGCAACCTTAGGGGAACTAACCCAGCGACCGAAGCTATATTGACGATTCTTCCTTCTTTTTGTTTAATCATAGGACGACTAGCATATTGGCTAACGTTAAACAAACCAGTCAAATCAACATCTAGTATTCGTTGCCACTCGTCCTGTGGGAATTGGTCAATATTGACCCGATGGTCTAACGTATTCACTCCAGCGTTGTTTACCAAAATATCAAGTCTGCCAAAATCAGTCAAAATACGGTCAATGCTAAGCTCAATTTGTTTTGGTTGCCTTACATCCATTTGCAACGGTTGACAAGTCGACGAGAACTGACGACTTGCCTCTTCAGCTGTTTGTTGAAGCATTTCATAGTCAATATCAGTCAAAATTACTGTAGCTGAGTTTTGGGCCAGTTTGTGGGCAATAGCCTTACCGATGCCTTTTGCAGCACCGGTTATCATTGCTACTTTTCCTTTTAAGTCAACTTGCATAACGTCAGTGATCTAAGGATTAGGTGGTGAAGTACAGATCAGGACTTCCATAGTCTCATTGCCGGTATTTTCAATCCCATGTTCACACCAAGGTGGTAGATGGATGAACATACCTGCTTTCACTGGTACTTGCTTCCCAGCTAGTGTCATGGTTCCTTCCCCTTTCAAAATTACGTAACATTCCTCGGTATGATGGCCACTAGGTTCTAATAAAACATGAGGTGGTATATAGAACATCACCAACCCTAAATTTTCAGCAGGCGCATTTGGGTTAGCTGGATGTACAATCCGAACCCCTAGACCTTCACAGTCAGGGTATTTGACTGGCACGCCATCTTGAGCCGTCACAATATTTGGTAAAACTTTGTCCTTCGGTTTAGGGAATGGAGGTTCTCCCTCATACCCTTGAAACAAGGTGATTTTTGCCATTACAGACTCCTTATTACTTTTTGCCGCTCTCTGATCAATTTTGAGCTAAATTTATTTTCTTGCTAAGTGCGGAAATAGCTGATCGTGTATTTGGATTGGTTGCCAAAGATGTTTCATTCGTTTTTTGTCCCCAGTATCGATCATGGTTGGATAAAACATACCAGCTCCAGTTTTTATGTTATATCCACCGGGCGAATGAACACTTATGTACTGACGAAGTGTTTCTAAATCTTCATCAGTTCTAACATGACGAGTACAATTCATAGTAAACATCCGTCGACGTTTACCACCACCGTAAGAGGCATGATAGAGATCATGATTAAAGATCACAATATCGCCGGGCTCGCTTTCGATAGCAATACTACCCGGAAAATCCACTGGTGGAACACCGAATGAGTTCATGGAATCATTGACATCAATTTGCTGTTGCCGAATAAAGTGGTCTGGCCGATGACTACCTGGAATTAGACGAATAGCACCAGTTTCTACTGTCAATTCATCTAGGTAAAAGGCTATTTTTGTAGCGAATAGCTGGCCCCAATTACCATCTGGATGCCAATGAGTGTCCCCTGTGTAGTAATTTCCATCTCCACCACAATAGTTAAAATCAGTTCCTAAGATCCCCCCGATCAATCCTTGAATTGAAGGATGATCGAGGATAGCACACATATCTGACCGGTGTTCAATCGGCCCACCAAACATCGTCCGGTTACTTCCGTCGTGCTCCTCTCCGCTGCCATGTTTTTGGATCGACCATTCAAAACCACTAATGATTTGATCAACTTCCTTGGAAGAAAAAAGTTTTGGTATTACCAAATAACCAAAAGCATCAAAAAAATTTAGTTGTGTTTGAGTCAACTCCATAACTTGCTCTCCAAAATTGAGTTCTTTGTTTGATCTTGGGTGGCTCAACTGAACCATATACCAATTATAAAGGCCCTCGCAGTTTAGAATAATCTCTTCAATTTTGCAATAACTAATTGAATTAGTTGGTTAGCTAATCTAACTGTTACGTAAAGCTTCGATAGGAGCTATTTTGGCTGCTTGGCTGGCAGGGTAATAACCAAATGAAACACCAATGCTGGTTCCGGTTACGAAAGCAACTGCAATCGATTGCCATGTCAATATTGACGGCCACTCTAACCCAAAATAATCACTAGACAAACGCGTGGCTCCCCAAGCCACAACTTGACCAACTCCTGAGCCGATCAAAAGTCCTAAACCACTGGTAATCAAGCATATCAGGATGGATTCAGTCAAAAATTGTAAACGAATCTGATAATCTTTAGCTCCTAGTGATTTACGTAGACCGATTTCTGGTACACGTTCAAAAACTGAGACCATCATAATGTTAAGAATGCCAATTCCACCTACTACTAACGCTACGGACGATATCAGTAAAACTAGCAGTTCAAAAATGGAGATCACTCGTTTATAAAAGTCGAGTTGCTCCTTCACAGACGAAATACGATAGAATGGCTCTTCTCCGTGCCGCCAATGAATGACAATTTTAACTTCTTCGATAGCTTGTTCGACTAAAGCTGGTGTTTTGGCTTGTACCGTTAAGGTCTTAATCCAATTATTACCTTGGTTGTATTTTTGGGCTGTAAAACACTTGATTATCTCTGCTACCACTAGATCCTATACCCTTACCTTGTTTAGCCATCACATCTACTACTGTGTAGCGGTGGTTGCCAATTTTCATTTCCTGCCCGAGAGGATTCAATTGACTAAACAAATCGTTAAAAACTTTGTACCCAATGACACAAACTTTGCTCCAAAAGTTAATGTCGGAATCTGAGAAAAATCGACCGATCTGAGGTCGAATTCCAATAACTTGAGGTGTTTCAGTTGTCGCTAAACTCAGCCCAACCTGCTTCTGTTTACCCTTTGTCTGCATATTATTCATTCCCCAATCTTCGTTAGGAATTACCGATTGAACTGATGAGCATCGGTGCCGAATAAACTTCAGATCTTCGATAGTAAATCTAGCTAGACTTTTGTTAGGTCCCCATTGACCGTTTTTAGGGTTTTGTATCCATCTTGGTCGATGGACCTCAAATGTACTACCAGTTCGATTTATTTCTGTATCTAATAATTTTTTTGCCCCAGTTGCCTAAGACATCATTGCTACGACACCGGCAACACCAACCATTATGCCAAAAATAGTCAGAATAGTACGAAGTTTGTTCGCTCGAAAAATTCGCCAACAAATTAAAATATTCTCAATTAGTAACATTTCACAGATTATTCAAACCGCATAGCTTCGGTTGGCTCAAATTGAGCAGCCCGATTAGCTGGATAAAAACCTGCACAGATGCCTACTAAGGTCGAAACTGAAAATGCGATTATTACCGTTTAAAAGGAAATGGCCGATGGCCAAGAGGAATCTTGGACCAAAAAGGTACTAATTCCCCAACTAGCAAGTAATGAAATAACACCAGCCATTAAAGTGCCGATAATACCACCAACTAAGCAGAGCAAGACTGACTCTAAAATAAACTGGATTATAATGTCATGACTTGTCGCTCCAACTGCCTTGCGTAAACCGATTTCCTGTGTCCGTTGTGTAACTGAAACTAACATAATATTCATAGTATCGATACCTCCTACTAATAAAGAAATACCAGCAGCAAAACCGAATACTAGCTGAATAATTAGACTGACTTTACCCATTCTATCTAGTTCTTGTTTCGCACTACCAAATTCAAAATACTTTAGATTTTGATAGCCAAATCTACGCTGTAGGATTAACTGCATCTCTGCTTGGGCTTGATTTACTAAATCCGGTTGAAACGAATGCATATATAGTTCTAAATTTTGATGTAATTTTTCACCAAAATAAGTATTCAAAGTAGTTACGGGGATCATTATTAATTTATCAATATGCCAACCCATTTGCTTTGTATACATAGTTCCTTTTTCTTCCATCAGACCGATTACCTTCAAACGTATTGGCAAAGGAGCACTTTCAACTTCTAGCCAACCTGCCCAATAAGATGGTAAATAAACAGTAATTTCCTGACCAACTGGATTTTGATTGCCGAATAAATCTTTTTTAGCTTCATCACCTAAAACACATACACGTGCTGACTGATCTAGGTCATCCTGACGAATGAAACGCCCGGAACTAATACTTATTTGGAAAACTTGAGACAATTCAGGAGTCACTCCGACAATGGCCATTGGCTTGATTCTATCACCACGACCGACGTCCAAACCGCCTTCTGCAATAAAAGACCAACCTGCAACACTTTTGACTGAAGGACATTCGTTTTTGATTGCTTTCACTTCATTAGTTC
>CAYVHK010000052.1:0-24988 GCA_964451145.1 uncultured bacterium | reverse complement strand
ACAAGATAATTTCTGTTGTGGCTGATAAGATGGGGGACGAAATATTAAAAAAAGAACATCTAAAATTAGCCTTAGAAGCAATAGGTCAATCGGTCCAACGAAGCATCGTTTTAAGTCAGAGCCATCGTCTATCTGAGAAAATTCAATTTTCTAGTGACAAAATTGTGAATATTCAATTGCCAGTTCGCATGGATTTAGCTGGTGGTTGGACCGATACGCCACCTTATAGTTTGGAGCGAGGTGGATCGGTGGTCAACATGGCCCTTTTGTTGAATGGAAATTATCCAATTCGGGTACAAGCCAGATGGTTAAATGAACGAGTGGTAAAATTTCATTCAATAGACCAAAAACAGCAGATCGAAATCAGGGATTTTGAACAACTCCGTAATAAACCAAAAATCGGTGATCCATTAGCTTTACCACATGCGACTTTACTAGCTGGGGATATGTTGTCGGTTTTAAATCTTCTGAACACAGTCGGTTTAGAGATTATCACCGATTGTAACGTGCCAATGGGATCAGGTCTTGGCACTAGCAGTATTTTGGCTGCTGGTTTAATAATAGCAACTTGGGAATTGACAAGATATCAATGGAGCCAAGAACAATTATTTAATCAAGTGCTATATGTTGAACAACTATTAGGATCGGGTGGCGGTTGGCAAGATCAAGTGGGTGGAATTGTCGGTGGCATCAAGCTGACAACTACCGAGGCAGGTATGCCTCAACTCTTTTCAGTGCAACAACTCTCACTCTCCGACTCATTTCATCAAATGCTGAAAGAACGAATGGTTCTAGCCTATACTGGCAAACAAAGAGTCGCTAAAAACATTTTGGACTTGGTCGTTGCCGACTGGCTTTCTCGGCGGGCTGATCTGGTTGAAACATTGACTAACCTGCGTACTTCCGCCTACCAAATGGCTGCAACAATTCAAAATGATAATTTGGAGGAATTTGGCCGACTTTTAGCAGATTACTTTGAAAGTAAGAAAGTGCTGAACCCAAAAACCACCAATCCACTTATCAATCGGCTAATTAATCCCAGTCATTGCCTTGGATGGAATATTGCCGGCGCTGGTGGAGGTGGTTTCTTGATGCTTCTGGCAAAAGATGCTAATTCTCGGTACATGATCGAGCAGCACCTCATCAACCATTCTGCCACTGTATATGATTGGGATTTAGCAAATGGATATATAATTGATTCATCCCTGTAATGAGAGTTTATAACACTCTTAACCTAAGTCCGACCTTTTTATATTGCTTTTTCAGCGATCTAGATTTGTTTTTATATGAAAACAAATCTCAAAGAGATCTTCATAGGAAGTTGCTAAGTCATATTACAGAATGGACATAACATCTTATCATGATAATTAAATGTTTGCTTAAATCCTCCAGGTACCGCGATTTTTGCCAATAAATACGGTCAATCATGATGAGAAGAGACATTACTAAAGGAAAAATGTATAATTGGAGCGTCAACAGAGAACAAATCTTAGTTCTACGGAGGCTACAATGCCAGTTAAATTCAAAAAAAGGCTAATTTCAGAAGAAACCTACGAAACAGCAGCGGCTTTTGACGTTGATGGTGATGGGATCTTAGATATTGTATCTGGAGGCTGGTGGTACAAAGGTCCTGAATTTAAAAAGCGTTATAAAGTATGCGATGTTATGCCAGATGGCGAATACTACGACGATTTCTCTACCATTCCGTTGGATGTCAACGGTAACGGTCGCACAGATTTTGTTACCGGCGGTTGGTTTGGTTGCCATATCCGTTGGGTGGAAAATCCAAGTGATCTCAGCCAAGAGTGGACTCAACATATTATTGCTGAATGTGGCAATGTTGAAACCACTAGAGCTTGGGATGTTGACGGCGATGGCCAGCTCGAGATCGTACCGAACACCCCACCAACCCCTCTGGTGGTCTATAAGCTAGTTACTGATGAAAATGGGCAAGGATGCGGTGAATTTTTGGCGCACCAAATTTATGACAATAGCCAAGGACATGGTCTTGGTTTCGGGGATATTAACGGTAACGGTCGTGGCGATTTTATACTCAATAGTGGTTGGCTAGAAGCTCCAGAAGACACCTACAATGGAGAGTGGATATTTCACGCTGACTTCGATCTTGGTTCAGCTAGTGTACCGATTTTGGTGGTAGATGTGAACGGCGACGGCCTTAATGACCTAATTGTTGGTCAAGCTCATCCTTATGGTTTGGACTGGTGGGAACAACAGGTCAGTGCCAGTGGCGAACGAACGTGGGTGAAACATTCTATTGACCCTTACAATTCTCAATATCACGATATCCAATGGATTGATATCGACGGTGATGGTGAGTGTGAACTAGTAACTGGTAAGCGGTATAGGGCCCACTGTGGCAATGACCCGGGCGGCAATGACGATCTTGGCATCTACTATTTTAAGTGGAATGGCGAATCCTTTTCCAAACAGGTGATTGATTATGGTCCGGTTGGAACTGGTTCTGGCTGTGGCATTTACTTTCACGCAGTTGACATCAACAATAACGGACTAATAGACATAGTTGCGCCGGGAAAAGATGGACTTTACCTGTTTCAGAACCTGGGCGTCAGTTAAAAACGAAGATAACAAGGATTTCTTATTATTTCTGATGAACTTTCAATCAAATATAGTTAATAAGTTTATCTCGATTTGAAACCCGTTGTGAAGAAAAAAGTGAATATCAAGCCTAAAAGTACAAAACCTTAGGTTTACCTGAAGTCCTTATACTTGCACTTCCTAAAAACACTTGTAAAAGGTTCCTCTAAATCTCAAATTATTCATAACTCGACATAGATGTGGAAGGGAATCTATGAACCCAACAGTTTAAGGGTAATTTTTTGAATTTACCCAATACAAAAATCAAATCCTAAAGAATACCTATTACAACGGTCAATCTTTACTAATAACAAATTCGTAGACAAGCTTAAAGAGAAGTGGTAGACTTTCCACATTTTGCGAATTGACATACTGTTTAGGAGAATGAATATATGAAAAGACTTGCGATTGTGTTGATATTAGTCTTATTTTTACCGTTTTTAGGGCAAACGGCTGAAATTACAGATGGTCTGGTCTTATATATGCCACTAGATGAAGGTAAGGGCAACAAGATCAAAGACTTATCTGAAACCAAAGCCATAGGCGAATTGAAAGGTGCAAAGTGGGTTGATGGGAAATTTGGCAAAGCTTTACAATTTAAGGCAGCTCAAGAGAAGGTAGTTGTGGAAGATAACAAAGCCTTCCACATTGAAGGTGCAATCACTCAAGCAGCTTGGGTTCAATTAGATAAGTTGCCTAGTGCTCACGCCATTGTTTTCGGTACTCGGTCGGGAGGTGGCCGTAACATTGGTTTTGGTTACGGAATGAATCCTGGTAATGGAATAAAAGTTTGGACTAATGACAAAGGCGGTGGATTCAAAGATATAAATGATAACAAGACTAAACTCAAAACCGGTACATGGTACTACTTAGCCTATACTCATACTGACGATGATAAAGGTATGGTTAAGATTTATGTAGACGGGAAAGTCACTTATGAGGAAAAATCTGGTAACCCAGTTGCGCCTGCAGGCTCACCTGATGTAGTTCAAATTGGAACTTGGAATGGTGAAGCATGGCCCGGCATCGTGGACGAAGTTCGGATGTGGAATCGGGCCTTATCCGAAAAAGAGATTCAGTTTAGCATGGAGGCCGGAGAAGAGAAGTTCATGGCCGTTCAACCAACTGCCAAATTGACTACAACGTGGGGCCGATTGAAAATCCAATAACCATAAGCGGTCTAATCTTTTAGTTTAGCCAATACCAGCCCACGTTACCAATAACAATAGGTAGCGTTCAGGCTGGTATTTTTTTCTAATTTCTAATTTAAGCCTAAAAAAGACATTTTATCAATAATGTGAGAATGTAACCGATGTTGAAACAGAAATTATATTTATGCGATCAACAGATTATACAGTGGCAGACAGATGGCTATCTTCTGCTGAAAAAAGCCATTCCGCTTGCATTGATCGAAGCCGTCAGACAACAATTCGCTCTAATGGTAGATAACATCATCAGCGAATTACAAGCAGAAGGACTAATTCAGCATGACGGTTCAGATCTACCTTTTGAGGAACGATTACATGTCGTTGCGGGAAATTATGCTAATCGGTTCGGTCGATCTTGGCGCCAGCAAGTAATAGGTCCGTCGATTTATGATTTGCACCGAGCTCAACCACTAGTATCCGCTATTAGTCAAATTACCGGTACTGATGTCATTGGTCATCCAGTTTTTAATGCTCGTCCTAAACTGCCCAATCAGCAGATAACGATTGTACCATGGCATCAAGACAGCGGTTATTTTGGTGCTGAGAGCGAAACTGCGTTGATCCCAACGGCTTGGATTCCCTTAGTACCCGTTGATTCAACCAACGGTTGTTTGCAATTAGTAGCGGGTTCACACCGGATGGGTTTGTTAGATCACCATACCGAAGCACGTGAAGGTCAGTTTTTAGAAGTGATGGATCGATTTATTGACAAGAATAGAGTCGTCACCTGTCCCATGGAACTCGGTGATGCACTAATATTTCATAATTTGACTTTGCACCGATCAACCGCTCACACTAATAGCAAAAGTATCCGCTGGGCCATTGACATTCGTTATTTGCGAGACGGTGATGATGGTGGCAATGTCTATTGGAAAGACCCAAATTTTAAATGGGTAATCGCTAGCCAAACTCAACCTATCACTTCGTTTGAAGATTGGCTGTCAAAATGGTGATCCTTGATTGTATATTAGAATCCTATACAGAAAACTAAAATGAAAAAGATTTCTGACCATTTGGCAGAATATAAAGAGAATGGGTTTACCGTTTTCCCTCGCTTATTTGCTGAAAATCAAATACAAGAATGGCGGAAAAAACATACTGAATTAATGAAGGACTATGATCAACGAACATGGTTTGGGAATATGTTGGAATATGCCCCCAAACTGATGTGGCCAGCAGTCAGTCATCCAACTCTGCTTGATTTTCTGCAACAAGTGATGGGACCTTTTATCCAGCTGGATAACTTAACCTTGGCCGCATTTCCTTCGGTATCTAAAAAGGAAGCCGCAGGATGTGTATCTGGTTGGCACCGAGATCGTTGGGCACATCTGCCACACAAAGATATCTACACAACACCGTTGGCGGTTAATGCAATCAGCTATTTACAAGATTTAACCGATGATTTTGGGCCGTTGAGGGTAATCGTCGGTTCTCATCGTCAACCTATTACGATTGAAGAAGGCGACGCTCGTCGTCAGCCACACAATCAGGAAACCCTAATCTATATGAAAGCGGGTGATGTGGTGGTTACGCATAATGGATTGGTTCATTCCGGCTCACCCAACACTTCTGGCCAACTACGCTATTTTTTCAGTATTTATTACAATTCGAGCTGGCTCAAGCCTACTGATAACCATAATGGTCCCTTGACCCAACAATTACTAACAACCGCTCGAAAACAGAATGATTATCGCCACATGCGTCTTTTAGGGGATGATCCAGAAATGCCAGGTCGCTGTAATTCAGGTTTTTTACTACCGGATCAATCTCAGTGGGAAAAGTGGATTGAAGCTGATCATCAAGCGCTAAATATCAGTGTTTGACCCATGAATGCCAATATTTAACTAAAGGTCGAATTATGCGAAAGACGCTCGGTATACTTATCCTTCTGATTGCTATTTTTTTACTTACTGGATTATTAGAATCTAGGTTCTTCAGTAAAAAATCATATTTTTTCGATGGTGGAAATGTCTATAATATGGCGAAGTGGACTGGTTTATTCGGCATTCTTGCCATCGGTGTCTGTTTTGTGATTATCACGGGTGGTATCGATTTATCAATTGGTTCCCTGATTGGTTTGACGGGTGCTTTATTTCCCCTTTTGTTGGTAGAAAAAGGTATACCGATTGTTGCTGGCTTTGCTATTGTTCTTCTACTAGCCATGTCGATTGGTCTGATTCACGGACTGCTAATTACAAAATTAAGGCTACAACCATTCATTGTTACTTTGTGTGGTTTATTTATTTATCGTGGTGTAGCTCGTTATATGACGGGTGAAATGAATCAAGGTTTCGGTAATGGTTTTGGCAGTTTGCGTCAATTGGTTAAATTTAAAGTCTTTGGATTTATACCAATGCCATTTATGAACTTGATCGTTGTTGGTATTATCACCGCCGTATTTCTGAATTGCACCATTTATGGCCGTTATCTATTGGCTCTGGGTCGAAATGAAAATGCCGCTCGCTATAGCGGTATTAATACAGATCGAATGGTCATTGTTGCTTATATTATCTGTTCTTTGTTAGCTGGTATCGGTGGTATTCTATTCGCTTTGGAGCAAAATTCGGTTCAACCGTCCACTTTTGGTAATTTTTATGAGCTGTATGCTATTGCCGGTGCTGTTTTAGGCGGATGTAGCCTTCGAGGAGGAGAAGGTGCGATTGTGGGAGTAATTTGTGGTGCAGCCATGCTGGAGGTCATCCGTAATGCTGTCATATTCTTGAATGTAAAAACTGAGTCCGAATTTACCGTTATCGGCTTTGTGATTTTAATTGGTGTAACGGTAGACGAATTAGTTAAACGTTTTTCCGGCCGACAAAGTGATCTCCGACGCCAAAAAGAAGTCAGCGCATAAAATATGATTAAACTGAGCTATTTCAGATATCCTTGCCTATCAAAAATATTGCAATTTTTCGGAAAGATAGTATTAATCTTGTTTGTACTGAAAATTGTTTTGGTTAAGGCCGTTACGGGCCAAGAAGTGCCTAAATTTACAAATATTACAGAACTCTCAGGCATTACCTTTCAACATAATAGTGGTTCTTTTGGTCAAAAATATTTACCAGAAACAATGGGACCGGGTTGTGCTTTTATCGACTATAATAACGATGGACGGCAAGATATTTTGTTGGTTAACGGAAAAGATTGGCCTAATCATGCAACCAATCGTCGTCAAATCATGGCTCTTTATCGAAACGATGGAGATCCAGATGGCAATGGTATTCCACAATTTTCAGATCAAACTTCTGCAGCTAGATTGGATCAGCCACATTACGGTTTAGGTTTGGCAGTGGCAGATTATGACAATGATGGCGACGATGACTTTTACCTGAGTTGTTTACAAGACGACCGGCTGTTCCAAAATCAAGGAGATGGTACATTCATTGATCAAACGGAAGCCGCAGGCATCAAAAATCCCAGTTTTGGTACCAGCTGTGCGTGGTTCGACTACGATGGTAATGGTGACCTCGACCTTTTTGTGGCTAACTATGTGGATTGGTCAATTGAGGCAGATCTCTTCTGTACACTCGATGGAACGCATAAATCCTACTGCACGCCAGAATCATATGACGGTCAATCGAGCAAGCTATTTCGGAACCGAGGAGACGGCACTTTTTCTGATATTAGTCGAATTTCTCGTATCGAGGATAAGGTTAGCAAGTCTCTTGGAGTATGCATTTTTGATTGCAACGCAGACGGTTGGCCTGATATTTTTGAAGCCAACGATACTCAACCGAATAAGCTTTACCAAAATAATCGGGATGGCACGTTCATTGAACAGGGGATGATCTATGGTGTAGCCTTCAGTGAAGATGGTAAAGCTACCGGTGCAATGGGTGTTGATGCTGGCGACTACGACGGGTCTGGTCGTGAAGGTTTGGTCGTTGGCAACTTCTCCAACGAAATGATTAATCTTTATCACAATGAAGGCGGATTTTTTATCGACGATGCACCAGTTGCCAATATCGGTAGTAGTAGTTTGCTGACTTTAACTTTTGGTTGTTTTTTCTTCGACTTTGATCTAGATGGGCAACTCGACATTTTCGCGGCCAACGGCCATTTAGAAGACGAAATTAATACTGTACAAAGCGAGGTAACTTATGCTCAGCGTCCACATTTATTCCGAAATATTGGCAATGGTTCTTTTTTAGACGTTGTAACTGATACTGGTAAAGATTTACAAAAACCGATTGTAAGTCGCGGTGCAGCTTACGGCGATATTGATAACGACGGTGATTGGGATTTACTAGTCACAACTTGTGAAGGACCGGCCTACTTATATCGTAACGACACTATTATTAATACAAAGACACCTGCCAATCGTTCATGGATTAAGGTGAAACTGATCGGTTACCAAACCAATCGAAACGGGATTGGTGCCAAAGTTTCTGTCAAAACGACTGAGGGACAACAGACAAAAACTCTGCGCTCGGGTGCGAGCTATTGCTCGCAAAGTGAATTGTCCCTGATTTTTGGTTTAGGAACTAGTAAAATGATTGACCAATTAACAGTCGATTGGCCTCCATCTATTTCAAGCCAAAAACGCCAACCAACTATATTAAAAAACGTCAAAGCCAATCAAAAATTGACGATTCGAGAAAATGATTAAGCATTATAAACTAACAATAATTATTTAATTTTGAGGAGGATCATAGGAACGTGAAAATTCACAACCAATTGGGTGAAAAGTTAGACTACACATTATCTGAACATTCCGACTCACCTTGTCTTGCTGTCATTGGGCACGGAGTTACTGGCAACAAAGATCGGCCTTTTCTCGTTGCTTTGGCGAAAGCACTAGATCAAGCTAGAATCAGCAATCTCAGGTTTTCTTTTGCCGGTAATGGCAACTCCGGAGGCGATTTTGTTTCAGCTACAATTACTAAAGAAGTGGAAGATTTAGGATCAGTTTTGGATAAATTCAATGGTCGAAAAATTTGCTATGTTGGGCATAGTATGGGCGGTGCTGTGGGTGTATTAAGAGCTCGTCAAGACACTCGAATTCAGTTGCTGGTGTCGTTAGCCGGTATGGTGCGTACCAAGAAATTCGCCCAAACTGAATTCGGTCAAGAAATACCAGATCAAGGCTTTATGTGGGACGAACCTACTTGCCCTTTATCTCAAGCTTATATGGACGATCTTTGTTCCATAGATACATTGGAACACCTAGCCGTTCAGATTGAAATTCCTTGGTTGTTGGTACATGGGACGGAAGATGATGTAGTACTAATAGAGGATTCAGAAGCTGTTTTTGATAATGGTAATAGTCCTAAGAAGTTAGTTGTACTCGACGGGGCTGACCACGTATTTAGCGGTTCAGCACAACTACAGATGGCCGAGACTGTAATTGACTGGATTGTTAAACAAACATCAGATTAGAATAGCGAAAGTATGCGGGCCTACATTTTCACCACTCGGGTAAAGTAACAATTTATGCGCGGGTAGCGATTTTTTGAACTTGTCACTTTGCCTTTTAGAGATTCTTTGTGAGAAACGGGGGGCTTTTATCAGGAAGATTTTATTTGAGATAGTAATGCGACCTGATTTGGTGGCTTAAGTTGGGATGCAATCTAATGTGCGCATTTTTCGGCTATACTTTTTTTCAGGATTAGAAATTTCAAGCTATCCTACCCAAAACTGAGGCAAGTATTCAGAGGATAAGCTAACTAAACCAATTTAGTTAATAGTTCAAGACAAGTCTCGCCATTGATCAACTGATGGTAGAATAGAATCAGCTGATCAGCAAAACATCGGTTTTGGTTCAAATCGACTGTTGAGGTGGCACCTGGCGCCGACCATAGGTCGATGTCAGATAAAATCAGCCTTAGTCTTTGCTTGGCATCGTTCCGCCCAAAAGCTCCTAACAAAATATCTTGAATTCGTCGATTAGGATCAGCAATATGATAAGGTTCTCCCATATCGGTCTTTCCGACGTAGGTATCCCCTTTTTTGGTGACTGGTGTTAAAAAGCGTAAGACTGTAGCAAACGAATAGGCAAAGGCTGACTGAAATTCTCGAGTGGTTGTGGCGTAATTAGGTGAGTTGGCGATATCTGCCGCTCGCTCCCTCAATTTGACCGTTTCATTAACGTTGATACGAGCATTATTATCCTCTATTTGTCGAATTCGACGCACGAAATCCATTGTATAGTTTAATGCTGATTTTCCCGGAATTGGAATGTCTTGGGATACTAACTCAGCATATCCAGTCATTAACAACTCCAAGTGGGGACCGAACTGGGGATGATTTGCGGCTTCGTTAACCGTTTCAATACCAGATAAAAATGCCTTGTGGGTAATACCTGGCACATGGACCGAATTTACTAACAGTAATTTCCAGTCGTGAAAAGGGTCAATTGGTTCAGAACTAACAATCACACCGAATTCTTCAAGTTCATCAAATGGTACACGCAAACGCTTATTAGCATCTCGCAAAACTAAAGATACGATCGGTAATGATTCAGTGTAAGTGATAAGCTCGTCCTGTTGGTCGATTTGCTCAGTAGCAGTTTCTTCGATCTGGGGGGGAACCGCAGAAGATTGTGGTACGATCCGATCCCCCATTTGGTCCATAAAATCAACTTGATTTTCTAGCCAATGAGTAAAATCAGTTGTTGGAGCCTTATAGTCATGAATCATCATATTTCGTAGAACGTGGCCGTTATGACGAATATTATCGGTATTAATGACAGCAATTGAACTATTAGTTTCATGGTAACTGTGATAACGAATGAGCGTTTGGTGCAAAACGTCCATAGCAATCTCACCCTTTACAACACCAGCTTCTGTTACACCAACAAGAATCAGGTCAAGTGGATTTATTGTCTGTTTCAGAAACAACTCTCTTCCTGCCTCAGTCGAAAGTGTTGTTGCACCGACTACGCTTTCGACTTTCTTGATCTCAATGACTCCATTCAGATCAAATATTACCAAATGGTAAGCTCCGTCTTGTTGGTTGAATGCTATTGCTTTCTCTGCTCCACGTGGCTGCCCCACGTAAATTCCTCCGGAATAAAGGTTGTTTTTATTCAGATAATCGACAAATTCATGAGTTAAGGCTCGTTGTAAACCACCAGCACCAATTGCCAAAATTTTTATAGGATAACGCATTATATTTTTCCCTACTTTTACTTGCTAATGGATTTTTCCCTCTAAGACAAAAAACGTAAATTAGTTCCTCTAAGCCTTATTGGTAAAGACATAACGGCTCACAGTCTAGTATCAATTGGCCGAAAATGAACTTCTTCGATGTTCAAAATTATCAATAAATTAGACATTCAAATCTATACTGACTGACATAACAGAATTCCACTTGTATCAATGGAATCATAACCTTGAACACATACTTTGTCAAAGGTTAGCATCATCTTGACAATGGGAATGATTATTGATATTGTAGATTTGTTTGAGACTAATTCACTTTTCTGCTGTCCAGTGAAAGTAATTTTAATCTTACTTTCACCAATTCAAATATAACCACAACAATAAAGCAAGAAAAATGTGCTTAACTAAAAAGGATAATCAATGGCCAAAAGAAAAGACAGATTGTCAAAACAAAAACAGAATAAATCAGATGCCACAAACAAAAATTCACCACAGGACACAGCCGATTCTGGACTATCTCGCCGAAATTTCCTGAAAGGACTCAGTACGGGGGCAGTGGCTGCTTCCATGGATCCGATGCAGTTAGCCACTGCGGATTCACACCGGAATAGTGATGGGATTACCGAAGGTACCATAACATTAAACATTAACCAAAAAATGTATAAGGTATCGGTTGAATCTCGTACCACTTTATTGACAGTTTTGAGGGACGGTAACGACACCAAGGGTCAGCGTCTCGACCTAACGGGAGCCAAAGAAATTTGCGACCAAGGAGCTTGTGGTGGCTGTACAGTTATGATTGATGGAAAGTCGGTTTACTCCTGTATGATGCTAGCTATCGAAGCCGAAGGTAAAGCTATTACGACTGTCGAAGGATTGGCTGATGCGGGTGAATTGCACCCAATTCAATCTGCTTTTGTTGAACATGATGCCCTAATGTGTGGTTTCTGTACCCCAGGTTTCATCATTGCTTCGAAAGCTCTTTTAGACAAAAATCCGAATCCAACCCAAGATGAAATTCAAAAAGGACTATCGGGCAATATCTGTCGTTGCGGGACTTATCCCTTCATCTTTGAAGCTGTTTCTTCGGCAGCCAAAAAAATCTAAGGATAAAAGGAGAAATTGCATGATCGAATGGGAAGTAAAACAAAAAGACAGCCCGTTGGGAAAAGACGTTCAACGGTTATCGGGACCGCAGAAAGTCACTGGAAATGCCAAATACACATTCGACATCAATCGGCCAGGGATGTTATATGGCCGAATTTTACGCTCACATATTCCGAGGGGAAAATTAACAGCCTTAGACTTATCTATGGCCAAGCGAATGCCTGGGGTTCGAGCTGTAATTCCGTTAATTGAAAACGGAAAAGAAATTCGTTATGAAGGCCAAGAGATCGCAGCCGTAGCTGCTGATAACCGAGATATTGCTGGTGATGCGATTCGGGTTATCCGTTTTGATTATGATTTGCTAGATCATGTCGTCGACATGGATTCAGCTTTGAGTAGCGAAGCCCCACAAATTCGAGACTGGGAAAAAAATCAAAGTAAGCCCAAGGTCGAGGAACGAGGTGATGTCGTAGCAGGCTTCGCCTCGGCAGATATAGTTGTAGAATCTACCTATAGTACAGCCGTTCAGGTGCATACCTGTCTGGAGTCACACGGACATGTAGCCGAGTGGAATGGCGATCAACTAACCGTTTGGGCTTCCACGCAAGCTGTATTCGGGACACGTCGGGATTTGGCCCAGCATTTTGGGTTACCAGAAGACAAGGTGCGAGTTATTACCGAACATATGGGTGGTGGATTTGGTTCTAAATTTAGTCCTGGTATTGAAGGACGTGCAGTTGCTATTTTATCCAGAGAAACTGGCCGTCCAGTCAAGTTAATGTTGACTCGGAAAGGGGAACAAACAACAGCGGGTAATCGTCCATCCATGGTACAAACAGTCAAAGCTGGAGCAACCAAAGATGGTAAGTTGGTGGCTTATGCAGTGATCGGTTATGGTTCGGCTGGTTTAGGGGGCGGTGCCGGTTTCACGGGACCTTATGTTTACGACGTTCCTAACTACCGTACCGAGAAATCCAACGTGGCCATCAACGCCGCTAGTGCTAGAGCATTTCGAGCCCCTCGCCATCCGCAAGGGGCTTTTGCTATGGATTCACTGATGGATGAGCTAGCTGAGAAAATTGGTATCGACCCACTAGCTTTTCGCAAACTAAATGATCCCAATCCAACTCGTCAACAAGAATACGATCTTGGTGCTGAAGCAATCGGCTGGCAGAAACGACAAAAAGTAGCAGGTTCTGCTCCCGGATCAAAGAAAAGAGGGTTCGGTGTTGGTAGTGGCCAATGGGGGGGCGGTGGTGGACGTGGTACCAAAGCACGTGTCAATATCAACGCCGATGGTAGTGTAGAAGCCATTACTGGTACCCAAGATTTAGGGACAGGTGTTCGAACTGCTATTGCTATTATCGTGGCTGACGAACTAGGTTTACAACCACCCGACATTACGGTTAAGATCGGCGACACCGCTCCCGGTCTACCTTCTGGTGGCAGCGGTGGCAGCCAAACTACTCCCTCAGTTGCTCCTGTAATCAAGACCGCAGCTATAGCTGCCAAAAACAGCTTGGCGCAGCATTTGGCTAATCAGGTCAGTATAAATACCGATCAAGTGGCATTCAAAAATGGCGAAATCTGGATTGGGAGTAACCATTTAAATTGGCAACAAGCTACTGCTATGCTCGGTATGGAAACTATCTCTGAAGAAGGATTTTGGGACGAAAACCTGCGAGAAAGTGGTGCTGCCGGCACTCAGTTTGCTGAGGTCGAAGTGGATACCGAAACCGGTCAAGTTAAATTAATCAAAATTGTGGCTGTTCAAGATTGTGGCTTGATTATTAACCGCTTAGCAACTAAGAGTCAGATCAATGGCGGTGTAATTGGTGGAATTGGTTACGCACTGTTGGAGAACCGAATTATGGATGATCAAACCGGTCGCTCACTCAACTCCAATTTGATTGACTACAAAGTGCCTGGAGCTCAAGAGATCCCCGAAATTGAGGCCATACTTTTTGACACTGATCGCAAAGTTACCGGGGTCGGTGAACCCGTAACGATTCCTACGGCAGGTGCTATCGCCAACGCAATTTACAGTGCGATTGGTGTTCGTATCCGATCGCTTCCAATTACGCCAGATAAAGTTTTATCTGCACTAGAGGAGGTATAATCATGGACAAATTCCATTATATTAACCCATCTAATTTGGAACAAGCGATTGAATTGCTGGATAGTAATTGGCAGACCAAAGTCATTGCTGGTGGTACTGATTTGCTTGGTGAGATGAAAGACTATGTTGAGTCGCCTAAGCGAGTGATTAATCTGAAAGCCATTCCCGGTTTAAATCAAATCGAAATAGATGATGATGGCATTACCATCGGTGCAATGGTAACATTAGCGGACATTGCTGAACATGCTGAAATACAGAAAAACTATACGGCTTTGGCTTCTGCAGCAGGCGCAGTCGCTTCACCACAAATCCGAAATGTTGGAACATTGGGCGGAAATTTGTGTCAACGTCCACGCTGCTGGTACTATCGCGATCCCGATACCGTTTGTTTAAAAAAAGGTGGAGACATTTGCTATGCTTTATCCGGTCTAAACAAATATCACGCTATTTTCGGTGGTGGCCCTGTCTATATTGTTCATCCATCGGATACGGCTCCAGCTCTAGTGGCTTTAGGAGCTAGAGTTACTATTTTAGGTCAAAAGGAACAACGTACGATTCCAATCGAGGAGTTTTTTATTCTGCCTAAAGTTTCGAACCCATTTCGCGAAAATGTACTGAAACCCAATGAGATCATTACCCAAATACGCGTTCCGAAACCATCGGTTAATACTACCAGTTTTTACATCAAAATTCGGGAACGAGGTTCTTTTGACTTTGCTTTAGTTAGTATTGCTGGCGTGTTCGAACTTAAAGGCCAAAAGTGTCAAAATGTATCATTGATTTTGGGAGGCGTAGCCCCTGCTCCTTGGCGTTCCTACGAAGCTGAAACCATATTACGAGGGAAAAATTTAAGCGAAAATTTGGGAGAACAAGCAGGAAAAGCGGCTGTCAGAAATGCGGACCCAATGAGTGATAACGCTTATAAAGTGACTCTTACTAAAAATTTGATTAAACGTGCTGTTGTCACAGCCATAAGCTAAAAGTAAATTCTTACAGGAGAAGGCTATGTCCGAAAATAAAAAGCTTGAGCTTTTTGGGTACCAACAACTTGTTTGTCAACACTTGCGCACAAAAGCTATCTATATTCCGGGTGGTAATCGTCAGAATTTAACCAAAAATAATCCAGAAACTCATTACTGGTGTAATGCTAACATGAGCAATATGGTTGGTCCCGATGACAAATTTATCGCTCCTGACAGTTGCCAATTTCACCGTTCCTGTTTTCACAATGTTTATCCAGTTTTAGTGAATAAGGATCAAGATTTGAGAGAAGCATAGATTAATTAAGGTAAATCCAATTTTAGTTTAAAAAATTAGCAGCAAAAAAATTAATCGTAAGAAATTGACCATTCTTTAGTTGATGATAGTTGACACTCAGACCGCATTAGTCTTTTTGAATGGATTTTACGACGCTCATAAACTTACTTTCTATCGAGAGGCTATTCAATCTGCTATTAGTAATGGTTCGTCAATCATCTGTGCTGATGGTGGAATTGGGATTTTCGAACAGTTGAATGATGCTTTTGGTCTTGACTTATGGCCGAATTTCCTGATTGGAGACTTGGATTCGGTTAACCAAAACTACAAATCAAAAATAACTGGTGAAGTCGAAATTATCTCCGATTGGATTGGCCTAACTGATAAGGACAGTACTGACGGGCAATTGGCAGTAGAGTTGGCTTTGAAGCAATTTAGTTGTAACCGCCTTGATATCTACGGCTCTTTGCCCCGCAAGTATGAGACTGATCACTTTTTAGCCAATCTAAAGTTATTAAGACTAGTAAACAAGATTAAATCGACAGCGAAAGTGGTTTTGTACGATCCAAAACAGACAATCTACCGACTTCAATCTACACTGACGATTAAGCGCCAAACAAATGATTTAACTGAACAAATTTCGTTGATTGCTCACGACAGAAATGTTAGGATCCGTCGTTCTCAAGGGTTACGTTGGAACCTGACTGGATTATGGATCGATCCAGATCAACCTACTGCTGTCCGAAATGAATTTCAGTCAACAGTAAATCAGATTACGATTGAACTCGAAACCTCTTCCGATCCTGTCTTGGTAATTCATAACTTTTAAGTTTCTTTGTCTGATAACTTTATCTTTTTCTATTCTTATCTGCTAATCAACTATACAGAATCATGCCACGAATGTTCTTACCATTGTTTAAATCGTCGAAAGCTTGATTCACTTGGTTCAAAGAATAAGTTTGGGTAATTAACTCATCTAACTTGATTTTTCCCTGATCATACCAAGCTAGAATGCGTGGCATATCGAAACGAAGGTTAGCTGACCCATAAAAAGAACCAACCAACCGTTTCTCACTTCGAACCAAGTCTTGAGCTGGTATCTGAATGTGAGCTGTGGGCTCTGCGATTCCAACTACTACTGCCATTCCTGCTGGACGAATCACTTGGTAAGCTAAGTGAATCGTTTCTGGATAACCAATAACTTCAAAAGCGTAATCAACTCCCTTACCATCTGTTAATTCTGTTATGATGTCCACAGGATTAACTTCAGAAGCATCAATCAGATCTGTAGCTCCAAATTGGTGAGCATAGTCCAGTTTCTTTTTAACTAAGTCGATGGCAAAGATACGTTCGGCTCCGACTATTTGAGCTCCTTGAATCACATTCAGCCCAACACCGCCAACACCAATTACCGCAACCCATTCGCCAGCTTGTACTCGAGCAGTATTGATGACAGCTCCAATACCCGTTGTTACGCCACAACCAATTAAGGCTGCTTTTTCCAGAGAATAATCTGGAGAAATTTTAATTAGACTATTTTCTGAAACAACAGCATAATTCGACATAGTACCGATCCGGCACATTTGCGGAATTGCTTTCCCCTCTTCATTAATTAGTAAAGCGACATGTATTATCTAAAAGAAACCCAGTATTGGCTAAAATCCCTTCACATAATATGACTCGACCAGACTGACACATTCGGCAGGTGCTACAATAGGTTACAAAGGACAAAATGGCATGGTCGCCGGGTTGTACATAAGTCACCCCTTCCCCAATGGCCTCAATTACACCTGCACCTTCATGACCGAGAACACCAGGTGGAACATAATAGATTGTGCCCTTTACTACTGACCAATCAGATTGGCAGACACCACTTGCTCCCATTCGGATTAAAACTTCGCCGGTTTTGGGGAGGGCTAAATTCAAGTCTTGAACCACGATTGGTTTGTTATGTTCATAAACGACGGCTGATCTACATTTCATCTCATATTCCTTCCACTTTTATATCAGTTTAATCCTATTTTTGATATCTATTAGAAAAATTCTAGATAGATTTTAGAATTCAGAGTAGCAGCTTTAAGTTCTGTATATACCAGAACAGCAACTGTAGCAGAAACTCATCTGGTTAATAACACTTATTCCTTGGTTTCTTTTTTACTTAATCAAATTGCGAATCATAGGATAGCACATTCAGTCTAGTTTTTTAGAGAATCGAATTCGGAGAATTCTAATCTAATTTTGTTTGGTCAAAAACAAATTGGGTTCATAAAGACGAATCGTAAGCGATACCATCTATCCCGCGTTTTAGCCGCTAATGAACGGCCTAAGAAATATTTGGTCCTTTAGGAACAATAAATCAATATGAATTTAATGTTTGTATGCACAAAAGACCATAATTCAAAATCAAATCTGTTTTGTTGACATCAAGCGGAGGTATAATAACGACCTCCTCAATCATTACATATGCTGACCCGTGTAGTATTAAATGGATTAATTTTTCTATAGAATAATGTAACCAAGATCTGCAAAAGGCGTAAACATTGGTTGATTTTAGATCGTTGATTTGCAACAGGCATCAGAAAATAATGCTCTGGTAGTTGATGTTTCGGTGTAGCCAAACCAGAGGCTGATCCAAAGTGCTGACAGGGGTTATTTTTGATCGTTACTTTTAGATACTTCAGGCGTTTGCCTTCCATTCCTGTTAAGCGACTCTCGTTTTGTGTTTCCCTTTTGGTCTTTTTCGTTTTTTCCTTGGTATCGGCAGAGGTTGTACCCAAGAATCTAAAATTAACTCAAGCATATGAAAAGATCATCACCGCCAATTCATCTACCCCAGTCTCTTCCTCTGCCATATTTAGCCCCAAAAAAGTCGAGCAACGACCATTTCATTTAGAATCCACTTCAGAAAAATCAAAGGCGTTAGAAAGTTGGCGGAATTCATCAACTCAACTAGGAATTCAGCCATTAACGAAAAAGACGAAACCACCATATCAAATCAGGAAATATCTATACTCACTCAACCGCTGGAAGCGTGTTCCCCGACTCATAAACCTTAGTGAATTATGGGAATATGACTCCAACCAACCAACTGATATAGCCAAACAAGATGGCTTTGACCTGCCCCTCA
Source organism: uncultured bacterium (assembly GCA_964451145.1). Taxonomy (GTDB): domain Bacteria; phylum Poribacteria; class WGA-4E; order WGA-4E; family UBA9662; genus TMED15. The sequence goes on along the minus strand of CAYVHK010000052.1, from coordinate 6,451 downwards.
ACTCAAACCTAAAAATCACCGGTCATAAATCTGTTACAGTTGAACTCAACAAGACCCATTACTTCGGTCAGACCGATCGTTATAGTTTTTATGGGATGAACAGCGGGTATAGCAGTTCGTATAATTCCGGTCTGGACTTGGGATTGAGTTCGTCTTACGGAAACTCCTATTCTAGTTATGGTAACTACGGTGGTGGGTATGATTCCTTTGGTGGTAGCAGTTTCAGTGGGAGTAGTTATGGGGGATATGGAAGCGGATTTTCCATGTCCCGGGGAGGCGCACCTAGAGCTAGTGGTATCAACATTCGTCAGACTTTACAAGTTGGGTTACACGGCCGGGTAGGTGAACACACGCATGTAGAGGTTGATTACAGTGATTCGGGTGGTGATTCTTATGGAGGGAGCAGTTATGGGGGTTACAGTGGTGGTGTTGGCGGAGCCAAACAGCAAAAAATACGAGTTTGGTATGAAGGGAAACCAGAAAGCATTCTCAAGCGTGTTGCTTTTGGTGATATCATGCTCAATTTACCTAATACACGTTTCCTAGACATTAACCGAAATCTGTTTGGCTTAGAAGCTATTGCCGAATACAAAGGTGCCAAATTGACAGCATTTGGTTCACGTTCCAAAGGTATAACCGATCGTCGTCGATTCCGAGGTGAATCTCGTCGTGCAGGGTATGGTCGAGGACAGCAGGTGGCCGACCACAATTATGTCAAGGAACGGTTTTACTTTATTCAACTAGGTCAGGATGGATTTCTTCACGATGCCTATCTACCCATTAAAAAGGGAAGTGAGCAAATCTACATTGATGATGGTGTTGCTAACAATAACCAAGGTGGTCAAAGAACAGTACAAGGCTATTTTAATTTGCAGTATCCAGGCCAAGACTACAATATTGATTACGATACCGGCGAGATAGAATTTCTAATTTCAATGTCCCCTAGTTATAAAATTGTCGTAGCCTATGAATATCTAGGAGACGGTGCTGGAACTATTGGTTCGCCTAAAAATATTTTTGCAGATGAAAATGATGATGGTTCGATTGACGAGAAAGGTGAATCTTTAGGGTATGTAACATTGAAAGACAAAGCCGTTCGAGGTACAGAGTCTCGTCGAGTTTACAATTTAGGCCATAGAAACATTAATCCAAGAGACTTCCAGTTGACTATCTGGCGCCAAGGTGCCGGTGAAGCATTTGAAACACAGAAAGGGGAAATTCCGTATATTCAAATTTTTGGACTGGACCAAGATGGTGATGGGAGAGTTGAACCGGAATATGTTGATTTTGATCGTGGTATTTTAACCTTTCCCACTTTTCGTCCTTTCATGATTGAAAATCCAGATAGCCCATTCTATCAGTATCGAGATCAACTAAACAATGAGGCGATTTATGCTGAAAACCCTCGCTACGGTGATCAAATTTACACTATCCAAGCCGACTACGCATATCAATCCAATAGTCATAATGTCGGCTTATTTGTTATTCCAAAGAGTGAAACGGTTCGTTTAAATGGTCGAAGGCTACAGAGAGATATTGATTATATGATGATCTACGAAGTGGGAACACTTCGTTTGATGAATATCCAGCTTGATGAATACGACGAAATTGAGGTCGAATTCGAACGTGCGCCTTTTGGTGGATCCTTACAACAGACTGTAGCTGGTATTTGGCTGGAATATCAGCATCAGTCAAAAGAAAAACAAATGGGGGATTCAAAAAAAACAGTCAAAAAATTTAATCGTTTTGATCGCTTGATGGGGCAAAATGGTCAAATTAGGGGCGCGTTCGCTACACAAGGATCCACTATAGGATCAAATTTTGGCTCAAATCAAATGGGAAGAGGATTTGGTGGAAATCGGTTCGGTAATAGCTCGTCTGGTTTTGGTGGATCCTCAGGTTTCGGTGGCGGTTTTTCTTCTTCCAGTTTTGGTATGGGAGGCCGTTCACGACGCAGTATGTATGGTACTGGTGGACGAACCCATTTCAATCCTGTGTTCAAGCAAGGGCTTAATCTTTCTACTGGTTACATTATCAACACTGGTCAAAAACCAATAGAAGTACCTAATCCAAATGAAGTTCCTAGTCGTTTACAAGCTTTCAATCTTAACACTAGTTTTGGTCAGCGATTCGATTTGGCATGGTTGGTCAATCCTATACCTTTCGTTTTCGTAGATGAGTTCCCACTGATTTTTAATTTTAGTGGTGAAACAGCCTTCTCACACAATAATCCAAATAGCGTTGGTCTATCTATGGTTGATGGAATGGAAGGAGCTAGAGAAACAACTGCTGTTTCGGCTTTCAAACATAACTGGAGAATGTCAAGTATTCCCTATACCCAAGAAAAAATTGTCAATGACCGACTGATTATACCGACTGTAGAAAATCGGGCTGTCTTTCGTAAACTGGTTAGCGATGAACAGGATGAAAAAGCCGTCGGTAACTACATGAGGAACAAGCGACTGCCAGCTTCAATTATCAATCCGATGGCACGTTCAACTGAGGAAATGCTCATTATGGAGGTTGGTTATGACCTAAGCGATGTAATCGAGGAATGGGGCGGCTTCTCATATGGCCTCTCCTCTGCCGGTGCCGATTTCTCACAACGGGAATTTTTGGAAATGTGGATTCGCACACGCGGTGATGATAATGTTACCTTGCATATTAATATCGGTGTTGTGGCCGAAGATACTGATCAAGATATGCGTCTGGATAGTGAAGATCTTCCAAAACGATTGGATGATGCCAATGGCGATGGAAAAATTGATGCACTTGACTTAGATCTAGAAAACCTACCGGTTGAGTACAAATATCGAGCCAACGGTACCTTAGATACGGGAGAAGATACAGGTTGGGACTATAATCCACAAAGTGGTTTCCGATCAGCACTCCGACTGGGTGAAAACAACAAAGCACTAGACACAGAAGACCTAAATGGCGATGGTGTCCTAGATGATATTAACGCTTATCTAGAAATTTCGATACCCTTGAATCAAATTCCTAACCAATGGATTAAACGTAAAAGAAGTAATGGTTGGATGTTTATTAGTATTCCATTGACAGTTGCTACGCCACACGGGGACCGGATTCCTAATTTGGGCTACGTCCAACATTTGCGATTTTGGTTACAGAAAAACCGACCAGGTTCGGTAAACGGACAACTCCAATGGTCTTCTATTGAACTTGTTGGCAATCAATGGGAGCAAGGAATTGTTACCCAAAACGGTTCACCCCTGAATGATACTAATGAGCAATTCGTTATTTCAACAAAAGATAATTACAATTTTGATGACTATCAGGGAGCTTACGATCAACTCAAAGACCATAAGCTGTTTCGAAAACTTCACCCCTACACAAATGTTAATTTTGCATTTGATTCATCGCATCAAAAAGAACAGTCTTTGGTACTCAACTATAATCTTTTACCTAAGTCATTCGGTATTACTTCCAAGCGACTACGTGGTCGCCAACAAGGCGAGGGACAGGATTTTTCCAAACATAACAAGCTCAAATTTTGGCTGTATGGCGACAAAAGCCAAGCTACCTTTGTTATGCGACTGGCTTCAACTGGAATGAGATCTAGTTATCGTTCTTCTTACTCCTATGCCTCTAACGATCCTTTTTCCGATCCATTGAAAGATATTGAGGACGAAATTAACGTTTTTGAAAATCTGACCGATTATTACGAGTTTACATTGCCCGTCGACTTTGAAGGTTGGAAATTAGTTGAAATCAGTTTGTTGGATGAAAAGGAAAATAATCGACAAAGTGGAACTGAATCCACAAATTTGCTAGCTCAAATGCAAGAAACGGAGAAGCAAGAGGAAACAGATGTATCAACTGAACAAATATCGCAACCTGATGGACATCCAGATAATTTGATCGTCAGAGGACAAAACAGCAATAATTTATCGATCAAAAATATTGGAGGTGTTTTGTTAGGTTTACGAAACGATGGCGCAGAGGAGATTAGTGGCGAAGTTTGGATCAACGACATTCATTTGAGCGATCCACTAGTTAAATCGGGGTGGGCCCATAGAGGTAATTTATCAGTTGAACTAGGGCGTATCTTCAAAATTCAAGGTGGTTTTGCAGGTCAAGATAAGGAATTCGAAAGCTCTGCCGGACAAACGAGCCGGCAAAGTATGTATGATCGAGGCTATAGTACTACCAATAACGATTATAATCTTAACAGTGATCTAACTCTACTAAATTGGTTACCTATTCGGTATTCAATCAGTCAACAAGAGACCGAAACAGAAAGTCGAAGAGGTTCGATTAGCTCTTATCAAAGTGGAAAGAGTGAAACGTTAAATCGTGATATTTCGGTTCAGTTTAGTCGGCCCAAATGGCCAATGCTGGGTGTGGCTTACAACAAGCAAGATTTCTGGAATGAACGTCAAGGCTCTCAGTTAAGCGACCTTTATACTGGAACTTTTCGTTATAGTTTGGGGCAAAGAATTGGGTTAGACATTCAGTACAGGCATGAGGACGTTGATTCTGACACGTCTACTGCAACTTCCACAGGTTCTAGTAGGTCCAATTATGGTGGATATTATGGTTACAACCAAGATGAAAAGGTAGACACTGGTTCAGTTTCTTTCAACCTCCAACCGTTTGATAGTTTTAGTCTCAACACTCGCTATGATATCAGACGAGAACTGGAAAAAAAGGGAAATCGAAAATCATCTTCATCTTACAGTTCTTATGGAGCTTATTCACCTTATTCTTCTTATGGTAATCAGTCTGTTACTAGTCAAATAGAACAAGAAGAAGACTTGAAAAACGATGATCAAGAGATTTACACCTTAGCTGCTCGAGAACATCGTCTGTCAGTTAATCCACGTATTAACAAAGACCTACTCGGTATCAGACCAACAATTACCAATCAAGTTAGTTTCAGTGAAAACTGGTTTGGTGAATCAAAGGATGCATCAATCAATGCTAACATTCGTTTAGGGATCGGTATTCGACCAAAATCTTGGTTCGGCTGGTTATTTAATTCCAAACCAAATATGGGAAATTCCGCTTCTATTGGGACAGATAATCCAAGCAAACCATCTCTATTTGAAGACAGCACAGATGCGAATGAATTTGACACGGAAATTGAGCTGCAAGATGGGTTAAACCAACTAGAAGAAATGGGAATCGACCGTGACAATGTTGAAAATGCTAAAAGCCTTAAAGGAAACTGGATTAAACAGGAAAAACAACAGATAGATCAAAAAATGGCACAGCGAAGCAACCAAGATGTACAAAAACAGACTGGATTATTTCAAAGGAGCATTGAATCGTTATCATTAAATAGTGATGTCAGTTTCAATACACAAGACTATTTGCGGCAATTATCACCTGAAGATTCCTTTAACGATATCCTTAAATTCGACGAAGGAGATAAACGACGGTCGCGAGCTAGAACCGGCACCAGATATAACTTTCGAGCCTCGGTAGATCCTTGGTCTTGGACATCAATCAGTGGTAATTATGCACAGAGTAATAGCTTTACAAAATCTTCTAGTACTTCATCTAAATCTAACACAACTAGTTACGACAGTAATCTTAAGCTATTCAACAAAAAAAACACTTCCACTTTGCAATTACGTTACCGATATATGACCCGAAATCATAGCAATATAAATGCTAGAATTGGTGGAAGTCTATCTCATGAGCCTTCGATTAGTTGGCGTCATGCTTGGCAAAACGGTAGTCGAACTACGATCGGTATCCGAACGACTTTCCGCGATCAAGAGCGCGCTGGTATTGACAGTTTTTCTTTTATAATTACACCTAGTTTCAACGTAGATTACAAACTTAGTGTGGAAAGTGGAATTCGTATTCCTTTCCGAAGGAAAGCCATTAAGTTAGAACATGACTTAGACTTAAGTAATACTTTCTCAACGGTAATTCGTCGCGAGCAGTTTGGAGCTAATCGGGAAGAGCGATCCGAGCGTTACGAGACAACACTCCAAATGCGTTATAATTTGAGTGCTAAGCTGACAGCCAATTTAAATCTGGGGGTTAGTTACAATCAAGATCATGTAGAGGAAGGACGCGACTACTTGTCACTTGCCAGTTCGTTAACGGTAAGAGGTGTGTTTAAGTAATCGTCTAGTAAATTTAGCCAAATTTTGGGCAGAAAAAAACCCAGCAACGACCTACTTTCCCACGGGGTCTCCCCCGAAGTATCATCAGCGCTGAAGGACTTAACTGCCGTGTTCGAAATGGGAACGGGTGGGACCCCTTCGCTATAGTCACTGGGTAAAAATACTATTCGCCTGAATGAATTTAAAAATTAAGATACAGGCTTATAATTACAGTGTGCTCCATCCAAATCTGGAGGAACACAGAGCAAAGAAACAATGAAAACTGCGCATAGGCTAACAAGAACTTAATTTGAAGATGAACGAAAATATTGCAAAAAGTCAAAGCCTTCGGATTATTAGTGCCAGTC
>CAYVHK010000051.1:0-25215 GCA_964451145.1 uncultured bacterium | reverse complement strand
AAAATCTTCCCCGTTCAAGGCCTCAATATGACTAGATGCCAACCCAATCGCATCGTCACTATCTTTCTTTGCCTTTGTTGGTGAAGTAGAATCTTCCCCACATCCCATCACAAAAATAGATGCCAACAGAAAACAAATGGCAATCGATTTAATCACTTTTTGCATTTTGTAAAACCCCTTCAATTTTCAAATTGGTTGTGGTTGAAGTTAATCCGTCAGTTCCAATTAGCCCATTGTATACTATCATAATTGCAAAAGGAGAGCAACGGATTTTTGCACATCGGATAGCGAAATATCCTTCATACAACCAAGCCCATTCAACCAACAATAGTTGGACATACAGGGTGGACAATTATTTTTTTTTCGAATAGTATGGCTGTTAATCCCAAGTGGGCCGAATCGCTTAGGGTCGCTTGGACCATAGAGTGCTAAAACGGTTGTACCCATCATCGCAGCCAAGTGCATGGGGGCACTGTCATTACCAATAAACAATTCAGCTTTCTTAAGAAGTGACGCAAGTTGACCGAAACTCGTAAGGCCCGTCAGGTTCACGGTTTGTTGCACCATCAATTCTTGAATGTGCTTTATCAGTTCATTTTCAGAAACATCACCAACAAAAATAACTGTAGCTTGGTATGTATTAATTAACCAACTTGCTAATTCAGCAAAACATTTGGGTGGCCAACGCTTCAGTGCAACTGGTGAACCGGGGTGAATAATTACTAGCGGCTGGTTAATTGGCAAAGTAGACCGGTAAGCATCAGCCCAATCTTGATCTTCTGAAGATGGATAGAAAACTGGCAATCGTGATTCAACTCGGAGTTGTTGCCGACTGAGTAAGTCTAGTTGACGATCGATTTCGTGCTGGTCAACTGACGAACAACCACTTAGTTTTTGCTCAATTTGCCGACTGGCACGATCAAGACGATAGGAACTACTCTTCAAAAGTGCCATAATGATCGTCAGGTAATCACCTCGCAGATCAACGACTAAATCATATTTTTGCCATAGTTGAAACAGTAAACGAATTGTAGCCCCAAAATTAGAACGATTGGCTTGTCTTGAAAAGAAAGGCGAATTATAAAAAATCAACTGATGAATATAGGGGTGGTTTTCCAGAACCGTTTGTCCCCAGTGACCAACCAGTGCGTCTATTGCAGCTGTTGGGAAGTTAAGGTGAAGATTATTAAAAACAGCAGTCGAAATGAGTAAATCCCCAAAGTGGTCTAGTTTAATAACCAGAATTCTTTTTGGTACAAAAAATTTTGGCAATTTAGAACGGTACAACAATTTTTGAACCAGAAAAGAACTGAAAAGGACCAATCGCTCCACCAGTTGCTGAAAATGATTATTTAGCCATTGGAACACTATCAGAAAAAATTAAGCAGCTCAAATGTCGAAAATTACCTGAGCAGCCCAACTTCCTCCTGTTATTTTTTTTACTTGTAATTGATGAAAAGTTACACTCTTAATTTCGGTCAATTTATTGTGTTTCCTACGGTTATGAATTTCACCGAAAACTAAGGCTCGTATCTTATAGTTCGAAATTTCTCTGACCTCAGTGCGACAGAAAAGCATTTCATCTACCTCATGTCGGAAGTTAATTTCGTCCAGCCAACTTCTCATCAGTTCAGGTAAACTGGTTTCTGTGACTGAGATTTCAATTAGCATAGTCTCATCGATGGTATCAAGTTCGGCAATCGCAGACAACATTGCCTCGGCCGTATTTTCGAATAAGTCCTTGAGGTTTAGACCATAAGCTCTAATACCTAGATCAGCCGTATGATCCAAATATTCAAATTTTTTGGTTGAAAAATCGCTGGGTCTCATGTATGATTGCCGACCGACACCTAGGCAGGCAATCGCCACCACAATATTACCATCGACATAAACCATCCTTCCAATTACTATTGTTACCTTTTATACAGCTAATGGGTCGGGAAAAGCCAGAAAAACTGATGGTGAACTGAATTAATGTCAGAATAAGCGTGAGTTATTCCAAGAAAATTTTCAGCCAAATTGACATCTATGATTGCTATCCAGCATCAAACTCAGCATACGTAATTGCGTAGACGGAATGGCTTGTGTTTCACATGGCGATTTCTGTACTGCTGATAAGTTACCATGGTACTTCGTTTTAGTTGTGCCAAACACGTAGTTCAATACAAGGTAATCATTAGTTGACCTGCCGAGTTGTTAAGGGTAACAGAATAATAATGATAAAAAACCCTATTTTAGTCGTGGATGATGATGAGGAAACGCTAGCCGTGGTTTGTGAAGTCCTGAATCGAGCAGGATATGACACCCTTTCATCTACAGATGGGAACGAAGCTTGGATGCAATTTGAATCAAGCCGATTGTCATTGCTTATTACCGATTTAGAATTACCAGACACTACAGGAACTGATCTAATACGACGAATTCGGACCGTGGGCTCTGACCTTCCAGCTATTATCGTGAGTGCTAACCGAAGCTTAGATGCTCGCCTTGAATCTCTGGAGGCCGGGGCTTATACTTTTATTCCTAAACCACTTCATCTCCCACAATTTCTCAAATTTGTTAATAAAGCTGTGGGTTCAAGTGCCAGTTCCCTGTTAAGATCTAGACGGGCAGTTAGACCAAAATCCTTCTTTTTAAAGTGGACTAGCATCATCAAATTCCGGAGATAGAAATATGAGTAAGGTTATTGGCGTCGACCTTGGTACGACTAACTCTTGTGTTGCTATCTTGGAAGGTGGAGAACCGACAATTATTGAAAATGCTGAAGGATTAAGAACCACACCTTCAGTTGTAGCTATAACTGAAGAGAGGGAATGGCTCATCGGCCAAGTCGCAAAAAGACAGGCTATTACTAATCCGGAGAATACTGTTTTTTCGATCAAGCGATTCATGGGCCGACAATATAGCGAGATCGTTGCAGAGAGTAACAAAGTTCCTTACCAAGTTTCTCGTAATCGTAACGGAGATGTCTGGGTCAGCATTGCAGGCAAATTACATGCTCCACCAGAAATATCAGCCCATATCTTACAGAAAATGAAAGAAACGGTGGAACGTCATCTAGGACAATCGGTTACACAAGCTGTTATCACTGTTCCGGCGTACTTTAATGACGCTCAACGTCAAGCAACAAAAGATGCTGGTACTATAGCAGGGTTAAAGGTTTTGCGCATTATCAATGAACCAACGGCAGCGGCTTTGGCCTATGGTTTAGACCGGATAGATCGTGCAAAAATTGCCGTCTATGATCTGGGTGGTGGCACTTTCGACATATCAATTTTAGAGATTGGAAATGGGCTTGTTGAAGTCTTAAGTACCAATGGTGATACGCACTTGGGTGGGGATGACTTCGATCAAGCTATTATAGACTGGTTAGTAGAAGGCTTTAAGATTAACTCTGAGGTGAATTTAAACGACAATGCCATGGCAATTCAAAGACTAAAAGAAGCCGCAGAGAAGGCCAAATGCGAACTTTCCAGCACCTTGAAAACAGAAATTAATCTACCCTTCATTATAGCTGCTAGTACGGATGGAGCCAAGCACCTCAACATTAGTCTTTCTCGATCTAGGTTGGAGCAATTAACCATCGATTTGATCGAGCGGTCAATTGCTCCCTGCCACCAAGCCCTAAAAGACGCAGGTATTAAACCAAAAGAAATTGATGAAGTTGTACTGGTCGGCGGACAGACACGAATGCCAAAAGTACAGGAAATGGTGAAAAAAATTTTTGGCAAAGAGGCTAAAAAAGGGGTTAACCCTGACGAAGTCGTAGCAATTGGCGCCTCGGTACAAGGAGCAATTTTATCTGGTGACCAAGATGTAAAAGACATTCTCCTTTTGGATGTCACACCGCTATCATTGGGGATCGAAACACTTGGTGGAATTTTTACTCGATTAATTGATCGAAATACGACCATACCCGCACGACAGTCGAAGACTTTCACCACAGCCGAAGACAATCAAAGCTCGGTAGACATTCATGTACTACAAGGTGAACGCCAGCAGGCAAATTATAATAAAACAATTGGACGTTTTCGTTTGGATGGTTTACCATCAGCCCCCCGTAACTCCCCCCAAATTGATGTCGGTTTTGATATTGATGCTAATGGTATTTTAAGCGTGTCGGCCCGCGACATGGCAACTGGGAACGAACAGAAAATTGCTATCACGACTTCTTCCGGCTTGTCTAATAAAGAAATCCAACAAATGATACAAGATGCTGAAGCTAATATTGGAGAAGATGAATTTAAAAGAAAAGAATTTGAAATTCGTCACAAAGCTGAGACTTTGATTTACGAAACCAAAAAGAAACTGTCTGTCTTAGATGACAAATTGGACCTTTTGGTCAAGAGCGACGTTGAATCTGCCGTGGTTGCTCTCCAACAGGCTTTAGAACGGAAAGTACCATTGAACAATAACTCAAATATCGAGCTGATTCATTCACAGATGGATTTAGTACTGCAAATCTGGCAAAAGCTTTGGACTAACTTTTACGTAAAAGACGACTCAAACGAACAATCGGTTAATTTTGTAAATGCTAACTATTACGGAATATGTCGAAATGATCCTGCAGATATAAGTAGAGATCATCAAAACGAAAGTCACGAGGAATTTATCGATGCTGATTATGAGGTCGTTGACAACGATGACCGGTATTTTAATAGACGTAATTGAGGTTTTTTTTAGAGTTAGAGTAAATTGGCTAAACACTGAGTTGCTATTTTTCGGTCATCAAAAGGATAGAGGATGCCATTAATCTCTTGGTGAGTTTCATGTCCTTTGCCAGCAATGATAACAAAATCACCCGCCTTAGCAATTTCAATAGCTTGTTGGATCGCCTGTTTCCTTTCCGGAATAACGTCATAGTCTGATGGTTGCACTTTAACACCGCTTAAAATCTGGTTGATAATGGATTTTGGATGTTCCCAGCGTGGATTATCGGAAGTCAAAATCGTGTAGTCGGCAATTTCAGTCGCGGTTTGCCCCATCAAAGCTCGTTTAGTTGTGTCTCTATTCCCGCCACAACCAAAGACAATAATCAAGCGACCGTTCGTTGCCACTCTCGCTGCTTCTAGTAAGTTTCTTATACCATCAGGAGTATGGGCATAATCGACGACCACTGAAAACGATTGACCTAGGTTGATAGATTCAAACCGGCCAGGGATTACAGTTGATTCCAACCCTTTTTTGATTGTATCCAAGTCAATCTTATAATGTTGAGCTACTGATACAGCAGCTAGTGCGTTATAAATGTTGTATTGACCAGAGATTTTGAGCTGAACGGAAACAGATTTTTTCTCATGAAGAGATGAAATAAACAATCTAAATTTTAAACCGAGTGGTGTAATTACGATGTCAGTAGCTGTTATATCTGGTTGTCCGTTCAAACCATAAGTGGTGATATTGGCACCAGATTTTTCCTGAGCTTGAGTAGAAATTGGAGTGGTAATATCCTTTGACAGATCATTGTTAATTACGGCTAGCCCTGCCGGGTCAATTTGTCTAAACAGTCGCAGTTTTGCCGCTAGATAGGCCTTCATTGAACCATGGTAGTCTAAGTGGTCTTGAGTTAAATTAGTAAATACAGCCACCTGAAATTTGAGTCCGTCTAATCGGCGTTGAGCTAAACCTTGAGAAGAAGCCTCCATAATAACGTGCTGGATTTTTTTTTGGTGAATTTTGGCAAAAAGATTCTGGAGGAGGATTGGTTCGGGGGTCGTTGATTGAGCTGGTAGTAACGTGTCCCCCAATCGATAACCAATCGTACCCAGAACTGCTGATTGAAGATGTGCTGAGCGAAAAATGTTGGTGATAAATTGAGCTGTCGAAGTTTTTCCGTTGGTTCCAGTAATGCCAATTAAGTTCAATTTTTCGCTCGGCCGATGATGCCAATTAGCTGCTATTTGGGCCAGCGCTGAACGACTATTTTCAACCTGAACATAAGTTATATTCGGAGAGATTTTGCTAGGTACCATCTGCTCAGCCACGATAGCTATTGGTTGTTTGTCTATTGCCTGAGACATGAATTGATGGGCATCAATTGAAACCCCTCGGTAACATACCCACAGGGAGTTAGATTGAATTTTTCGGTGGTCAGTTTCGATAGAAGATACTAGCCGATCAAATCGACCAACTTTCGATTTGATCTCTAATCCTCTTAGCAAATTGTCCAGATTCACCGGCTTGAAAATGCTTTATCGATGAGTGGATAGTTGCACCACTTGTCCAACAGTATGTTTTTGCGACAAGTATTGCATCGTCTGACTTGCGATTTTCTGAAACATTGGGGCTGAAACTTCCGTACTCAAAGGTGTGCCAAGTGGCTCATCAATTACTACTATAATCGAAATGAGAGGGGTATCTGCTGGTAAAAAACCGGCGAAACTAGCTATTACTTTCCCTGCGACGTAGCCTTGATTGCCGATTGCCTTCTGAGATGTGCCAGTTTTACCCGCTACCTTATAACCATTCACTTGTGCATTTTTACCGCTACCTTTCTCAGTTACTTTAACCAAAATTTCGGTTAAATTACTAGCAGTTTCCGGGGACATCACCCGTCGAACTGGATGCGGATGAAATTGCTTAATCTCTCTAGCCGTAATTTCATCCGTCAGGATACTTCGTACAATGTTTGGTTTCATTAATACTCCTTTGGTAGCAATAGCATTAATAGTATTCAGCATCTGAAGTGGTGTAACCGATATTCCCTGACCAAATGGTACTGTTGCTTCGGAGTACTCGTCCCAAATGCGAAGCCCTCTGAGCGATCCTTTTCGTTCAAATGGTAGATCAATGCCTGTTTCTTCTCCAAAGCCAAAGGCTTTCACATAGTGTGTGATCCCATCATGCCCTAGTTTTTCCGCAGTCTTTATAATACCAATATTGCTAGATTTCTGGATGATTTGGCTCAAGTTTAGCCAACCGTTAGGCCGAACGTCTTTGATAATATGACCGTTTGATAATTGATAGGTTCCCATTTCGCAATACTCGGTGGTTTCAGCTGAGGCGATATGCTCATTTATTACACCACAGGCAGTCACAATCTTAAAAACTGATCCTGGTTCGTATTGCATCCACATCGCCATATTTCGCTTGTGGGATTCAGGACTTTCAGCATATCGATTTAGATCATAGGTAGGATAGTTTGCCAAAGCCAGAACTTCTGCACTCTTGGACTTTAGAACGATGGCCGTTCCTGCTTTCGCTTTCCATTTTCGGCAGCCATCAGCTAATATTTGTTCCGTTAGATGCTGGATATATCTGTCAATTGTCAGCATTACCGTATTACCTTGAGTAAACACCTTGCTCGGCAAAGAATCTAATTTCCTAGAAAATACATCAGCATTGACATCATCAACAGTGTTGATCTTCTTTTCAAAATCAACCGCATCCGATTGATCTGATGGAAACAAGTAAGGATCGTACTGCCGCTCTATGCCATCAATGCCGTGTCCGGTGAAGTTAGTAACACCAATGATATGACAGGCGAGATCGTCGTTTGGGTAATGACGCTTGCTATGAACTTGAAAATTAACTCCGCGAATGGTTCGAGTATTTGAACGGATGGCCTGTAGTTCACTGTATGGAATGTTGCGTTGGAGCCAAACAAATTTTTTCTTTTTCTGGTCCAATTGCGCGACCAATACTTCTTCTGATTTGCCGACGATCGGAGCTAACTGTTGAGCGGCTGTAAGTGGTGATATGTTTAGAAAACTTGGGTCTGCCCAAACCGAAATCAGATTTCTATTAATGGCCAGAATTCCACCACTTCGATCAACAATTTTACCTCGCTTGATTCTCTTTTTGTTTCGATTTTGAGAAAAAAGACTAGTCCTTTCTCGCAACTGATGACCGTATACTGACTCAATATATATTGCCCGTATGAATAAGCTGAACAAAGATAGTTGAATCAAAATCGCTGCCAGCTTGGTTCTTTTGCTGATATGGTTCCGGTCGACAATCTTATCTTTTATCCTACTCATTCTCTGTGGCTTAATACTGGTCGTCAGGAGTATAAAATATAATTGGTGCTTGGGCTGACTGAACCATTCTCAGTTGCTTCGCTAGTTGATGAACATGTCCTACTGCAGTCAATTCAGTTATGCTAATTTTCAGTTCACTAATCTCACTTTCTAATTGTTCTCGTTCTTGTTGAGAGGCCAAGTCTTGGAAGGTTCGGCGGTGTACAGTTGAAAACCACGCACTCAACAACAAGATGCCTACCAAGAAGACTAGAATGATATATGGTGTTGCTGATACTTTTGTTAGATTGGTTTGATGGTGATACATTCCATTGATAGCCTATGGATCGCTCAAAATCAAATAACGTCAGCAACTACCTACCAGATTCAATTTTCATCTGAAAATTCCTATTTTTTATTATCAGATACGAAGTGCAATCCTAAGTTTGGCACTTCGTGAACGGCGGTTAGTTGCCACTTCCTCATGGCTTGGCGTAATAGGACGTTTGGTCAAAATCTTAATTTCGGGTTGGTGTTGACAACAACAAATTGGTGTTCTGGGTGGACAAATGCATTGGCTAGCCAAATGTCGAAAAGAGTGTTTAACTAGTCGATCTTCCAAAGAATGGAAGGAGACAATGCATAAACGTCCCCCAGGTTTTAACAACTTAAATCCGATAGCCAGAAATCGTCGAAGGTTCTCTAACTCACCGTTGACGAAAATACGTAGGGCTTGAAATGTTCTGGTGGCAGGATGAATTTTCTGACGTCTGACTCGCGATTTAGGGTATATATTTAGCACTAAATCTGCTAGTTGCGCCGTTGTGCAGATGGTTTCTTTCTGCCGTTGTTGCTCAATTTTTCGTGCAATCCGTTTTGACAATCGCTCCTCTCCTAGTTGCCATAAAATATTGGCAATTTCTTCTTGGGACGAGTGGTTGACCACATCACTAGCGGATAGTGTTTGTTTTTGGTTCATCCGCATATCCAAAGGCCCATCTTTCTGAAAGCTGAAACCTCTTTTAGCTTGATCGATTTGCATGGAAGATATCCCTAAATCTACTAAAATCCCATCAAAATCTTGTCCTGTTAAGTTTTCCTGAATTTGTATGGTAGATAGATCGGAAAAATTTCCATTAATGGCTCGAAATCGAGAGCCAAAAACGGATAAGCGTGTGATCGCAATTTCTAGAGCTGTTGGATCTAAATCCAAGCCAATAACTTTAGTGTTTGGATAAGATAAAATAGCTTCGCTATGCCCGCCAGCACCTAAGGTCGTATCTAAGTATAGTCCACCCATTAAAGGTTGTAAATAATCAATGATTTCCTTACATAAAACGGGTTTGTGATGGTCAAATTGCATTACTTGATTCGATGTAGGATTATAGATGGTTTGGGGTTGAATAATTAAGTGGCCAAACAATTTCGTTATCTTAACATTCTTATACTAAATTCATCAGAATACCCGGTTTTTGCACCTACATCTATTCTGGTAAAGTCGAGCTACAAAAAAGATGCAGAAGTATTGTTCTCTATCTTTTAGAATGAAGCTAAAAATTACATCGACTGTATACTAAGTAAGTAAAGAGGGGTTCTCTCCAATTACTGTTAAATGTTACGATTTTGGTAAAAATGTAGTTAAATCGTCTATGTCCAGATATTAGCCAAGTTGATAGTAGTAAGGCGAAAGGGTGTTGTTTTGGAACGCACTTTTACCAATCCGATAAGCAGGGTTGCCATTCGAACAATGATCACTAGAAAAAGGAAAAAAGTAAGACATAAACCATAAATTTCACTCCAAAGATAAGAGGAAGCTGTTCCAACATTAAATTTAACTTATAACTAATTGCGTAAGCTCAGAAACAACTGTGCGTACTAATTCTATCTGATGATATTTGAAATCCGATTTACAGAGTAGGTGATAAGACTTGATCGTAGATTTTTTCGCCTAAGAATCTAGATTTCCCCTTTAGTTGGTGATCAATTCGAATCAGTTCGTTCCATTTTGCCAATCGTTCACTTCGAGCAAAAGAACCAACCTTCATTTGTCCAGCATTAGTTGCAACCGCCAAGTGTGCAATAAAGGCATCTTCTGTTTCTCCTGATCGAGCAGATACTACTGGCAGCCAGCCAGCTTTTTGGGTTAGCTTGATGGCTTCCAAGGTTTCTGTAATGGTTCCAATTTGGTTTGGTTTAATTAGTACCGCATTCGCCAGATTGTTGTCTATTCCCTGTTGAATACGTTCGGTGCTGGTGGTGAAAAGATCATCACCGATGATTTGGACTTGATCTCCAATTTCAGCGTAGATTTTTTGCCACCCCTTCCAATCTGTATCGGCCATGGGATCTTCGATGGACAAAATTGGGTATTTTTCACACCAACTGATTAACAAATCAGCCAAAGCTGAACTGCTAAATTTTTGTTTTTCGGAGGCAAAGTGATAATTTTCTCCATCATAAAGATCACTAGCCGCAACATCAATCGAAATTGAGATATCTTTTTCTGGTTGATAACCGGCTTTCTTCACTGCTTCTATGATTAATTCAAAGACTAAACTGTTAGATTCAAAGCTAGGCCAATATCCTCCCTCGTCCGCTATACCAAAATACTGGTTGGTCGATTTCAGTATCTCGCCAGTGGTATGGTAAACGTTGTAGACCATCTCTAGGCATTGAGCATAACTGCTGGCACCATTAGGGATTATCATAAAGTCTTGAATGTCAATTTGCCAATTGGCATGAACCCCTCCTCCAATGATCTGAATTTCAGGCAAAGGTAACAAATCACCATCGCCCAAATATTGATGAAGTGGAATTCGTTGCACATTGGCCGAGGCATTGGCTACAGCCATCGAAACACTCAGAATAGCGTTAGCACCTAATCGACTTTTGTTTTTTGTTCCATCTAAATCAATCATGGATTGGTCAACACTTTTCTGATCGAATACTTCTAGGCCGACGATTCGGCGGGCAATTTCCGAATTGACGTTTTTGATGGCATTAAACACTGATCGACCTTGGAAACGTTTGCAGTCTTTATCTCTCAATTCCCAAGCTTCGTACTGTCCCGTTGACGCACCGGAAGGAACGGAGCCGTATCCTTGCGTTCCGTCCATTAGCGTAACGACAGCCTCAATAGTTGGATATCCTCTGGAATCGTAAATTTGGTAGGCTGCGATTTGGTTAATTTTCACTAATAATCATCTAAAAATAAAAAAAGGCTGTCCGAATTTATAAGACAACCTTTTTCCAAATTGAAAATGTCCAATGGAATTAGGTTTGATCGTATACCTTGACCTGACGCATCCAAATGTTTCTAAATCTAACGAGGTCACCGTGATCTTGTAATTTAAGAGGACCTGCAGGACCGTGAGCATTGTCGTAGGATGATAAGTTACGGTGTCCAGTTGGCCCATGTGCTGGTTGACGGTTATGGAGTAGAATGCCGTTCAAAAATACCGTCAAGTAAGCAGGACTGACCAGATTATTTCCGTCGTACTTGGGAGCTTCAAAAACGATGTCATAAGTTTGCCATTCTCCTGGTTGACGACAAGCGTTAACTCGAGGGGGAAATTGGGCATAAATGGCACCAGTAATTCCGTCGGCGTAGGTTTGGTTATCGTAACCATCCAATACCTGAACTTCATATAACCCCATTAGGAATACGCCGCTATTCCCACGACCTTGACTCTCGCCTTTGACTTCGGCTGGTGCGGCCCATTCGAGATGCAGTTGACAGTCACCAAATTGAGATTTGGTGACAATATCACCAGTGCGAGGAGTAACTTGCATATACCCATCTTCCACTGTCCATTCGGGTTGACCACCACTCGCTTTTTGCCAGTTGGATAGGTCAGTGCCATCAAACAAAATGACAGCATCCGATGGTGCATCAGCGTTTGTGGTACCGGGTGTCACGATTGTCGGCTGGGGACGTCGTCCATCGTGAACTCGCCATTGGGAATAAGGTTTGGGGAGAAAAGGAGTGTCATCATAACCGATATTTGCCATCTAAATAAATCCTTTTGTTTATCAGGTGATTAAATTAAAATACGAAACTATCTAGCACCACAAGCCTGTAAACTAGCTTGCATATGTCCACGCGACTCAGCGGCAATAGTACAACACTGCTCCAACGAATATTCTTTAGCTCCAATCACTTCTAAATTCAGTGGACCAGTATAACCATTGTCATGTAAAACGGCAATATAACCGACCAAATCAACGTTGCCTCGTCCATTGGCTTGCATTTCAGGTTTTCCTGGCCCTCGAGGTCCAGTTACCACTCTATCAAAATCCTGGCTTTCGTCAGCGCTGGTTTGGTAATTGCCCTGACAGTCGCGAATGTGGACATGCTTAACTCTCGATGCAACGGCAGCAATAGCCTCAACGGGATTTTCGCCTGCTCGATGAATATGTGACGGATCCATGTCAATGCCGAATGCTGGCGATGAAATAGCTTCCATAGCTCTGATAGTGGTAGGCGTATTGTAAATGCTAGCCCCAACATGGGCTTTAACACATAAAGTTACACCGTAACCTTCGGCCATGTTCGACAAATTACCTAATGAGTCGATCACTTCTGGCCAAGCGCTTTCATCATCGCTTTTACCGCCAGGACCACAATTGATAATCGGGACACCGATTTCGACCGCGGCTTGAAAGGCTTTCTCCATTTGTCCAATGTCTCGCGATGGTTGCTCCATGGCCAACAAATCGAGCTGATAAGATTTTGCTAATTGCTTGATTTCATCAGCCAAATCTTGCCAGCGATCGAGGACCAAGTGCTCGCTCATACCACCAATGGCCGATAGTTCGATACCGTCGTAACCGGCCATCGAAATACATTTGAAGGCGGTTTCCATATCATAACCGCCAAATAAAACTGAATTTGCTCCCAGTTTCACTAAATAGCTCCTTAGTTTTAGTTTGTTTTTAAATATTAAAATTAAATAGGACAATTTTTATGTTCTATGCGTTCTGCGTAATGGGATTGCCTTTAAGTGTTGGTAACGGGTGGGGGCGAACCAAAATTCCACCCTGTTCGTAAGATTCTATGGCAGCCCAAGTATATTCGAGTGTCGCCAATGCATCCCGACCAGAAGCTCTAATCTGGTTGAGTGGTACTTGATTGGTTATATCTTCCAAGAAAGCATCAATCCGAAGAGGGAAAGTGGCACCAAAATCAGATTGCCCCGACTCGTGAACTACAGAACCAGAAGAAGCACCCAAATCCAGATTTTCTGGCACAGCGGCATCTTCTGTTCCTGGTGCGGGCCAAAATGTAACTTTTTCAATACAGTTTTCTATGCAGAAAGTTCCACGTGTCCCACCAACTTCCACGCTCCACCAGCCGCCCAAGCCAAAGGTGGTATCACCACGTTGACTTAATAAATAGCCTATAGCACCACTCTGGAACTTGACGTGAATACTGTTGATAGACACCATCAAGTCACCAGCATTTTTACGAAAACTCGGTTGGCTCATAAAAGCTTGCACATGTGTAATGTCGCCACAAAAATGACGCATTACACTGAACGGATGAGCTAAAAACGCCTTAACATGGAAATAGGGAAATCCTTTGACACGAGGGGAGTTTTGTGGGCCATAGCTTTGCTCCCCACCAGCAAACCCCATTTTGTGAAGACAGTATACTACCTCACCAACGTGTCCTTCATCCATGTACTGCATGGCCCGATCAGCTGGTGGTGTGAAATAGTGGTTTAGGTTACAGGCTAAGTAAACGCCTTTGTCATCGGCTTTGGCTACCATTTGTCGAGCTTCGTGGATATCATTGGAGATTGGTTTTTCCACCAGAACATGTTTGCCATGTTCCAGTGCCATCATGGTAGGTTCAAAATGCCAACTGCCGTTTTCGTTACCGCCAGTACTAACATCGACAATATCGATGTCTTCATTTTCTAGCATTTCTTTTTGGTTATAGTAGGCTTTTACACCTAAACGTTCAGCCGTTGAATCCGCTCGCTCCTTGACCATATCACAGACCGCAACCACTTTTGACAATTCGTTCTGGTGGTAGCAATTAGCATGGTTGTTACCAATTCCACTGAGACCAACGATACCAACTCTGAGTGCCATTACTGATTCTCCTTAACATACAACTACTATTTTCACTATTTTTAACAGTATCGAGCTAATTGGCCCGACTTCTCAAAAAAACACATTTACTTCGAATAAGACGCTGAATTCTACCTAAGGGCTTAGTATTTTTAACTCAAGGGGTATTCAACTCCAATAATTTTTTTGAATTCCAACTTTAGGCCCTTTGCCAAGGTTTACGATTAACTTGCCAATGAATAGTTTCTACTCAATCAGTTTGGCATACAAAATGATGCTTAATTCGACCAAGGTTTGCATCGGTCTCTATGCATACTTACAATTCAATATCTCGTCGAAAAATACGTGCCTTGGACACTACCAAATAATCTTTATCCTATGGAACTGATTTAGCTTTACAGGTCAGGGCTAGCCATTATAACAGGACGTTTGACAATATTGTACGAGTCCAACACGGAGAGCTAATTGTAATACATTGATAAATGGTTAGACAATCACTTTCGTGATTTGCAAAATTCCTTTTCGTAAGTGATACTTCCTCTTGAAATTCAGCGGAAGAGGAATACGGCATAAATTATCGTTATTCATTCTTTTTACCTTTTAAAAAAGATTTTGTACAATATTCCCATAACCGTAATACCAATTAGTAGTTTGACTTTTTGTAATAATTTTGATGCTATTTTGCGTTTTTTTAAATAATTTTAATTGTAAAAACAGACCGCACGTTGCCCGATCATTCTGATATTGGCTAAAATAACTACAGTATGTTTACAAATGGTCTCAACCCCGTGACATTTGAGCTGTTTGTTCGTGTCAGAATACAGTAAACGTAATAAACTAACAGAGAAGCTACCATACACCATTTGACGCTGTCAATACATAACATGGGCTCGTTCGTGTTGATAGATAGTAGATAAATATTACCATTGGCCTATATTTTGGAATGGCTAAGCCAACTTATATATTTTTTGACAAACCATAGTATTAAACGGTGATGAAAAATAGAATTTGTTTGCCACTTGTCATGGCTATAGTCCTACTTGTTAACATTAAACTTGACATTTTAGGGGAAAGTTTTCGTTTTTTAGCCACTGGTGATTTGCCCTATTCGATTGAACAATTCGATAAATACCATCGATTACTCAAGCAGTCAGAATCAGAAAAGTTTTCTTTTTTGGTTCATGTTGGCGACTTCAAAGAAAGCTACGCTGAATGTTCGGACGAGTCCTTCGAGCGGATACGCCAGATGTTTCAAAACTACCCCAAACCAGTCGTTTACACACCAGGGGACAATGATTGGACTGATTGCCATCGCACTGGACAAGACCCTATAGAACGGCTAAAACAGCTACGGAAAATGTTCTACTATGACGCGAAAACATTACGGCTGAATGAATTAAATGTTCAACAGCAGAGCCAAAATCCGAAGTACAAAAAATATATCGAGAATTATCGTTTTACTAAGAGTAACGTTTTATTTGTAGTGGCTCACATTGTCGGCAGTAATAACAATTTTTGGCCGAAGTCTATTTCTTCTATGAATGAATTTAGACAGAGAAACATTGCAACTCTTGCATTTTTGAAAGAAAGCTTCGCCTTAGCTGAGGCCAAAACAGTAGCTGGTGTAGCCTTAATTATCCATGCCAATCCTAACTTTGAGGATACTGGAATATATGAGTATGGGAATGGTGAAGGCTTTCAAGACTTTATTGAACTTTTGCA
Organism: uncultured bacterium; assembly: GCA_964451145.1. Classification (GTDB taxonomy): domain Bacteria; phylum Poribacteria; class WGA-4E; order WGA-4E; family UBA9662; genus TMED15. The sequence goes on along the minus strand of CAYVHK010000051.1, from coordinate 9,457 downwards.
TCAATTTTTAGCGTCCTATCGTAGCCCTGTAATTTGTATACATGGTGATACTCACCTATATCGTATTGACAAGCCATTTAAGGATCAGAAAGGTCAGGTCTATACTCAATTCAGGCGGGTAGAGGTTTTTGGTTCACCTTTTGTGGCCGGTATCGACATTACTGTTGACGCAAACAAAGATACTATTTTTCAATTTCAACCCTATTATCTAAAAAAATAGCCGATTAAATCTATTAAATAGTAAATATTGGTTTGTTCATAAACGCAAACCTGAATCTATTCACACCTATTATCTCAAACGAGGTAGTATTATGGATCGAAATACTGTCGATGTCGAAGCGAAACTGTCCAAAGGTTTTTTTCGATTATCCGAAACCGACAAAACACTAGCTCTACATTGGAAAAGCGGCTCTCTGAAATACAGTGACTTCAGGCTAATGGCCGAAGGCGGAACAGCCAAGCTGTATACTTGTTTTGATGAAAACTTACGTCGAAAGATTGTTTACAAAACCCTACATGATCACTTGAAAAACAGTCCAATTGAGACACACCGTTTTTTGCGGGAGGCTCGCGTAACAGCTAATATTGCTCATCCAGGTACTGTACCTGTTTATGAGTTAGGCCGAGATCGAAGTGGTTCACTGTTTTTTACCATGAAGCACATCAATGGTCGGGATTTGCGAAGCGTTATCTTGTCGCTAAGCCAAGGAGATAAACGTACTTTCCAGATGTTTCCCTTGTCGATACTAATTGATATTTTGATTCAAGTTTGTCAAACTGTTGCTCATGCCCACCAACGAGGAGTTATTCACCGCGACATAAAACCAGCTAATATTCTAACCGGTGAATTTGGCGGTACTTATGTAATTGACTGGGGGCTAGCCAAAGTATGGGGTGAAGCTGAAATCGATAATTCCTCAGGTGTAGATTATCAAGAAAGTGCTACAATAACACCAGTCGGGCGTCGTTATGGAACACCACTTTATACTGCTCCCGAACTGATGAGAGGTGATGAATTTGTCGATGGTCGAGTAGATGTATTTTGTTTGGGTAACGTTTTGTTCGAAATTTTAACTCATAGGCAATTATTACGTGGTGAAACCATCAGTCAAATTCGGCAGGAACTGTTAGAAAAACCACTGCCTAAACCGAGCCAAGTATCACCAAATCAAGAAATTCCTCCCCAATTAGAATATATTTGTTGTCAAGCATTACAAAAGGAAGTCGAGAATCGTTACGATAGTGTGCAAGCATTACTGTTTGCACTTCTCGAATATAGGTCAAGTCGAACCAGTTAGGCCGTGTCAAAAACCTTGACTTAATTGGAAAAATCGGCTATGATCCCCTTATGAGGTGGACGCTGTTCAATATCTTTATGCTGGTCAGCGTTGAGGCACTTGCCGTCCCGCCTATCCTTTTTCAATTTGATCGCTGGGTCGGTTATGGCCTTGAAAAATTACAGACCGATGGTATTCTCGAATCGGCTTATTGGCATACGCGTCCCAAAAGCCGGATTGAAGTAGCAAAGTGGTTGGGCACAGCTCTGGTTGAGCCGTCAACTGATTTGAACGTTCAGCTGTATGACAAACTGCTTAGTGCGTTTGATACCGAACGGGAACTATTGGAACAACCTCGCAGTGGTCGATTTCGAGTGCGAGGTTCCATTCAGTTACGGAAAGATAAAAGATCACGTTATACTGCCCCTGCATTGTTAATGGCTTCCCACTATTTACACAGTAGTGGGCTGACCCTATACCAAGAATTTGAGGTGGCAAATTTCATCAACAAATACCCGATACAAGGTGCAACTGCTGGGCAACGTATTAATCCTTGGTATGGAGATTATATTGGCGACTTTAGCCGCGTTTTTGTTGTATTTCCCATTGGTGGTAAATTTCGGCTAAAAGTTGGTCGAGATGCTGTGTTTTGGGGATCAGGTATGAGTAGTGCGATTGGCGTGTCCGATAATTCGCCCAACTTTGATCTTATTGCATTGGAAGGTCAAGTTGGTTCTGTTATGGGAACAGCATTCACGGCTAAATTGGATCCGATGTGGGCAACTCAACCCAAGCGTTATCTAGCCAATCGTTATTTAGCCGGGCACCGGTTGGATTGGCAAGTGTCCTCTCGGTTGCAATTAGCCGTATCAGAATTGATTCTGTATAGTGGTGAACAGAGAGGGCTAGAATGGTACTATGTGAACCCGATTTTGCCTTACTACGCTAGCCAGTACAATGCTGAAAACATCGACAGAATCGATAGTGATGACAATGTCATGTTTTTGTTTGATGGCTCATTTCGACCGTTCAACGGTTGGCGGTTGAGAGTTGAATTTCTGGTGGACGATTTTTCTTATACTAGTCGTGATGATCCTAATGATTTAGCTGTCGTCATTGGTACGGAATGGAATAACTTACTACAGAGTAGGCGTCTAACGATCGGTTTAATCTACACTAGAGTTAATCGCTGGACCTATACTCATCTAGTAGAGACTAACCCATTTACCCACTTCGGTTCGGTAATTGGCCACCAGATCGGTAACGACGCAGATCTAGCAATTATCAAGGCTGATTATTGGTTTAATCAGAATTTTTTAGTGAATGTCTACTATCAAGTGGAAAGGCAAGGTTCAGCTGAAATTAAGGATCGATTTGAAGGACAGCGTGAGCATCACAGTCTTAGTTTTCCATCAGGTCAGGTGGAAAAACAGAATCGTCTAGGTCTCGAGTGGTGCTACGAGCCCATCTTAGACCAGACTTCGCGTAGTTGGCAGAAACAGTCTTGGCAAGTAGTTGGTTCTTATCAATTTATGGTTGTTAGCCAATACAAAAAAGAGACTGAAAAGACAGTCAGACGTCAACAACATCAATTGGCTTTTCAATTGCGTTGCAACTTTGAGTTAGCAGGAGTAAACTATTGAACGATTTTGATCGATTAGCATCGGTCTACGATTTAGACATGGGAACTAAAACAGATGATATTCCCATGTATATTCGTCATGCTGAAATTTTAGGCGGTCCAATTCTTGAACTAGGTAGTGGAACAGGACGGGTGATTTTGCACTTGGCTAAGCAAGGATTTGATGTTTGGGGCTTAGATAATTCGGTTGGGATGACGAGTATCGCTCGTCAAAGGGTAGCAGAGCTACAAGATCAACTACCTGGTCAAGTTCGGTTTGTTGACGGTGATATGCGGACTGATGTTATTGATGAAATTGGGTTTAAACTGATCTTCATTGCCTATAATACCTTCCTTCACCTTACTGAACGGGGTGATCAGCTAACCACCCTTAGGAATATGTACCAGATGTTGTCGGATGATGGCCGTATCATCATTGATATCTTCACTCCACGTCATCGGGACTTGTCCCAATATGATTATCATCGGCAAGAACTTCCCATTTATCGTGGGGTGTACCAAGACGAGTTATCTGGTATAACCTACGTTCGGAACGACCGTATCCAGCTGGATTTGGCCAATCAACTACAAGTGGTGGAGTTCATTTACGACAAAATTGGTTCAGATGGGTCAATCGACAGAGAATCACATTCGGTTGAATCTCGCTATATCTTTCGACCCGAGATGGAACTGCTACTGGAATTAGCTGAATTCGACATCATCGAATTGCGTGGCGGTTATCAAAAAGATTCAGCATACGACTATCACAATAGCGAGGTGATGGTCTTTGTAGCTACTAAGAAAAAATAGCAAATGTGCGGAGTTACAATTAGTCAAGTTAACAATAAAAGGGGCATAAATTTTGACAAAAAATCTTATTAGATCGAGTGGGAAAATGGTATTAGTCTTCCTGATGCTGGCTACCAGCCCAGCTTGGGCCTGGTGGGCCGGTGGTCATGCGGGCATAACCAAAGCTGCTGTTAGATCTTTGCCAGAAGCAGGGCCGGAATTTTTTCGAAAAAGTGCGGCTGCTATAGCCCACAATGTCTACGACCCTGACATAGCTAAAAACCGATCTGCCAAATACCTCAGGAAATCCGAGCATAGTGAACATTACCTAGATTTGGAATTACTTAAAGGAAGTGAATTACCCAAAGGTCGATATGAGTTCATTGCACTGTGCAACAAGTTAGGTGTTAAACCGGAAACTGTTGGTTTTGTACCTTACACAATTGGTGAATGGACCCAACGGCTCACAATCGCTTTGGCGGAGTATCGACGTTGGCCAGACAATGCCTTCATACAGCAAAAATGCTTATTATATGCAGGGTTTCTTGCCCACTATGCTCAAGATCAATCTCAACCTTTGCACACGACCATTCACTTCGACGGACGTGTCAAAGCTGATGGTAAATTCCCCCACAGTGGTATACATGAAAAAGTTGATGCTATTATTGAGTACATGGATCTCAAAGCAAGTGATTTAGCAAAAGATCAAAAGATTATTGCTTTTGAAGGTGATTTGATGGATGCTGTTTTAGGTCATTTTCATGTTTCTCATGAAATGGTTGATATTGTCTACGAACTAGAAAAGGATTTGCCTAAGAAAGGGGAAGAAGAATGGTCAGTTTCAAAGTCAGTAGCCGAATTTGTCAATGAGCGAACGCGAGCGGCAGTCCGATTTACAGCCCAACTTTACTTGACTGCTTGGCAACAATCGAAATCGGTTAAATTCGAAGGATGGTTCGATCGATCATCGTCGAATGAGACAGAAGAATAATGTCAGAGAAAGTATGGCAAAACTGAGACAGAAATTACTGATCCTGTGGTTGCAGACCCCCGATCTGAATAGTCCCGTGGGAGCTTGGTCAATTTACGATGGAACAGGCAGTGAGACACATACTACTGCCGATAATGACCAACCACCTTACGGAAGCGTATTGGCTGCTATGAAGGATGGTTGGCGGGTGATTCAATTTCCACAACAGTTCCCTGCTTTTCCTGGCATGGAATATAACACCTCTTACTTAAAATTTGAGTATATTTTGGAGCAATTGGAGGCAATTGATGATTGACAAGAGCTACCTGCTCAATTCGAAACAAATGGCGAATTTTGTAACCGACGGTTACTTGCGATTCGATGAATTAATACCAACCGAACTAAACCAAGCTGTCCATCAAGAGATGGAGGAGAGACAAGTCGAAGGTGGACGAGCGGGTGCAAGGTTAAGTCAAGTTTGGTCTGACAAATCTGCCATCCGACAAGTTTTTAATATGCCCGAAATTCAAGGGATTATCTACAGTCTTGTTGGTCCAGATCCACTTTACGACCATCAAGCTACTCACATTGTCAATGCTCAGAACCGTAGTGGGCAAATTTGGCATGCCGATGCGATTATCGATACACGTATGCATTTCGACATTCAGTTCTACTATTTTTGTCATGACACTCCTCGAGAAATGGGTGGGACTGCTATTTTGCCAGGTAGCCATTTTCGATTGATTAGTGAGACAGATGTGGCTCGTTATCAGAATTTCGTCGGTCAAGTACCAACTATTTGCAATGCTGGTACTATCATCGTTGTTCATCACGGAATATGGCATTGTGCTCAACCTAATCACACGGATCAAACCCGCTATATGTTCAAACTTCGTCTTAATCCCACTGTGCGTCAGCTAAGACTTTGGAATACTGACGACCTCAACGATTCAGAGATTCATGGTATCATGGGCCGTCACCATCGTTGGTACGGTAATGAGGTACGATTGGAGCAAGTCAACCGCATCAAATTCTGGCGTTTTTTGATTGGCGATGACAAATTTGACCACGCCTATTGGATGTCTCGTCTGGAAAACAAGCCGGAAAACATCTTAGATGTTGCGTAAACCGGAAATCTTGTTTTACACTAAGCCGCACTGTCCACTATGCACTAAGGCTAAAAAGGACCTGAATCGCTTAGCTCGTAAAGTTCCACATCAATTGACAGAGATTGACATTGCTCAACGTGACAGCCTCTTTTCCAAATACCGACACTTGATCCCCTTGGGTGAGTTAGCAACTTCAAAAAACCAAGCCAATGAAGTATTGTTCACCTACCGAGTAGAGGTTAAAAAGGTTGAAGCCTGTCTCAAAAACCAAGTTCAAAAGTAATATGGATCCAGCTCTTAGGCAAGCAGTTGACCTTTCTACCAAGTCAGGTCCTTTTTCAGGATTGCGGATACTTGACTTAACCCGCGTACTGGCCGGCCCCTATGCTACCATGATTTTAGGCGATTTGGGGGCGGAGATAATTAAGGTTGAGCAACCAGGACTGGGTGATGAAGCGCGTGGTTTCGGTCCTTTTCAGAACGATTTCAGCCTGTATTTTATGAGTATCAACCGGGGGAAAAAGAGTATTACCCTCGACTTAAAAACAGAGCAAGGCCAACAAATTTTTCATAATTTATTGGCTAAGTGCGATGTGTTGATTGAAAATTTTAGGGCCGGTACCATGACCAAGTTAGGTCTTGGCTATGATCAATTAAAAGAAAAATATCCAGAATTAATATATGCCGCTTGTTCGGGATTTGGTCAAACTGGTCCTTATTCTGATCGTGGGGCTTATGATATGATAATTCAAGCCATGGGAGGTATTCTGAGTATTACTGGAGAGCCGGGCCAACCACCAGTTCGGGTCGGGACTTCGATTGGCGATATCACTTCGGCCTTGTTTACCACTATTGGTGTTTTGTCTGCTTTACACTATCGTCAAAAGACAGGGAAAGGGCAGTTGGTTGATGTGGGAATGCTCGATTGCCAAGTGGCCATTTTGGAAAATGCCCTAGTTCGTTACTTTTCCAGCGGAGAAGTTCCTCAACCGCTTGGGCGACGACATCCAGCTATTACACCTTTCGAAGCACTTAAGTCCAAAGATGGTTATGTGGTCATCGCTATTGGCAACGATCAATTATGGCAGAAGTTTTGTCAATATGTCGAACGGTCTGATTTGACTGATGACCCGAGATTTAAAACTAACGCTTTACGCACCGACAATCATGCGCAATTGCAACCGATCATGAATCAGATTTTGGGACAAAAATCCACTACTGAGTGGGTGGAGGAACTAGCTAAAGTGGGGGTGCCCTGTGGTCCAGTTAACACTATTGATAAAGTGGTTGAAGATCCACAAATCGGGGCACGTGAGATGATCGTCGATTTGGCGACCCAAGTAGCAGGTCAAGTACAGATACCGGGAATACCAATCAAGTTGTCTCAGACACCTGGTCAAGTTGACACGCCAGCACCAATGTTAGGCCAACACACTGAAGAAGTTTTGATCAACCTCTTAGAAATATCTAAGGCTGAAATTGAGAGACTTCAACAATTGGGTGTAGTGTGACATACTAAGCACCTGATGTAATGATTTACTTAACGATTTCTGCTAGTTGAACTGAATATAATCGTTGTCTCACTAGATCATCAATTGCCAGTCCAGCTCAGGAATGTTGTAATTTTTTACCCTATCTACGTTACGCTGATCGGAACTACATTACTCCTCAATGCCCGTCCTTTGGCGGTGGGTTTACGCAAAAAAGTTTCACTTTACCAATTCTGATCTATGTCTCCTCTCAATCAATACTTTGATCATATACCTCTTGCCTTGCGTCAGTTAGAACGGAAAGGCCAAGGACAACGCCGTGAACTAAATCAACTAATAGATCCATTCAAAGTTGACCAATCTGGATAGATCATCGGTGATTTTCTTTACAAAAATAGAAGTCTCATGTAGAATAGACTTGTCAAGTATATAAGTCGAGACTAGCCGATCGGTGGTCTCCAAAGCAGAGCTTTGAGCAGAGAATTAAAGGGAAAACACGATGTCAAATGCAGATTATTCTATTGGGATTGTCGGTGTTGGTCGAATGGGTAGTAATATTGCTCGTCATCTCAAAGATGAAGGATTTTCAGTCACTGTCGTTTACGATTCGGTTTCACAATTGGCAGAGTCTTTAGCTGACGAAATTGGGGCCACTGCTTCCAATACATTGGCTGGTGTGACAAAACAATCCAATTACGTCATTACTGTTGTAACTGATGATGTGTCTATGGAACAAATTTTCTCAGAAACCGCTGAAGATAGCTTGCTAAAAGGAGCTGAAGGAACAGTCTTTATCAATTGTGCCACCATTTCGCCTAGTATGCATGTTGAAGTTGAACGCCGAGCCAGCCTAAACGGGGCTCAGAGCCTTGAAGGTTGCATGGCAAGCAGTATAACTCAAGCACGTCAAGGCACGCTTTACTTGATGTGCGGTGGTCAGAAGTCGGTATTTAAGCAAGCGAAACCGATTCTGGATTCAATGAGTATTTCACTCCGCTATATTGGTTCGGCTGGTCAAGCTGCCCAAGTCAAAGCATTGGTCAATATGGTCATGAATATCAATACCGCTGGCTTAGCCGAAGGTTTGGGATTAGGTGAAGCCCTAGGTCTGAACTTGGAAATGTTGCAAGAGGTTTTTGCTCAAACCGGTGCTAACTCACGTGTCCTCGAAACTGATGGAGAAGATATGCAAATTCGAGATCATGAGTGTTACTTCTCTGCAGCTCATGCCGCAAAAGATTCTGGAATCGCTCTTGATTTGGCAGACCAAATGGAACTCAACCTTCCACTTGCTCAAGCCACCAAAGCGCAATTTGACAAGATGATCACTATTGGTAAAGGTGGTTTAGATAAGTCTGGTGTGGCAGAGCTGACTTTCAAAGGTCGCTCCTAGCAAACTTGACTTTGCCAAGAACATGTCCAATAATCAGACCGATCGATCTCCTACCGATCAAGAGTTAATCCAAAAATGGCATAGCCAGCCGGCACCACTATTGCCCCTACTCCACGCTTTCCATGATCGTGATGGATTTATTTCTGAGTCGGCGATGCGAGCTGTCTCTCTAGGTCTGAAGATTCCTTTGGCGGAATTATTTGGTACAGTCACTTTTTACCATCATTTCTCTCAGAAACCTCCGGGTCAATCAGCTCCGCGTATCTGCGATGGGCCGGTTTGTCGCCTGAGAGGTAGTAGCCGATTGTTGGCTGAGTTGTCCGATCAAGGTGCGACCACAATGCCATGTGCTGGGCGTTGTGATGACTTCATTCCCGTATTAAAGGGCGCTAAGGTTTTGATCGGTACCACTGCTGACAATCTAAAAACTCAGCCTTCGCCTTTGCCACCACCAAATCCAGGACAAGTAGAAGAATGTGTTTTTTCCCAGATCCGTCAGCCAAATCGATCAACAATTTTAGGCTATCGTCAAACGGGTGGATATGATGGTTTTATTGATATGTTAGACCTGATGCGACCGGCAGACGTAGTACATACATTGGATGATAGTCAACTGACCGGTCGAGGTGGGGCCAGCTTTCCTACAGGTCTAAAATGGAAAACTGTAGCAGCAGAGACAAGAGAACCTAAGACGGTAGTTTGTAATGCTGACGAGGGTGAGCCGGGTTGCTTCAAAGATCGGGCGATTATGGACTACGCCCCGCATGCGGTAATTGAAGGGATGTTGATTGCCGCATATGCTACTGGT
>CAYVHK010000050.1:0-25225 GCA_964451145.1 uncultured bacterium | reverse complement strand
CGTTCAAGAGAGAACTCCTTCTTTCAAAGGCTCAAGCGTAATAACATGCGGGGAAACTCGACCTTAAAATGGGGTCAACTGTGTTTCCACTTCTATTCTTCTATTATTCAATGATACTGAACAGATAGCCCAGTCAATCTAGCCACCGGTTCAAATGATGTGTTACTGTACAAACTATACCGCCGAACAGATGAATGAAATAAAAAAAACAGACCATTCTGCTCTATCGTTCGTAGTAGCCAGCGTCCTCAAAAATTTCCTCATGCTTACGTGCAATGGCATCTAAAGCTTTTTGAGGTGATTTAGATCCAACAATAACTGCATTCCAGTTAGACTGACAAGCATCCAACAGTTCCGCATATTCGGGAACGGCCCAAAAATCTCTCAAGTAAGGAAAACTAGCTGCAAAAGCTTTGTTATACGGAGTAGCATTTAGGAATGCATCAGATTGAAGGACTTCTTTGTTTGGGGTAAACCCACCCAACTCGGCCCACTTTTCTTGTACTGGCTTTTGGATAAACCACTTCATATACTTCTTGGCTAACTCCTGCTTGTTCGAGTAAGCAGAAATCGACATACCTTGACCACCAATGCTAATATAATGTCCCTTTGGCCCCGCAGGTGCAATAAAAAAACCACTTTTATCGTAATATTTTGGGTTTTCCTTAGGGTCAACGGCTCCAGGGAAGAAAGCATAATAATCCATAGCCATCGCAACCTGACCAGATGTGTAGGCTTTTAGAGTTTCCTGCCAGTAATAGTTAGGCGCATCCGGTGGTGAGAATTTGATAAGCTCTTTGTAGTATTCCAAGGCTTTTAAGCTATCTGCGCTATTTAAGTAACCATCGACCTCATAAGTTTCAGGATTGCCATATGATCCACCAAATGACCACATCACCTGCTGAAATCCCATTGTAATACCATCACCACCCTTGCTGTAGTAAGTAGCAATTCCATATAGATTTTGTTTAGGACGTGTGAAGAACTCAGCGATGTCACGAAGCTGATCGTAAGTTTTGGGAGGTGCTAACGCATAACCATACTTGGACTGAAAAGATTCCCGTTCCACGGGATCTTCAAAAAGGTCTTTTCGATAAACGTAACCATTAGCATCCACTTCTGCTGGCAAAGCCCAATATTTTTCACTACCTTTGGGATATTCGGCGAAAGCTGTCATGGCCGGACCATAAATCTCTTCAATATTGATGTTTTCTTTGATCCAGTCGGTTAGCTCTATATAGTGTCCACCTTTGGAATTAACACCTAGCCACTGGCTATCACCAATCACAATGTCGTACAGGTCGCTTTTCCCACTGAAGGAGGTGAAAATCTTTTCCAAGAAACTAACCCAAGGAATTTGCACGATCTCAATTTTTATTCCTGTTTCTTTGGTAAAGTCTTTTGAAAGCTCTTGCAAGTAATCGGCTGGGGCCCATTCAGCCCAAGCAACTTTCAGTGCTTGGGCACCGCCTTTATGACCATCGGCTGCCAAGTACAAGTAATCGACGCAAAAAAAACACAAAAATAGTGCAATAATTATGATTCGTAGACGCTTCATCCTGTCATTTTCCCCATTTTGTTTTTAATGCTATATCCAACACAGCAGACGCAAACCGGACGCTCTCACGGTTCGTGATTATAGCAGAATGCCCAAAATTACGCAAGACAATAAATATGTGTAATGATTCGATGGATTCATTCGCTTCTCAGGTTAAAATCTGACTATCAGTTGCATACTTCCTTTTACCTTGACAAGCTATTTTCCCTTTGCAATAATGAAAACGATTTCCGTCGCGTTAAGAACACCCTTGGTAGTAAGACTAGATTGAATAAAATTTAGGTAATAACATGACTTTTCAGACCCTCAAGCTGGACCGGTTGCCGTTTTGGGCATACTGCTTAATCCTTTTTTTGTCAGCTTTTACTTGCTTCTCTTCAGGCAATAATGTTTCGACAAAAAGAATAGATTTCACCCAAGATATTCAGCCAATTTTGTCTGACAAATGCTATGCTTGCCATGGCCCCGATAAAAAACAACGCCAAGCTAATTTGAGATTAGACCAAAAAGAATCAGTATTTTCCAAAAAAAATAATAAAACAATTATTGCACCCTATCAGCCACTTCAAAGTCAACTTTATCTTCGTATTACAACGGAAAGTAAAGAAGATTTGATGCCACCCGCCCATTCAGAACGATCTTTGTCTCAATTGGAAATTGAATTGCTTAAATCTTGGATTGAACAAGGAGCTGAATGGAGGGAACATTGGTCCTTAGAAGCACCGAAAAAGCCAGTAATTCCAACTGATTGGCATGGTCATCCAATTGATTATTTTATTCAGAAACGGTTAGCTGACGAAGGATTAACGATTTCGAAAAAAGCTAGTAAAAGAGATTTAATTCGGCGAGCAACATTTGATTTAACTGGCTTACCAACTACGCCAAGAGAAGTCGAACGATTTCTTACCGACGAAAGCTCAAAAGCCTACGAAAATCTGGTTGACCGACTACTTGCCAAGTCTCAATACGGCGAGCATATGGCACGATTTTGGTTGGATGCTGCCCGTTACGGCGATACACATGGTTTGCATTTGGATAATTTTCGTCAAATGTGGCCTTACAGAGATTGGGTGATTAAAGCTTTTAATGAAAACATGGCCTTTAACCAATTTACCATTGAGCAGTTAGCCGGAGATCTTTTGCCAGAGCCAACACTAGAACAAAGGATTGCCACCGGTTTCAACCGTTGTAATGTGACAACTAGTGAGGGTGGATCAATTGATGAGGAGTACTATGTTCGTTATGCTATTGATCGAGCTAGTACAACTTCAACTGTTTGGATGGGAATGACTATGGGTTGTGCTGTTTGTCACGATCATAAATTTGATCCCATAACACAAAAGGAATTTTATCAATTTTATGCCTACTTTAACAATATCACTGAACGTGCAATGGATGGTAATGCACAAGCAGTACCACCAGTAGTCAACGTAGCAACGACCGAACAAACTATGGAATTGGCAGAGGCGAATCAAAAGCTAGAACAACTCAAAGCTGAACAACAGAAACCAATTCCAGAAGTCGACACCCAACAGAAACAGTGGGAAAGTCAACTACCTCACTGGACGATTTTAACCCCAGAGACGTATACCACCTCCGGTGGGTCTGAATTGGAAGTGCTCACCGACAACTCAATTTTGGTTAGTGGCGAAAACCCAGATCATGAAGTGTACACAATTACTAGCCAACTACCCGCTGGTCGCTACACGAGCATTAGATTGCAGGGGTTAACCGACGATTCTTTACCGCATAAGGGTGCCGGTCGCAGTGAAAATAGCAATGTGGTTTTAAGCGAATTTGAAGCTGAATTTGCTACTGTTGATGAACCAGAGCAATGGCAAAATATTTCCTTCCGTCAGGCATGGGCAGATCATGAGCAATCCAATGGTGATTTTAAGATTGTCAATGCCATTGATGGTAAACCTGAAACGGGTTGGGCTACAGAGGGTTTTAAATTGCGAGAAAATCGCCAAGCCATTTTTTTAGTTCAAGAACCATTCGGTAAAGACGTCGACATCTACCTACGACTTTGGATCAAACATCAATCACCACATGCTCAACACAGTTTCGGACGAATTCGCCTAGCTGTTACTGAATCAAGAAAATACACTCAGATGGCTCTACTGCCAAGTGCTGAAAGTTGGTATTCATTGGGACCATTTCCAACGAAAAATTTTGCTGAAGTACACTCACCGGAGAAAAAAATATTAGATGTTAACCAGAACTTTTCAGTTGGTGACAAAACTTTGACTTGGAGGGAACAGAAAAAATACGTTGACGGAAAAACACATTCTACGCAAATACCAGATAATCATTCTCTGTTTTTATATCGTGTTCTAAATTCCGTTTCGGACCAAAAGGTTATTTTTTCGTTAGGAAGCGACGATGCCATTAAAGTTTGGGTTAACGGGGTAGAAGAGTTTAGGAAAGACATAAGTCGTGGTGTAGCAGCAGATCAAGACCAAGTCTCGGTCAAAATCAAAACAGGCCGAAATGAAGTTTTGATCAAAATCATCAACTATTCTGGGGCATCAGGCTTCTATTTTGACTTGCCCGATAAGGCTGAATTAATTCCAGCTCGATTGTTCGATTTTGTTTCGGTATCAGAATCCAAACGAAGCGAAATTCAGAAACAAGAACTAAGAACTTATTACCGAAATCAAATCTCTAATCATTCAGTGGCAAGACAAATTCGCAATAAAATCAAGAAACAGGAAACAAAGAAATCCACAGTTGAAAGTGCCATTGCGACCACATTAGTGATGGCAGAAAGGGAGGTGCCGCGCGGAGCTTATGTGTTACATCGTGGAGACTATACCAAACGACGGGAGCAAGTCCAGCCAAATACTCCAGCCATCTTGCCACCCATGCCCAATGATAACAAGCCAAACCGGATGGCTTTAGCCAAATGGCTAGTGGACCCGAAACACCCACTAACTTCAAGGGTAACAATTAATCGTTTTTGGCAGCAAGTCTTTGGCACTGGCATTGTCAAAACCGCTGAAGATTTTGGCAGTCAAGGCCAACGACCTAGTCATCCCCAACTGCTGGATTGGTTAGCCATAGAGTTAATTGAAACTGATTGGGATATTAAGCAGATGATGCGTTTGCTCGTTACGTCTGACACTTACAAACAGGGAACCCAAGTAACTGATGTAATGCTGGAAAAGGATCCCGACAATCGTCTTTATGCTCGTGGACCGAGATACCGTTTGGATGCCGAAATGATTCGGGATCAAGCTCTAGCAGTCAGTGGGCTTCTACATGAAAAAATTGGTGGGCCAAGCGTAAAACCTCCCCAACCAGACGGCCTGTGGAATGCGGTTGCTTATACTGATTCTAACACAGCTCGTTTTGTACCGGATATGGGTAAAGATAAAGTTCATCGTCGTAGTTTATATACTTTCTGGAAACGCACTGCACCACCACCTCAAATGGCAGTTATGGATGCGCCATCTCGTGAAGTATGCACTGTTCGTAGGGAGCGAACCAATACGCCATTGCAAGCCTTGATGTTGATGAACGACCCACAATTCGTGGAAGCAGCTCGAGCTCTAGCCGAACGTATTATGAAAGAGGGTGGGTTAACAAATCGTGATCGACTAGCTTTTGCCTTTGAGTTAGCAACTGCTCGCCAACCCGATATAGAGGAAACAGCTATCCTAGAAAAAACTTTTAAAAACCACTTACATCGATTTAAGTCAGATCCCGAATCTGCTACAAAACTTATCAAACTTGGTGAATCTAAGGTGGATGATTCTATTGAAATTACAAAATTAGCTGCTTGGACAATGATTGCAAACTTGATCTTGAATTTGGATGAAGTCCTAACAAAAGGATGATTAACGAGGACCGATAAATGCTACCTATAAAAGATTATTTACATACTGAAACTCGTCGGCAGTTTTTTGGCAAAGCGGCCTTGGGATTAGGGACAGCCGCTTTATCAACATTGATGGCACCATCTGTCTCGGACGCAACCACGAATGGATCAAGTCATGATATCTTGAAATCACCGCACACCCCTCCTCAAGCGAAAAGAGCCATCTACTTGTTTATGTCAGGAGCACCATCCCAACTGGACCTCTTTGATTATAAGCCCCAGATGGTCGATTGGTTCGATAAAGATTTGCCAGAGTCTGTACGAAAAGGACAACGCTTAACCACAATGACATCAGGTCAAAACCGTTTTCCTATAGCACCATCGGTCTACAAATTCAAAAAATATGATAATGGTTCTGATGGCGCTTGGATTAGCGAACTTCTGCCCTATCATTCGACTATGGTTAGTGATTTAGCTATTATTAAAACCGTCCACACTGAGGCTATTAATCATGATCCAGCTATTACCTATATTTGTACTGGCGATCAATTGCCCGGAAAACCGAGTTTAGGATCTTGGCTGAGTTATGGTTTAGGCAGCGATAATAAGGACTTGCCAGCTTTCGTAGTGATGAACGCCACTTGGACTGGTAGAAAATCAGCACAAGCACTTTATAACCGTTTATGGGGTGCAGGTTTTTTGCCTTCTCAACATCAAGGCGTACTACTAAGAAGTAGTGGGGATCCAGTTCTGTTTCTGTCCAACCCCGACGGTGTTACACCCCAAACTCGACAAGAAATGCTGACAGCTTTAAACCAACTAAATCGCAAAAATTACCAAGAAGTTGGAGACCCAGAAATACATGCTCGAATTTCTCAATATGAGATGGCATTTCGGATGCAAACTTCGGTGCCTGAATTGACTGACTTCTCAAATGAACCTGCCTATATCCTAGATATGTATGGCCCCGATGTCCAGAAACCTGGGACTTTTGCTTATTGTTGTCTGATGGCGAGAAGGTTGGCTGAACGTGGTGTGAAATTCAGCCAAATTTTTCATCGGGGTTGGGATCAGCTCGGAAACGTGACAGGAGATCTACCCAACCAGGCTAAAGATATTGATCAACCAGCTACTGCATTAATACAAGACCTTAAGCAAAGAGGTATGCTAGACGATACACTTGTCATTTGGGGTGGGGAATTTGGTCGAACTATATATTGTCAAGGTTCTTTAACTCGGAAAAACTATGGCCGAGACCATCATCCAAAGTGTTACACGATTTGGATGGCTGGAGCCGGCATTCAGCCTGGAATTGTTCATGGTGAAACGGACGAATTTAGTTACAATATTGTTCGCGACCCAGTTCATATTCATCAATTAAATGCTACTATTCTGGATCAACTAGGTATCGATCATCGTCGCCTATCAGTTAAATTTCAAGGTTTAGATCACCGGTTAACTGGTGTTGAAGAAGCCACGGTGATTGACGAGATCTTAACCTGATTTTTATTGAGAATGACTCAAAAATTCAAAAAAATGACTTTCTAGAAAAATTAAATGTTAGATCAGGACATAACTACTATGCATAGATTTCGTTGCAAATTAGCCCAACCTTTACCGATATTTAGTTACACATGGTATATCTTAACTTTTGTTCTGATGCTCCAGATATGTAGTACATCAGCTCAAGAACAAGAGAAGGATATTGTTAGAGAAAACTATGCTGTTCAAGAACTGTTGCAGGCTAAATGTTTTGATTGCCATGGTGTTGATCGGCAAAAAAGTGGACTTCGTTTGGACGATCGGCCAAGTGCTTTGAAAGGTGGTAATAGTGGCGTTGCCGGAGTTGTTCCCAACGATCCATTAGCAAGCGCTATTGTTCAACGGATCACTCTACCAATGGAAGATAAGCAGACGATGCCACCCAGTGGAACAGATCGACCTCGATTAACAGCAGAGGAATCCTTACAAATTATCCATTGGATTTACCGAGGAGCTAAGTGGCCCAGTTTTCAGGATTTTGAAGAAGATCAATCGGTTTCTTCGAAATCCGCTAACAATAAAAGTGAAACTGAAAACACAATAGAACCTGTTGTTGAGGGAGATTTGGTTAGTTTTGGCAAGCAAGTTTTGCCTATTTTTGAAAAAAACTGTATTTCTTGCCATGGTCCAGATGAACAAATCAAAGGCTTACGACTCGATACGGTTATCGACATTATGGAAGCTAACGCAGATGGGTTTTTATTAGTAGCTGGCAGTACAGATGATAGCGAACTATTTCGGCGTGTTGCCTTATCTGAAGACGATCCTGAAATTATGCCACCTTCCGAGTTTGGGCCTCCTCTTTCTACTGCCGAGCAAGAAATAATTGCACAGTGGATCCGTCAGGGAGCTAAATTTAATCAATCGAATTCATTAATTTCTGAGGATATTCCGGCTGTTGTTTCTGTGTCACCTGCCCCAGTTGGTTCTTTGGCAAAACTTTCGAAAATGGGAGCCTTGGCAACTCCGATAGCACAGGATACTAATTTTATTCAGATCGACTTTAGCCAAATTGCTGACGACATTGGAGACGAACAATTGTCTCAGCTAGAACCTTTCAAAGAGCAATTGCGTTGGTTAGATGTTGGCGGCACTAAAATTACCGATGAAGGCATATCAAAATTGGTAGAATTTACCAATCTCACCCGACTGCATTTAGAAAATACAAGCATTGGTGATACTGGTGTGGCTTACTTGCCAACTCTAACTAATTTAACCTATCTAAATATGTTTAACACTCAAGTAAGTGATGGTGGATTAAAACACTTAAAACTATTAAAAAAACTGGAGCAGATTTACTTGTGGAAAACGCAAGTGACTGAAAATGCAGCTGAGGAACTAATGGCGGAACGACCAGATTTAACCGTTAATATAGGTTGGGAATACGAGTTGAAAAAAAAGTTACTAGCCCACTTGCAGGAACCAGTAGAAAAAGCTGTTCTGTTATCATCGTCGGGAACAATTGATGCGTTGGTTAACTTGGTATCGAAAGACGAGTTGGAAATAGCAAAAAAGATAGTCGATGCTGCAGTTGAAAAACAAACTGTTTTGGAAGAGAAAGCTAAAAAGGCTAGCGAGGCGTACACCAAGTTGGTCGCATTGTTCGATGATGGAAGTTGTTGCCAAAAGGCTCATCAAGATGGGAAAAAGTGTTCCCATGATTGTTGTGTCAAGGCTTTCGAACAAGGAATTGTTTGTGTCAAATGTAATCCAGGAGCTAATGATAAAACAGTCAATTAAAATCCTATCAATTTAAGTTTTAATTTAGAATTGAGAGACCTTTTATCAACTAAGTCTTTTTGATTTTTATTCTTTGGGAGAATTCATGAACAATAAACCAACGATTCATCATGTTGCAAGCCTTTGGACTTTAGCTGGGTACGGGGGGGATAATGGCGAATGGTCTATAGAACAAAAATTAGAGTCTATTCGTTCTGCAGGATTCACCGGTTTTGCAGGCCGAATTTCACAAGTTACGGCAGAACTGGTAAAGAATTCCGGCCTAGTGTTCTGTGCAATCCATGATATTGGATTAGAAAGTGAAATCCGAACCGAACTTGAACAACTCAAAGCAGTAGGCTCTGCTTGCGTCAACGTACAAATGCTCGATCACGATTCCCCCACAGAAGTAGCTGTGCCTTTAGCGATTGAAGTTCTGCGAATAGCGGAAGATTTGGATTTAGATGTTGGTATCGAAGTTCATCGTGATACTTGTACAGAAACACCGGAAAAAACCTATGCTTTGGCAGAGGGATATGAACAATCTGAAAAACAGCCAATGAAAATCACTTGGGATTTTTCACACCCCGCGATAATTAAGCATATTGCTCCACCTTATTGGGATCGGTTGGCTGAGCGAGTGGATTTAATTCAGTATGCGTCTCAGTTTCATTTTCGCCCGTTTAATGGTCATCATTGTCAGATTTCGGCTTTGGACCATGACGGAAATTTCACACCAGAATTTTTAGATTGGTTACCTTTTGCTGAGAGGGTAATTGAGACTTGGCTAGAATCGGCCAACGGAAATCACATAATGTATGCCTGTCCCGAACAGGGGCCACCTAGTTACGCCTTATCGATTTTTCCTGATCGTTGGAAAGATGCCCAAGCAATCCGTAACGAACTTGATCGGATTTGGCAAGACCTAACTCATGATTGATCGGACTTAAAATTGTTTTTTATTCGGATTTTATCAACAGATTACGCATAATCTGAAAGAGAAAACAGATATTATCGGTCAGAGTTAAGCTCAAAATTGGTCCTCCAATCTCTAAAAAGTCTTTACGTCATTGTTGTCATAATAATTGTTAGAAACTGAAAAAACCGATCCCATACATTTAGGGATTTTTTGGAGTACATCAATACAAATGAGGAATAGCCAGACTGAACATCAAGACTTTGAATCCAATTACGATGTCGATCAATCGCAAATTGAAACTTGGGTGGAACAATTCCACAACGAGGGATTTCTCTTTTTGCCTCAAGTCTTAACAGCTGATCATTGTCAGCAATTACGCTCAGATCTGGAATGGTCATTAGAAAATAATCCTAATGGGCTAAATAGTGGAAACGCAAAATCGTCGATGCATTTATGTCATCGAATGTTTGAGAATAGTTCAGCCAATTTAAATTTGTTTGATCTAGAACCGATTGTCAGTTTTGCGGAGGCTCTTGTAGAGGCTAATTGTCACGTTATTCACAATAACTCATTTGTCACACGGCCAGGTGGTGGGATCACTGGTTGGCACCAAGATGATGGACTACATTATCAAGTTCTAGATGGTAAACCGCCAATCAATGTTCGATTACCAGTTTTGCTATTTACCGCCAACTACTACCTAACTGATGTAACTGAAGTGGACAATGGGGTAACCGAAGTTATTCCCGGCTCCCATTTGTTTGGTACTCGCCCTCCAACTGGTGCAATCGAAAATACAAAGTGGGCCGACCAAGTACATCGCAATCTCGGTCCAGCCGGTAGCGTAATTATGTTTAACAATCAAGTCTGGCACCGAGGTGGCCCCAACCGTAGTACCCATACTCGTTATATT
The DNA here is from genome assembly GCA_964451145.1 of uncultured bacterium. Taxonomy (GTDB): domain Bacteria; phylum Poribacteria; class WGA-4E; order WGA-4E; family UBA9662; genus TMED15. The sequence goes on along the minus strand of CAYVHK010000050.1, from coordinate 14,751 downwards.
ACGCAAGTGACATATGCTCGCAGGTTAGTTGGCCACAAATATTATCCGTTTATGAATTACGTTATGCCAGAGCATGTCTATCTGCATGCCAACGATCGTCTTAAGCGCTTGCTGGGCTTCTTGAATCATGGAGCATATGGTTAACCCCTTTATATACGGGGCATTACATTACCACCACAAACTGGCAAGTAGACACCGGTAATATAACTAGCAAGATCAGAAGCCAAAAAGGCAACTACATTAGCAATTTCTTGATCCGTACCACGGCGGTTAAGTGGTACTTTGGATTCGTAACTTTCCTGGCGTTTTAGACCAGACTTTCGATCTTTATCACTGATGGTCCAACCCGGTGCAACTTGGTTAACAGTAATCTGATGCTCACCAATTTCTTTAGCTAGGATACGTAAAACACCATCCATACCTCGTTTACCAGCAACATACGCAGATTGGTTTTTGAAAGTTTGCATAGCACATTCAGTATTAATACCAATGACCCGACCATAGTTGGCTTCAATCATAGCCGGAACAAAAGCTTTTGCCATTAGAACATTATGTAGAATACAAGATTGAAACTGGCTTTCATAATCATCAATACTTTGCTCTAATACATTCGTCCAAGAATACTGGATAACGGCGTTGTTAACAATGATATGTGGAGTTCCAAGCGTTTCCACAATTCGTTCTCGCATGGTAAAAACACTCTCTTGTTTGGTTACATTTGCTTGTACTAATGTTGTTTTTCGCCCTTTGTTTTCAATTTCTGCAGCCAGTGCTTCGGCTTTTTGCTTATTACGAAAGTAATGAATAGCAATATCGGCTCCACAATCAGCGAGTGTACGACACATCACACGTCCCAATTCCCCACTGGCTCCGGTTACCACAGCTATTTTTCCGGCCAAATTTATACTTAACAATTAAGGCTCCTTTAAAAAACTATTTTGATGCCAATTGTTCTAGCGTCAATGATTGATGATTTCCGTTATAACAATTTTATTATGTCAAGTCAACAATTACTTGTCACTCAGAATGGATCTTTTTATGAATGAAATAATCAAACCTATAGTACAAACTGATCGCTTATTCCTACGTGAGGTGGCTCATCAAGACACCCAGAAAATTTACAATCTTTATTCTTTACCTGAATCTGCACGCTATGAATACTGGGATCCAATTGATCTTTCCAAGGCTAATCGTTTAGTGGGGCGTTGGATTCGAGACCAAAAACGACAACCTTGTCCAGCCTATCATTTTATTGTTTCACTCAAAACAAATAAAACAATGGTCGGTATTTGCGGACTAGAAATTGGCTTTAATCCAAATGAAGCCGGTCAAGTTGGACATGTAGGTTACCGTTATTTTCCTGAAAATTGGGGTAATGGTTATGCTACTGAAGCTCTTTCGGGTGTAGTAAAATTCGCTTTTGGTCAACTAACCTTACATAAAATCGAATCAGGTTGTGTGCGAGAAAACGAAGCATCAGCTAGAGTATTGGAAAAAGTGGGTTTTCGGTTAGAAGGTTGTCGGCGCAAAAGCTTTTTGATCGGCCAGACATGGCACGATTTTATGATCTATGGTATATTACGAAACGATTTGGACTGTAGTTTTCGAGCTGTAGATATTCATTGAACTTCCTCTCAATAATAAGCATTGAAATTGTCTGAAACAGAAGCTGGATAACTAACTTTTACGTCTTCTCTAACTTAACATCTCCCAAAGTAGCTTAATATGAGAATAGAGAAATACTGTAGTATTGCCTGTATGCTTGGAGCTATCATGCTCATGTTTTCACCTCAAATTGCTGTTAGCAGAATATCCTCAAGCTCTAAACATCTTGATCGGCACCTAAATGCCATATTCAAAGAGAAAAATCTGAAACCATCTCCTAAGACCCAAGATGAAGCATTTTTACGACGACTTTATCTTGATTTAACCGGCAAAATCCCAGCGACAGAAGAAATTGTTGATTTTAAAAATAGTGGCAGGAATAAACGGGGGAAAAAAATTAACCAGTTACTTAATAGTGATGCTTACCTCAATTATTGGTCAGGTATTTGGACCGATTGGTTGATTGGACAAGCGCAGAACAATCAACCAGATATCCAAGACGGATTGCAATTTTGGGTCAAGCAACAACTGAAAAAAAATACGCCTTATGATGAGTTTGTTTCAGAACTAATTACAGCAACAGGAGACACCCGTCAAAATGGGGCCAGCTATTACATCCAGCGATACAATGCTTCACCAGTTGATCTAACTGCTCACATTTCACGTCTGTTTTTAGGCTTACCTATGCAATGTGTCCAGTGTCATGATCATAAAACTGAAGCTTGGTATCAGGAAGACTATTACAACATGGCCGCCTTTTTGACCAACGTCAAAAGTAAGGGTATCTATCAAAACGATATGAATGGCAATCGACAGATTGTTGCCTATAATATTGTTGATGAACAGAACGGATCAATACGGATACCAGGCGAATCAAGAAATTCTCAACCCATATTGTTAGATGGCACTAAGTACGGCGGTCCACCCAAAAAGAAACGCGAAGTTTTAGCCAAATGGATTATCAATAGCGAAAACCCTTATTTTAGTCAAGCTATTGTTAATCGCATTTGGACTCAGCTGATGGGGCGGGGTTTTGTTGAGCCATTGGATGGATTTGGTGAAGAATATCCACCTTCTCATCCTAAGTTGTTAGATTGGTTGGCTGAAGATTTCGAGATTCATGGCTACGATATAAATTATCTGATAAAAACCATTCTCAATACCAATGCTTATCAGCGTAGTTCCGAGACAAACAAAAGCAACAAAGACGATGAACACTTCTATTCTCATGCCTATATTAAGCCTCTAACTGCCAAACAGTTTTTCAATTCAATGCTGCAAGCAACTGGATTTGAACGTCAACAAAAAAGACGGGATCGAGGTCGATTGGAATCAATGAAAAGAGATTATCTACGTCGATTCTTATATTTACTAGACAATGGGGAAATGGAAGAAATAGAAGCCTTTAACGGTACAGTCCCACAGGCATTAATGATGATTAATGGCCCTTTGGTCAATGACAGCGCTGACCATGATGAACGGGGAAGTTATCTAAGTTATATTTTGAAAAAAAATCGTATTACTGCTGATCGTGTCCGCAATATCTATTTGACGGTACTCTCTCGTCAACCGACCAGTAAAGAGATCCGATATTTTGACCAATACATACAAAAAAGTCTTTACCGAGATAAAGACTTGGCTTACGAAGATCTCTACTGGTCTCTGCTTAATTCAGCGGAATTTTCACTAAATCATTAATATCTATCAAATTCCTATCCTATGATAGATTTTTCCTATAGGGATAACTTTCAGCTTATTGAGTCTGATAAGCGTTTATTTGCCTCAAACCGCCCTTACAAAATTTTTAGCTAATGTCAATTCCCAAGCTTTCTGTTAGTAATCCTGTTCTATCTAATTTATTGATGGCAATGGTTATTGCCTTAGGCGTTTACGCTTGGATTACTCTTCCTAGAGACTTGATTCCAGAAATTGTTACCTACATCGCTAGGATAAGCACTTTTTATCCAGGTGCCTCAGCCGAAACGGTGGAGAAATTGGTAACAGCCCGGATTGAAAATGAAATTGAAAAGACAGACCAGATAGACCTGATTACATCAAAATCGTCTGAAGGACGTTCGGATATCAGCGTTCGGTTTGAGGAAATTAGCGACCGAGACTTTGACAAACGAGTGCAAGATTTACGCAATGCCGTAGATCGTATCAAGGACTTGCCAGACCAAATTCTTGACCAACCAGAAGTAATAGCTGTTGATATCAGTAACGGCGTTCCTATGGTTACCGTTACTGTAGCAGGAAATTTAAACGAAAACCAGATGAAACTGGCGGCTGAGACCTTAGAGAAACAGATTGGCAAAATTGATGGGGTGTCCAATATTCAGGTGGCAGGTGTTCGAGAGCGAGAAATCTGGGTTGAAGTCGATCCGGATCGATTAAAATCATACAATCTTGTTGCTGAACAGGTATCGCTAGCCCTTAGTCAGCGCAACCTCAATTTACCAGCAGGTGTTTTAGAAGTTGGCCAATCTGAATTTTTGGTGCGAACAATGGGCGAATTTCGTTCAGTCGCTGAAATCGGTGAAGCCATCATCAAAGTTACTCCATATGGCACGCCTGTTAGAGTCAAAGATGTGGCCGTTGTCCAAGATACCTATCAACAGGCTCGTACCTTGTCTCGTATTAATGGGCAACCTTCCATCAGCTTAACTGTTCAGAAAAAGAGTGATGGCAATGCGATCAGAATTATTGACCAAATTCGCCAAATTGTAAATCCTTACACGGAGGATCAAACTCAGCCTATTGGAATTATTGACCAAATCCGTCAAAAATTCACATCGCAGTTATCAGCGATTGAACTGCCGCCGGAAACAAACATTTTTGTCGTCAACGATTCCTCCGTGGTTCTTCGGGAACGTTTGGGGATTTTACAAAATAACGCTTTATTTGGGCTAGTACTAGTTATCATCTTTTTGTGGCTGTTTATGGGAAGTCGAAATGCTTTCTTTGCAGCTCTAGGTATTCCAGTTGCTATTCTGGGCACACTTTGGATACTGAAAATCGTCGGTTCTAGCATCAATGCCTCAACACTATTCGGCTTAATCTTAGTCATCGGTATTGTAGTCGATGATGCCATTGTAGTCATTGAAAACGTCTTTCGTCGAATTGAGGAGGGGTTGCCTCCTGCTGAAGCTGCCATAGTTGGGGCCGAAGAAGTGGCTTGGCCAGTTCTAGCAGCGAGTTTGACGACTATCGCTGCTTTTTCTCCACTTATCTTAATGTCGGGGGTGAGTGGTCAATTTATGCGAGTGGTTCCGATAACAGGTGTTGTGGTTATATTAGCCTCATTGGTCGAAGTTTTTGGCATTTTGCCAGCACATATTGCTGAATGGAGCAATCCCCACAAAGCAAGACAAAGCTCTCGTTCTAATTGGTTTACCTCTATTCAGGAGCAATACGTCGATGTACTGGATCAGATACTCAATTGGAGATATGCAGTTGTTTTCGCAACCATATTAGGAACGTTTGTTTTTTCTATTTTAGCCTTCAAAAAATTACCTAAAGAACTGTTTCCAGGAGAAGATTTTCCTCAATTTTACGTTAAGGTCGATATGCCAACTAGTTACGGTATTGAGGAAACAACAAGATTCATGGAGAAGGTGGAAACGGTGATAACCTCATTACCTCGTGATGAATATGTTGCACTTGTAACCAATATTGGCTTGCAAACTCCGACCAATGGGTTGGAAAGTACCAGTATTAGTTCGAATGTGGCTGAAATACTGGTTGAACTAGTTCCCAAAGATCAACGTATTAGAAGTCGTGAAGAAATTATCGAATCTTTGCGACTTCTAATGGCTAAAATAACGGGAGCTGAAAAAATTTTCTTTGATAAATTGGAAGGAGGACCGCCTCGAGGAAAAGATGTTGAGGTAAAGGTCAAAGGAAGTCGCCTGCCTCAACTAATTGAAATTGCGAGTCAGTTGAAGAACAAACTGAAAACCATAAACGGTGTTTTTGACGTGCAAGATGATTTTAAGTCTGGCAAACCCGAAATTCGTTTAAGAACTAAGGATGAAAAACTACGTCAGTTTGGTTTGACTATCTTTCAAGTGGCCAATAATGTTCGAAATGCTATTGACGGAAACATCTGTACTGTTTACCGCGATGCTGATGAAGCTATAGACGTTGTCGTTAAGTACGGCAAACAATCAATGAATACCATTGATGCACTGAACCGGATGGTGATTATTACACCTAGTGGCGTTGCTGTACCTCTCAAAGATATAGCTGAACTTAGTCGCGAAGATAGCTTAGTGGACATCAAACGTTTTGACGTGGAACGAGCAATCACAGTTTCAGCATCAGTAGACCGTCAAAAAAACACACCAGCCACTGCCACCAGAGCTTTACAAGTAGCTTTCGAGGATATAGGGCTTCTTTATCCAGGATACAGTTTAGATTTTCGTGGCGAATTTGACCAGATATTGGAATCTTTCAAAGAATTAGGATTCAAATTGTTTCCAATGGGTTTACTGCTAATGTACTTAATTCTTGGTGCCCAATTCAAATCTTTTCTTCAACCACTAATCATTTTGTTTGCTATACCTTTTGGTGTTATTGGAGCTATGTTTGGCCTCTTAGTAACACAATCAACTCTTAGTTTAATTGCCCTGTTTGGGGTAGTTGCATTAGCTGGTATTGTAATTAATGATTCGATTGTTCTGATCGACTTTATCAATCAAAGGCGTAAACAAACCACAGCCCCTACTGATGAAGACGACGAATTAAAAATCATTGATCATCTAAGGAACTCAGTCTTGGAAGGATCACGTTTGCGGCTCAGACCAATTATTTTGACCAGCTTGACGACGATTGCCGGCTTAATTCCAATGGCTTTGGGATTGGGTGGAAAATCGCCAATTTGGATACCGCTGGCGAGCACGATTATATTTGGTTTGTTATTTTCTACTATGCTGACTCTATTCGTAATGCCAGCTTTGTACTACATTATCGAAGGACTTCGCAACAAAAAGCAGCCTCAATCTATTGACTAGGGGTCTAAACTAAGTTGATCGCTGGGGAGTACTTCCGATTTTAAGGCTTCTGACTCGTCTTTGAGAGCTATCTTAATGGCTTTGACAATCGCTTCACCGGAAATTTCTTCAAGATAAGAACCATCCTTCAATTTCTTTTGAATTTCGGCTATAAGTTGTTCAACATCTGGCCGGATATCGGGCGCTTGTTCAGCAACTTCTCGAGCTTGACTACGTAATTGAGCTTCTTCTGATAGCTCAATTATGGGTTTTTCTGTTGCTAAGTCGCGCTTCCGCTTCGTCCGTTCAGACTTGTCTCGGCCAACTTTGGTTGAGCTATAAGCCGACAGCGCATCGAGTGGGGGACGATTGATCTTCACCTTCTAGACCTCTCTGCTATCTCTAAAGCGGTTTATTTTCTCCGCTTGGATGCAATGGATTGTGCGGTAGATTGTAAGGCTCCCAACTGAGCAGTTAAATACTGAGACTGGATTTGAGTCTCACCTAATGCAGCTTCCAAGGAGCCATATTCACGCAATAATTTAAGTTCTTTCTGCCTAATCTTATCATCAAAGGTGTCCATATCTTCATAAACTCTTTTGGCTTGAGATACGATATTATTCAACCGTTTGCCAATTATGCCTGTTGAAAGCCTAGTATAAGCGGCTAACGTATTCTCTGTACTTTCGGCTACCCCCTCAACCAATAGATCTCCAGTAGTCAAGGTTGGAAGTGATCCTTGGACAAGCATGGTATCGTTATAAACCGCCTTAATGGAATTAAAACCGGTCAAATTCGGTACATTGGCTGGTGTATCCAAAGTAACTTCTGCAATACCTGAAAATTTGATTAAATCTTCATTCCGGTTAGTTGGGCTAAAAAAGTTAATTCCATAATTCGAACCATTAGTGTATTTACCCGTTATCGTAATAGGCGTATCTGAATTTACACCATCCACACCCGCATCCGCATCCGGCTTAACCCGAATATAACCGTTACTACCTGAGCCACTAACGTACACAGCATCTACTCCGGCTACGCTATTAATCCGAGTTGCCAGATTTGAGAGTGTTTTAGTCGCACCGACAGTATAACTGCCACCAAAAAAATCAACTTCATGTACCACATCACCAACATGAACTTCGAATTTACCTTTATCAGATCCTGTACCTAGATTCAATCCAGAATTAAATAGAGATGAAGCTGCGGTGATACCCGATTGACTGGTAGATCCACCTGTTACAAACAAGGTATCAGCTGTAGAATCGCTTAACAGTTGAGTAGTAGTATCAATACTATTAATGGTTGCCTCTTCATCCTGCGTACCGTTGCTCAAAAGTACTCTTGATCGACCGATAAAAGAACGCAGATCGTCGGCCCAAACCGCCATAACAGTAGTACCTGCACTGCCGGTTGTAGAAGTAATTCTACCTGAAGTGTCGGTGACCCTAGTAATATTACCGCCATTAGCGCCACCGACAGGCGGCATCGTCTTACTATTGAATCCTGATATTTGGTTAGTATCTAGGGATAGTATGTTGAAGTCGTTGGTTTTACTACCTTGCTTGAGTCGTAATTTAGTTCCGCTAGAGAAGTCTTTAACTAAGCTGGGGGCAACTTTCATTACTGAGCGGTTAGCAGCTGATTGTTCGATTGCTGTCATAGTAATGTCTGCCGTTGCGCCATCAACTGATACAATACTCGAGTTGCTAGTATTGATAATATCTGTATCAAGGAAACTGCCGACCGTCACAAAACTTTCGTTCATATCGACATCGGTTACATTTACAGTAAACAATGTTTGGGCAACCTTAGCACTATTGCTAGTGGCAAAAGCTACTGCGGCATTACTACTGGCACTAGATGAAAGTGTAGAATTTCGAACAAGTCCGCTCAACGTATTACCGCTTTTACTAGTATAGGTCATAACTTCATATTGGAAGCTCGTACCATCAACCTCTGACACTATAATTGTACCCGAATCGGCAAACTTACTGGCATCACCCAATGTGATTGAGGTGGCACTAGTACTGACGTCTGCACCTAAAGTTGTTTTGATTTGTACATCAGCAGTATTGTTCAGCTTATTAGCAATACGATTCAAATTTTGCAGATCCTTCAGTGTATTGATTGTTCCACCATCGTTAATTTTGAGAACTGTCTCGTTGTTAGTGGAGTTAGGTGTAGTACTATTGATCATAATAGCTTGCCATGGTTCTGTATTATTTACTAATAACTCTAGTTGATATCCACTGTAGTCAGCTGCACTGAAGGTTCCGCTAGATAAACTTAGCTGTTGGCCAGAGGAATTGACACCTGATAGTGTCATAGGAATAATCGCCCCGCTAGTATTGTTTTTGATTAGAACCTGTTTGCCGATTTTAGTTTCTAATAAAGAGTAATTGGCCGAACTGACCGTAACTGTGGTCTTAGTTTCTTTTGGTATTGGGTTGTGGGCTTTTGTACCCAAAGAAGAAATACTACCAAATACTGAGGCTGCACCTTCAGGGTTAGCGGAAATTGCAGATCGCAATTTACCTTCGTCAAGTTTTAATTCCAGACCAGATCGGATTTGGTCGATCGACACCGCACCAGCTCGTCCTCGATTGATACCTAGATCGCCCAACCGTTTAACTGAGCCGCTACCAACTACCGGTAGTGAGGAAATGGAACTGAGCCGCATCATTAAACTTCGAAGCATAGTGTCATTGGCTAAAACTCCCTGTGTCAGTTCTTCTTCTGTTCGCGGATTGAAAATTCGCTGTGCATTAACTGCTTGACGGAGTGCTGTTTCAGTTTGGTTATACTGGTCAATAAAGGTTTTTACTGATTCCACTACTGAGTCGCTATCGGGCTCAACTGTTACTGAGATCGGTGAACCGATATTGGTCGTGCCTTTGAAATTCAAAGTTACACCGGCCAGTAAGTCTCTGTTTTCATTGTTATTTCTTTGGAATTCTACACCGTTCAAATTGCCGATTAAGTCTTTGCCAGCGGTTCCACTATCTTCTGACAGATTCAAAGCACTCATAAAAGAATTAGTAGCCGTCAAATCACTCATAGTATACATGGTAGAATCGTCCACGAAGTGAACTCTTTGATCACCATCACTATCCCGACCAACAAAAATTTCATCAGCACTGCTGACGGTTGTCATCGAAACCGGTGTTGCAGTACCAGTAGAAATATCGAAGGCTGAAACTTTTTCACTATCTTCTGAATCAGTTACATATAGAATGGTTTGTGTAGATGTCGGATTTGATACGGTGTTATTCTTAACCTTAGAAATACCGACACTCGATAGATCATATTCCACCACCTCGCCTAATGTGGTTTGCATATCGTAGCGATACACTTTACTTGAATCAACACCGACATACAAATAACGACCGGATGTAAGGTTAGAGTGAGTAGAATCATCAAAAAATAAGTCAGTAATCGCACCTGCTAGTTCGTATTTGCCACTGGTGGCAGTTCCGTTCACTTTCGGATACGTTAGGTGATTGGAGCCTATCGCACTGGCAATCATGACTGGACTGTCGTTATCATGAGCGACAGCATCAGTCGAATTGCGTTCACGCTGGACTGTTAATGTATTACTACTAATACCGGTTATTGTCATCTGCTCATCACCAACAATAATAGTATCGCCATTTTGGAAAACAGAAGCATCATCCACATCTATGCCAGTTTCAGAATCATCTAATGCTTCATTTAATAACGTATGATTGGTAAAGAAGGCTACTTTACTATTGCCCGTACCACCAGTCTGACCAGCCACGAACACATTACCTTGACTGGAAAAAACATGTGTTAATGTCTCAGCCGTTGATCCATCCTTGTTCAATCCATCTGCAGCCAGTAATCTGAAATTGGAACCACTAGTGGTGGTCACAGTACCTATTCCACTAGCCAGTGGATCAGTCGCATCCAGACGGAACAAACCTCCATTCGTGCCATCGTTGCTAATAGCATACAAATACGCCTGGTCTTGGTGCTTAGAAGAACCAGAATAGTAATTGTAAGGATGGTCAACGCTAACATCCTGAACAGTGCCAACTGTGTTTCCACCGTAAGTAATTTTGATGTTCCTTTGTGGGACAGGATCTGATCCTGTATAATTCTTTTTAGAGATATCTAAGACCTTAATCAGGCTATCTTGAGAATCGGCCACGAATGCAATATCCATGAAACCGGCCCCTTTTTGCTCTCGATAGGTAGTGGTCGTTTTACTGGTACTTGAAGACGAAAGCGAAGCTGAAGTACCTGCAATGAAGGTCGAACCATTTCCTGAAAAAATTCGAGCATATCCATCGTAATCACTGGTGGACGCATTGTATTCGTTGTCTCGAAAAGCAATGGTATTGGTACTACCACTATCAAATTTAGCAGACCGGTTATCGGCAACGGCAGCGGTATCTGAAGCCGCACTTCCATCTGAAGAAGTTTGCGTCAGATCAAAATTCATTGTATCGCCAGCCCGATTGATAGTAGTTATGATCTCCCCGCCAGCCAATTCTTCTACGGCAAAACTATCGATAGTAGATAGACTACCACCACTTTCAGAAGTAAATACAAAATCGATCGCCGCTGCAGAATCGGGGTCAGTTACATTATTATCCACCCGATAGGCCTTCATTAGTGCTTTTTGAGAAGAACTAAACGTGTCTCCTTCGTAACTCAAGAACACGTAAGCCCTACCAGCTTCAGTCAATCGACTACCATCGGGAGCATTAGCGGCAGTACTCAGTTTCACTACTTGACCATCTGTGATCCGACGGACTTCATCACCACTACCATCCAAACTTTGGCTGGCCAGATCAATAGCATTAGCTACTGTCACGTTACCATCACTTTTCCTAATCTGTGCAACTAGGACAGTTCTGTCAACATTGTCATAACCAGAAACATCACCCATCGACCAACCAGTTCGTCCGAGTCCATAAACATTGTAGTTGGTTCCGTCATCATAAACACCAAATAGGTTTTTAAACCGAGCGGTACCTAGATCAACAGTCAAGGTAGCATCGGCAGAAGCAGCCACAGTCGAATCGGTCGGGTCTATGGTATAGGCTCGTAACTGATGTGTTCCATCGACCACAAACATTTTGGTTCCACTAATTGCTATACCTTGCTCAGGAGCAATAATTTTCCCGTTAGCACTTGTATCGCCGATCAGCGATCGCAAGCCAACATTTGGTTCAGCATCTTGCGAAGCTAGAGCCGAATTATTGACTCGAGTGGCATTAGAGGCAGATCCCCGATCATAGTTGCTGAGGGTGGTATTGGTAGAACTGTTATTAGCAACTTTGACAGAAATTTTATCAGGCGAGCTATCCGTTGTCGCAGTTACCTCCAATAACCGTTCTTCTAAGGCAGAACTACTATTATTAGTCGCATCTAATGATTGCCTGAAAAGAATTAAATCACCCACTTTATATTTCTCATATGCATCATCTAGATTGATTGTATAGATGTTACTGCCGTCAGGCAAAATCGAATTGAGATTGGAACTTGATGTTCGCTTGATACCAGTGATATGGGTAGAGTTGCTATCAGGAAAATCAACATTGGCAAGACCAGCACCATCATAATCCGTAAGATGTAATGTCGCATTATTAGTTCCACTGAAACCGATAATTTTAGCCTGTCCGTTGGTATTGCTACTGAAAGCGGTATGATTTTTAATGGTTAAGATATCATTCTGCTTAAACTGGAGAATATCTCCACTAGAAGAAGTATTATTCAAAGTAACTTTTAGGTAAGAATTAGTTCCGCTGGTATCAATTCCTATACCGGCAGAACCATGACTGCCAGTTCCGGCATAGCTTGTCGCAGTTAAGGTGGCACCATTAATTGTATCTCCCCCTCCAACACCAGTAACCCCTACTAGGGCAATAGTTTGAGAGTTGGTTACAGTATAACCATTTGAGCCTGCACCTTTGGTTAACGTTTTGCTTTGAGAACCTGAACCTGTATCAGTGATAGTCAGGGTAATGGTATCGTTAGCCTTATCACGAAAATATCCTTCACTGAAAGTAACTGTAGCTGATGTTTGAGCCCCGCTAGAAACAGTTCCACTTCGAGATAAGCCAGTTAGCCCTTTAACACTGACATTTCCTGCCCCCCAGTTGTAGTTTGCACCTTGAGTTACAGTGATATTATTGCCACTGGAACTCCAATTCCCATTACTTACTGTAATGTCAGCATCAAAACCCGAAGAAGCTTGCAAAACCAAGTTGCCATAGTTGGAACCACCGCCCAAATCAGTTACATTATTATCACTAGAAGCAGTTAGAGCCATGACAGCACCAATGCTACTAGCACCATTGCTAATCTGAATACCATTTTGAGACGAAGTGCTCAAATCATAGTCATTAGCTCGAGTTAGATCCAAGAAAACCTGATCAGAGTAGGAGCTGAAACTACCACCACCAGCTTTCATTCGGCCCGGATACAGGACCGCACCTGCACCATCATTGGCCGACAAATAAACCTGATCCAAGTAAGCCAGTGTCCTGCCACCACTCGGAGCATCCTCAAAAGTTCTAACTGGACGAATCTTAATCTCAGTAGCAGTTGCCAAACTGCCACTGGTTTCAATTACACCTTCAAATCGACGACGGTCGGAATTACTTACTGTACCTTCGACGACCGTAACCGGATTATATTGTTTATAGCCAGCAAAATCGCCAGAATTACCTTTCAGAGTAAACAGCACATTACTACGGGTTCCACTGGCCGGTAACTCATATGTAATGGTACCGGAAGCAGTGTTTGAATTTGCCGTAGTGGCTAAGTTCATCGAGATCGTCGAGGAAGACAGATCAAAATCCCTGTTCGATGCCGGCATACGCAGTGTACCATCGTCCATATGATATTTACTGGATTCACCTACAGTAGCGCTAGTGCTATAAGTTACATCTGGCACATGGCTACCATCGTATACTTGGTTTACCGCATAGATATTACCGCTGGAATCATCACTGGCATCGTCTTAAGTCAATGCTTCAATACGAATCTTGGTGTTGTTAAGAACGTCCGCACCTGCACTATCAAGAGTGCTGGCATCAAAAGCTAGAGTAATGGTACCACCATTGGTGAAACTAACCGTCGCTGTTTGACTACCGCTGTTGGAGTAGCTAAAGGCCCCAGTGCTACTGGCACTATCTCGATCACGGGTTAAATTGATTGTACGACTTGATTCCGCATGACTTACGGTATAAGTACCAACCAAAACATCAGTGGTAGCCGTAATCGCTAGGTTGTTGGAAGAAGTACTAGAATGAAAGGCATTATAAGCTGACGAATATTGTTTAACCGCATACTTATTTTCGGGATCAACATTGAGAGAATAGTTGGTCGAGCTACGAAGATCACGCGTATGTGGTAACAATGCATCTTTGATGGCAACACCTTTAATAGTTCCTTGCAAGGTATTCTCGTTTGGTGTATCTGTTTCGCCCGTTGTTTTAGATGCTATCGTATTAGTTCTAGTATCATATATAGCCAAATCACTACCATCGGCAATGAAGGCATAATCTACCTGATGTTCAGAACCTTGAACGCTAGTATGTTTGGGTCTATGGAAAAAAATTTGGTCGGTGGTGCTATCCACATCCACATTGGTAAAAGTAACTTGATTAACTTGATTGGACTCCAAACGGATAAGAGGGCTACCGGTGGTATTGCTAACCATGTCAATTTTGTCTTCTAAGACATTGTAACTAGCGGTTACACCGGCATCGGAACTATTAATCCTATCCAGTACATCCTGCAAGGAATCAGTATTTTCATAGTTTACGGTAACTGAGTTGATATTGAATGAACCAGCACTGGGCAAAACGCCGCTTCTGAATCGACCCTCCGACAATTTAGCGTAGATATCAACCCCTCCCAAACGACCTGAACTGTCGATCACACTTTGGGGGGTAGAGATAACATTATTGGAAGGATCCTGAACTTGTAAATCGCCGTTCTTGACCCGTAATTCTGAGTATACATCCAAGCTGTTGCTTTGTAGTTCGATACGGGTGCCATCTGTCCGTTTGAAATACAATTTCCCATCAACACTAGCAGACGAATTATCAGGGTCTTTATTATAAGCGGTAACACTTGTTTGAGTAGTTACTTCATTAATGGCTGAAATAACATC
>CAYVHK010000049.1:0-25406 GCA_964451145.1 uncultured bacterium | reverse complement strand
GCCCTAATTTATCAATTTATCGCTGATATTATGACATTAGCTTAAAGATTAGGTAAAATAATAGCTAAAAGGTATTAGATGATGAAATTGATAGGTCAAGCTAAATCAGCAGCAATGGCTAGAGCAGCTCAGGCGGAAGCGCGACAGGCCATGGATAAAAATGTTGAATCAGACAGACAAAAGTGGGTAGCTACCTATGTCGACCAAGGCTTACCATTAGCAGAGGTTCTGAAAGTGTTTGCCCCGTTTTTGGAAGTGGAAATTAGCACTTACTACCGCCAAGCACAAGCCAACCAGAACAGACAGAACAATTAAATATACCGGATAAATAATGGTTCTCTCGCTTTGTAGGTCTGAAAATCGCTAGGCTTGTTGATCAAGCAGTATTCCTTGTCCGGAGAGCTCGCCTGTTTTGTTTTTTGCCACATTTCTAGCTTTTGAAGCGACTTCAGTTTTAGTTGGAGCTACCTCTTGTTCCAATCGAGGAGGTGGCTGAGAGCTTGGATTCTGTCCCGAGTCTTTAACGTAACTACCCAATCGGCTGTAGTAACCATTGACAGATGAAGAACCTTGTGCTGATTGTAACCCCATAACTATACCTCGACAAAGTAGCGATTCAAAACGAATGCCCTCCGATTCTAACCCTATTCTTTTCAGATGTCAAATTACTAAGTTTTTCACTAAGTAAATGCAAGCGCACACAATGTATATCAGATTAGGAACAGGACAATATTAGGGATCAAATTTCAGTGTGATAATAATCTCGATCAAGATAAAAAGAACGGGTTAGTCCAAGCTTTTTTCCCATCCGGTGCAGTAACCTCAACACGTACATATTTAGCACTATTTGGCACAAGATATTCGGCCTCAGTCAATAGGTTACCTTTAGTGGCAGTAATGTGCTTACCTCTGCTACGCTGCGACTTGAATGTAATAGACTGTGCTGCCTGGCAACTTACTACTATTTTTTTCCCCTTTTTAACTGGATCTTCCTCAGTATCCACTAAATCTACATTATAGATTTCAGGCCCCAAAGTTGAATAAAAGGCACCGCTTCGCAAAGCTTCCATAATACCTTCAGTCGTTAATTTAGAGGCTTTTACATTGATCCAAGCATGAAAGCAGTCATGTTCGGTCCCATGAGCATCATCAGCCGCAATTCCATAAACCATACCGGCCTTGTCAAGTAGATCATCCCAAGCTTGCTCAGAAAATCCTTTACCAATTCCCATACAAGTATCATTATAAACTTCGATAGCAAAATAACCATCCAAAGGCAGGTAATCGAGCAGATTATGCCCGCACCAGTAAGGATGACACAATACTGCTTCACCTCCCTGATTCTTGATTTCTTGAATTACATCGTTCGGATGAAGTTTTGAACAATTGATCTGTTGATGAATATTGATGGCTACGATATGGTAAGTATCTCCACCATAAGGGGTTGATGGGTGGACTTCACTACCGGAAATAGCTAAAAAATCATCTGTGCTGAAATTAGAAACATCATTAACTATTCGGTGGTCGGTTAACACCAAAAAGTCATAATTCTGTGCACGATAAGCGTCAAAACGCTCCTTCATTGGCAATTCACCATCTGATTCTGTGCTGTGGCTGTGGGTGTTCCCACGATACCATTGACCAGATAATCTAAACGGATTTACATTCATATGTTAGTTTCCAATGATCATTTTTATAGTCGCTGATGCTAACATAACTAACTCAAGCTGTCAATTGACACTTACATTATAACTAGATATTTATTTATTGAACGTCTTGGTCATCTTGATAATCTAGATTGTTTGGTAGTTTTTTTTACGGTGAGTTTACATTGACGAAAGTAAGCTGATTTGGTGTATCCTACTTATCATTATGAAGATTTTAATGTTCAATTATGAATTTCCACCCATTGGTGGTGGTGGTGGATGGGTGACATATTTTTTGGGCAAACATTTTGTAGCTGCCGGTCATCAAGTAACTATTGTCACCTCTCAGTTTCGGAACCTGCCAACCAATGAAATGATTGAAGGCATGGACATTATTCGGGTGCCGGCATTGCGGAACAGTCCGGATGTCTGTGCTATATACGAAATGTTAACCTACGTTCTGAGTTCAACTTACTATGGCCATTCAATTGCTTATGATTTTCAGCCCGATATAATACAGGTATTCTTTGGTATTCCATCTGGAATTTGTGCTTACTGGTTACAAAAAATCAGAAAGTTTCCTTATATGGTTTTTTTGGGTGGCCGAGATGTTCCACGTGTTAATCCTAATCCACCCTATTATCGCTGGCTGTATTGGCTGTTGACTCCCGTGATTCGTAGCATTTGGCGAAATGCTGATGAAGTAATTGCGTGTAGTTATGGCCTAAAACAGTTGGCCAAACAAACAGATGAAAAAATTCCAATTACAGTAGTACCTGATGGATTAGAGTTAGATCGATTTGAATACACAAACCGATCTCTAAATAGTAATTGTGTTAAAATTCTGACTGTTGGACGACTTATTCCCCGTAAAGGATTCCAGTACTTAATTCAAGCTTTACCAAAGATAATTCAATCAGCTAAATTTTCATTTAAACTCGATATTGTAGGCGACGGCCCATATCGAACACAATTACAAAAATTAGCTAATCAATTGGAAGTTGATGCATACGTTCAATTTAGCGGTTCAGTGAATTATACTGACTTGCCAGCTAAATATTGGCAAGCAGATATTTTTACGCTTTGTTCTTCAGCGGAAGGAATGCCACTAGTCGTATTAGAAGCGATGGGTGCAAGTCTACCGATTATTGCCAGTAAGGTTCAAGGAATAGAAGATTTAGTGGCTATCGGCGAAAATGGTTACTTGGTTGCAACTGGCGATGTAGAAGAAATAGCTGAAAAGATCATCCACTTAATTAACCACCCTCATCAAAGATTACAAATGGGCGAAGTTAGTCATGAAAAGGTACAACCATACGACTGGAAAAACATTGCTGAATCTTACCTGAAAATTTATCAGCGTTGCATTGGTAATAGACTTAACAAGTGAAAATACAATGATAAAATTAACCGAAGACACAGACTTGATAACACAAGCTGAAGAAATCTTGAAAAAATTAGGTTTTGAACAGCCAAAATTAACAGAACACCAACGTATCTTACAAATTCGGTTGTCTGACTTTGATTTTGGAAAAGCAATTGAAAAACGATATCAGATTGTTGAGAAAATGAAATCCCTCGGTTATCGATTCGTTACTCTAGATCTGTCTTTAGAAATGACAAATCAAGACCAAAGAAACAAAATTTAGGTTCGATCTGAAGTACAAGGCGGTTGATTAGGACTTTTGGGCACTACGCCACTAGATAGTAGATAGTCGAGAGCTTTTGTATAACTGCGACGTTCTAAAAAGTGGTTAAGTTGTCCGGGCGCAGTAGCTTGTACTGTTTGTCGCAACTGTTCGATTTCGATCAGGTTTTTAGATATATTTTTCTTCATCCTGATGTTATGAAGCATAGATTCTAATGCTTTTTCGATTTGTTTAGCTTGCATGTTTGTCATTATAAACCCTATAAATTTAATCTAAACATCACCTTAGTAGAAAGGAAAAATTATGCCTGCGCACCATCACGATCAACAATTAATAGAGCTTTTGTCCGCAGTGAACGCCTATCAACAGGTTGTTGGTCCATCGAACCGAGAAATCGTGAGCGCCATGTTGAACGATAGCTTTGGAGCTTGGTTATCCGCCCATCATTTCGGACGAGTGGAATTATTACCTGACAACCGTTTGTTATTTAATGTAAATGGTCAACTGATCGACCAAACTGAAACAGCGGTTGGCATTTTCCCAAATCATCGTTTTTTGGTTGTATCTCTCAGCCAATTTGATGATCATCAGTCTGCAGCCAATGCGATCAGCCAAGCCATCACTAACTATCAATTCCTAGGTGATGGGGCATACATTTGGCTAGTCCCCGATGGTTTTATGGCTGAATTGAGCGAACAGGAAAAAATTTGGCAATCAAATGGAGAAGGATACTTCTCTCATGAGTCAATTTGTATTTCAAACACATCTGATTTTAATACTGTTTGTTTCTTAGAAGTATTGTATGAAGATCTTGGCTTAGAATCAACTTCTTGCCAGTTCAATGTTCAATCTTATCAGTCAATTCATTTTCGATTAGATCAATTACAAGATGAAAATGGTAGACCAATGATTAAGAAAAACGCACCGACCAGTTACAAAATTACCAGCCAAAAAGCTAAAATTGTGGTCCAAGGTTCCCGGATTTTAACTTCTGGCCCAAACAGCGAGTTTGCTAGTTTTGGAACGGTCATGGCTTGGACGCCATCAACATCTTAACTGCGTCATTAGCCAAATACTGGTCTAGAAAAGATCATGCAAAATGTTTCCTGAAGTAATAAAACTCTTAACTTAATTTTCATAATCTGATGTGCATCATTAACATATAAAATCCTGAAGTCGTGTGAACTTATCGTTTTCCCTAAATTTAACTCGCTAAATTCTATTTATCGTAATTTTGGTGAGAGAAATCAGTCGAATTATTACTTTTTATTAACATTCGATGGGTTTAGCTAGCATTACATCCCCTTGGACACTAGTTAAAATAGCCGGTACAATTTGATTGATTTTTGCTGGATAATCGTTCACCTGTGCACGTAGGTAGTTACTAGTAAAGCCTTCCAACTGTTTCCCATTCTTGACATTTTCCACCAAAATCTCCGTTGATTGACCAATCATCTGTTTTCGAAATGCATGTGCCGTTTGTTGACCTAGTTCAATCATACGTTTACTCCGTTCAGATGAAATATGAGATGGTACTTGATTCTCGAAATCGGCTGCAGGTGTACCCTTTCGAGCAGAGTAACGAAATACATGTAATTGACTAAAACCGATTGCCTCCACAAACTGCAACGATTCTTCAAAATCTTGGTCAGTTTCACCAGGAAATCCAACCATGATATCGGTTGTTAATCCAACTTGAGGAAAAACTGATCTGAGGTGGTTAGTTAGTTGAATAAAATCGCTGGTCGTATAGCGACGACGCATCCGTTCTAGGGTCCGATCAGAACCTGCTTGTAGCGGGAGATGAAAATGGGGCATACACTTTGGCAAGTCAGCCATTCTAGGGGCTAAATCAAGCGGGAAGTTCATTGGTTCGATCGAACTAAACCGAATTCGTTTAATGCCATTAATTAAGTGAATTTGCTCCAAAATATCAGCAATGGTCTGTCGGTTAAGTTTGGTTGTCAGCCTGCTTTCATTTTGCCTGTCAATACCATAAGAGCCAAGATGAACACCGGTTACAACGATCTCTTTAGCTCCATTAGAAGCAAGAGTTTGTACTTCTGCTATAATTTCCGGAATTGGACGGCTAGTCATTCGTCCTCGAACATAAGGAATTATACAATAGGTACAGAAAGCACTACAACCATCCTGAACTTTGATGATACCTCGCGTTCGGTCGCCAGTATCGCCAATACTCAGGCTGAAATTTGCATGTTCTCGAATTGCATCATGTTGAATTGGCTTAATTTGCAATAAATCTGAACTAACCCGATTGGGTTGAATTTTTGTCAAATACTCTTCCAATTCTGCTTTTTCTCGATTACCAAAAACGAGTGAAATCCCCTTTATATTTTCCAATTCTCTACGATCGCTCTCAGCGTAACATCCAGTTACCAAGACTTTTGCTAGCGGATTTTTCTTGATAACTCGGCGAATTACTTGTCGTGCTTTTTTGTCAGCTACGTTAGTCACAGTGCAAGTATTTACGAGGTAGACATCGGCTAATTGTGCCTCAGGCACAATTCGGTAGCCTTTACGAATCAAGGTCGACCGCATAGCATTAGAGTCATACTGGTTGACCTTACAACCAAATGTGAGAATTGCTGCTGTTGGTAAGCTTTTTCTTTGGCTCATTCGCATCCATTTTTATTTCTAAGTTCGTACGTTAGTAGAGAGACACCAACTATGGGGGCTGTTTCCGTTCGTAGTATATTTGGCCCCAGAGAAGCTGTCAGAATTCCATTAGTCGTGGCAGTTTCAACTTCCTTTATAGTAAATCCACCTTCTGGCCCGACGAATAAGGATACCGTTTGTGGCGATTTATTTCGCTTTAGGATTGACTTAATCGATTGCTCTAACTCCGATTCATAGAGTAATATCGCCAAGTCGAAATTAGCACCTTCTGTTAAACAATTTAGGCTAGACACAGGCAATTCGATTGTTACAAAATGACGCCGTCGGCTTTGCTTAGCACTTTGCTCGCTGATTTTTTGCCAGCGATTGACTTTTTTTACGACTGATTTATGATCATATTTAGGTGCCGAGCGTTGACAAATCATAGGTACAATATTGTCAATACCAATTTCAGTAGTTTGCCGCACAATCTGTTCCATTTTATTAGATTTGGGCAAACCTTGAAACAATGTAATTTTTGGCCGTTTGGGAGCAATATAGCTCCGGTCTAAAATTTTACCGGTTAACTGTTTACCGGCATCTTGAAGTTCAACGCGGTAACAGTTACCTTTACCATCTAAGAAATTAACTTGATCTTTACTTCTTAGCCTTAGTACAAATTGTATATGGTGTCTTTCATCGGCAGAAATTTGTACCACATCACCTACAGACTTAGTTTCTATCATACCAAGATAGAAGTTACGCACTCCTCAATCCTTGGATAGCTTGTTTATAATTGCCTGACTTGAAGATAGAAGAACCCGCCACTAATTCCGTTACACCGCTGGCAACTACATCAGGGGCAGTGTCTAAATTAATGCCACCATCAGCCTGAATTATTACGGATAAATTATCCCGCTGAATCTGTTTTTTGAGCCATCTCATTTTGTGTAATGTCTCCGGCAAAAAAGTTTGTCCACCAAATCCAGGTTGGACGCTCATCGGCAAAACGAGGTCTACTTTGGAAAGATAAGGTGCAAGTAAGTTGACATCCGTTTTGGGGCAGATTGCCAGACCGATTTCAATTTTATAAGATCTAACTTGTTCAATTAACTGTAGTATATTTACTGTTTCATTTTCCATTTCAAGGTGTACAGTGATTCGATCAGCACCCGAAAGGACAAAGGCCGAAATATAATTTTGAGGGTGAGTTAACATTAAATGGACATCAAAAAACAATTGAGTTATAGGCCGTAAAGCTGAGAGTAGGTTGGGACTCAAGCCTAGGTTTGGCACAAAATGTCCATCCATTACGTCAAAGTGCAGTAGGTCCGCCCCACCTAATTCAACTTGTTGTACCTCTTCAGCCAATCGGCTAAAATCAGCAGCCAATAACGAGGGCCCAATTTTAAGACAGTTTGACATTTACCGTTTTTAACCTCTTAGACTCTAAATTATTCCAATTTTTCTTCTCGAACCAATTCATAATCTTCATATATACGCATCACGGCGGAGCCAACCGCTTTATACGGCTTACGAATTAACGTACCAGGCCAATAGTTAGAGTTGACAATTCGTTGTTGGCCACGTAGATCATCAATGATAATTTGTACATATTTTTTCGGTACTTTCTCTTTTATTTTTTCCCCATTTTCTACTGGTTCACTTATTCCTGATACTTTGTGTACTACTTCCACAAAATAACTTGTTTTGGACTCAAATCTTTCTGTGCCACTAATTTGTAAATCAATAGTTGCTCCAGGTTGCACCACTGTATCAGCTACAGGTTGATGTCCAATAACTTTGCCGTGTCCAAATTGGTTGTGGGGTTGATACTTCTCTAGACCGATTTTCAAGCCGTTCTTTTCGAGTTTCGACCTTACCTGATCTAAATGCATTCCTTCTAGGTTAGGCATCAGAAAAGGAACAGGTTTTAACCCTAAACTTAACAGTATATTAACTGCCGATAGCCTCGGTTTAAATATTCCAGTTTCTGGAGTTTGGGCTATCACAGTATTAGCCTTTGGAAAGTAAGACGAATGGACCGCGGCTACTTGGCCTAGCCGAAGTCTTGATTGATTTAGTACTTTTTCGGCCTGTCCTGCCGGCATTCCAACTAGACTCGGAATTGTTATCATTTCTGCACCACTACTAACAATCAGACGAACCGTACGCCCAGGTTTAATTTTGAAATCAGCTACTGGTCTCTGTGCTAGTACATGGTTGGCCAATACTTTTGAGTCAGCCTGATGCACCACCGGTTTTTCTAATTCCAATTGATGTAGACGAATTATATACTTGGCTCGAGCTAGACTCAGACCTTCCAAACTTGGCATTGCTACGTCAGGTGCACTAACTTTGTCAGGCAACACCCGAAAAAGAACAAAGGCACCAACTCCGTTAACAAGCAAAAAACAGACCAACATAGTAGTAAAAACAATACCCAATGTTCTTTTCATAACAGTATATTGAATCTATGAGTCGGTTGAATGGACACGATCTCCGGTATGGATATTGTAGCCATTAATAAAATCGGTAGCTGATATTGGGCTTTTGGTGGCTGGCTGAAGTTTGTTCAATTTTAAGCTACCGAACGATGTTCCTATAACTAAACTCAGCCCATTATTTGATCCATCAATAATCTGAATTTGTCCCGGAGGGAATTGCGATTCTATCACAGTACAATCGAGGATTTTAACCGAAGTTCCAGCTAAATTGGTTATAGCTCCAGGCCAACCTAAAGTACCACGTACCAAATTATAAATTTGTTCAGCATTACTATTCCAGTTGATAAAACCTATCGACTTTGTCAATTTTGGTGCGTGAGTAGACTTATTGTGATCTTGCGGATAGTGAGAGGGTTTTCTACCTGTGGCTTCGTATTGTTGCATGGATTTTATTAACAAATCGGGAGCCAAATTGGCTAAGCGATCGTGCAGTTCAGGACTTGTCTCATTTGCTGGAATAGCCACTGATTTTTGCAATACAATATCGCCTGTATCTTCACCTTCATCTAATAACATAATTGTCACGCCAGTCTCTTTCTCACCATTAATTAAAGTCCATTGAATTGGTGCTGCCCCACGATATTTAGGTAATAAAGAGGGGTGAATGTTTAGGCAACCACCCGCTGGCAAATCCAAAATTTTTTTAGGCAAAAGTTGACCAAAAGCTACGACCACTATCATATCTGGAGCTAAGCTTTTCAAGTACTGGATAACTAATTTTTCTCCAACTCTTTCCGGTTGCAAAATTGGTAGTTGGTGTTGTTGAGCTAGCAGCTTAACAGGTGGTGACGTCAATTTTCGACCACGTCCACTAGGGCGATCAGGTTGGGTTACGACAGCGACTATTTCCCAAGCTTGTTTTACTAATGATTCTAAAGTTGGGATAGCAAAGTAGCTAGTTCCCATAAAAAGGATTTTCATTTTCGCTGTTTAATAGTTAATCTGTTACCTGTAATAACTCTTGGTCTTCTGGTAATAAGCGGTCGGTTATTAAAATTCCGTCCAAATGATCAATTTCATGTTGTAAAACTCGAGCCATCAAACCTTGAGCAGAAAAGATGACTGATTTCCCATCAATGCTTTTTGCATCGACAGATACTTCAGTTGCACGACGTACAATGGCTCGAAAGTCCGGTAAACTTAGGCAGCCCTCTTCACCTAACTCTTCCCCAGAAAATTCAGTTATTTTAGGGTTGACGAGTGCCAATGGTGGGAAGTCCGGATCAACTTCTTCAATGTCAATAACAATGATACGTTGCAAAATTCCAATTTGCGGCGCAGCAAGCCCAATACCATGCGACTCATACATGGTTTCGAACATGTTTTCAGTAAGAGATGAAAGACTGAAGTCGAATTTTCGAACCTCGACTGATTTCCTGCGCAAGACCGGATCCTCGTTGACACGAAGTTCAAAAATTGCCATCTGAATCCCCTAAAATCCAATTTTTAACAAAGCCAAAATATCAGTTGGCTGAGTAGTAATGTCATCAATCTCGTTCAGCCGACTACTCCGCGGTACAGAAATAGGTCGATTCAAAGGAGATTGCTCAATTTCCGGAATTAGCAACTCAGATGCATTTTCACCACGGTTATTATACAAATCCCACAAGCCAATCAAAATTGACGACGTAACAGTACAGACGCCAATGATTCGGTAGTCATTATCAGAAAGTTTGGGGGCAAACTTATTTTGTTGAATCATGTTAATCCCACGTACTGCTAGAAAGCTATGAATGGCCACAAATGGAATCGAAGTTAAAGAGATAATTTCGAACCGACGTAGTCGACTTTCATTATAAACTACTAGTTCTCCTGATTCATTATTCTCCGCCAATTGGGCCTGCTCGATTAAGGTCCGCTCAGTAACTGATTCAAGCAGTGTGTTAGCCGGTTGAGTTTCTTCTTGTTTGATTGACTTATTTTCTTTTGGCAGCGGTTGAATTGATTTGGTCTCAGTTTGTCCAAAGATCAAAGACGGGTTAAACACAATCAAAATAACCAGTACGAATAACCCACTAAACAAAAGATTATTTGGCATGGGTATCTTTAGTAGGCAAAGATTTGTTCGACGCAGTTTCTCTTTCCCAGTAGAAGTAAATGAAAATCATAACCATACCTACACAAACGCTAATGTCAGCCACATTAAAAGTGGGCCAAGCATAAGTGGGCAAGAAACCAAATAGGAGAAAATCAACGACTTCTCCTATTCTTAGCCGATCCAGCAAATTGCCCAAAGCACCACCTAGTAAAAACCCAAGTCCGATCCTCATCCATAAACTGTGATAATAGCATAAATAATAATAGCCGATTATGCCCAAGGCCAAAACGGTAAAGATTATTAGAAAGGTTTGTTGACCTTGCAATATCCCAAACGCAGCTCCCCGATTTCTAATGTGAAACAAGTGGAAAAACCCCCCAATCACTTCTACTTGTTCTAGTATATCTAGTTTCTTTACCACCAGCCACTTTGTAACTTGATCCAAAATAAAAGATAACAACGCAATTAACAACAAGGGAAAGATATTTTTGAAATTAATCATGTTTTGCATCAAGCCAATGGGTCAGAAAAATGCTATCAGCATTCAAATGAGAGTTATCGTTAACTAACGGCTTAAGAACTGAGTAGGTTTGTTCAGCCAAAAATGGCATTAGCGGAGCTATACGTTGAAGGATAATAATGATTGATGCCGAACGGATAAAATCAGTGCCAGATACTACCAGATCACGAAGAAGTTTTAAAACAGATGCGAAATCACCAATTTCATAGGATCGGTCGATTGCTGTTAATAATGATAATTGTTGTTCCTGTAATGTTTGTGAGGACTCACAATCGAAGATAGCCGATAACCATTCAATTACCATTTGGTAATCGGATTGTGCCTGTTGAATAGCAAAGTCCAATGTGGTTTGTGAAGTTAAAAGTACAAGTAGGGCAACTCGTAATACATCCGGTGGATATTGCGATAGCATTTTCGGACAAAAATCCATTGAAGGAATCATTTCACAATACTGTCCCAGAAATATTACTTCGTCTAATAGTGTACGTTTATGAGTTGCTAAACCGATCATAAAAAGCTGTTGAAAGAAAAGCTGATTATCACTTAACGAGTTAGGATCTACATCCTTGAGTTGTTCATAAAAATACACTAATTGTAATTTTTCTTTCTTATCCAAATTCTGCAACAGTGTTTGTTGAGACAATAGGTTAGCAAATTGTCCGTCGAAAAAGTTAAATTCCTTTTGAAAATTTGAACTTTGGCACGTTGCGCATGACGTGCCCACCGGGATCATCTCTTCTACTTCTAATAAAAACCAAATGTGTGTTCCACCTCGCGAAATGAGATCACGAACTATCTTCAATGCATCTGTATTACAAAGATCTTGGCCGCATTTTTGGCAACGAAATATGGGGAGTGGTATACAACTATAACAGCAAGTAGAAATTGATAATGGTGATATGGCTAAAGACGGAGATTTCGTAATTTTGTCCCCTAGTAACGATTTGTTCGCAAAGTGATTCTGATGTTCTTTTAGAGGATTCCAAACCCACTCTTTCATTGGCCGATAGACTGTCGGTTGGCCACAGGAAAAGCAATGTTGTTTTTGTACTCGTCTAACACACAAATTTAGGTTAGCATATCGACGGTTTAGATCAGCTAAAATTTGCTCATCAGCTTGTTCAAACGAAAGCTGATTGATTCGGTTAATACCATTTACCAATTGACCATTTCCTTCTAAAATACAGGGTATGGGAAGGTTTTGCTCTTGAGCCAGTCGATAATCAGTTTTTACATGGCCGGGAACCAAAACACTCACTTTAGCAATTTTTTTTTCCGTCGTTACGGTAATCTCAATATCTGCATCTGAAACCGGATGAATACAACGACTATCTAAAATCTCATTCACTGATACTGACATAAGATCTGCTTTCGATATTGAGGGAAAATCGTCTATAGAAAGCAAAGATTTTGGTAAAATTAGACAACGCCCCGACTGCTGAAAACCAAAATAACTTTCGGTTGGATCCAAACAAATAGCAACACAACCAACTAGTTGCCATAACTCGCCAATCCAGACGGCTAAATCGACTCGGACACCAAATCGCTCTAACCCATGCTGAACCGGAAAGCAAACATAACCAGATATAACTTCACTATCATTAGCCAATTGTTCATTTTCGTGTCTTACGCTAGCGCAACGACAACACCAACAACGCAAAGATTGAGTTTGGGAAATACAGCCGGCCTTTACTAAACGACCAAAATTGGTCACAACCTTTGCATGATCTCTTTGGGTTGTAACTTTTTGCCCTTTCTCCCAATCTGCAAACATACCTAGCTGTTTTAATTCTTTTTGACGAGTGTTTGCTAAATTCTGAACTACTAATCGGCGTATCTTCTGATATTCTGATGCCAGTCTATCCCCGTTAGTATTTTTTCTCAACTGTTTTGTGATCTCGACCTCTATATAGGGTGAATACTGTTGCCATTGTGGGATAAATTGAACGTCTCGTCCTTTCTGAAGGTGATGTTTTAGAAAAATATCTTGATATAGCCGGTGTGCAAAAGCTGATACAGGTGTTGAACAGAGTGGGTATGGTGATTCGTGCAAGTAGAATGTAGGTAACGAGGTATCCGAAACAGAATTTCGAAGTCGTTGGTATCTCTTAGAGTCTTGCCACTTTGATTGCCATTTTTGGGTATTCTCAACTAATGAAATCATAAACAAAAAAGCCAAGAAAAAGCTAACCGATAATTCGAGCCAATAGGCTTAACAACATAATCAGAAATATGGGGGAAATATCAATTGGCATTCCACCCATGTAGGGTCGAAGCAAACGACGAATCGGATCTAAAATGGGATCAACGAATTGGCCAGTCCACCAGTAAATTTTTCGGACTGTCATGTTTTGTGTACCATGGACGAACCAAGACAGAATAATGTTAGCAAACAAGACATATTGAAACAATTCTAACGTGATTCGAAAAAAGCTGGCTATTATATTTTCAATCATTTTTAATTGCTTGATTAATATTATCAGATAGTTCTGATGACCGTTGCGTAGCCGCCATAACAGCTGATGTCATGACAGCGCGCAGTTGGCCTTTTTCTAATTCAAGCAAGCCAGCAGCAGTTGTGCCGGCTGGTGTAGTTACTTGTCCTTTCAGTATTGCGGGATGTTTTTGGGATTGGGCTAACATCTCACTGGCCCCTAAAACTGTTTCTATGGCTAGTTGTTGTGCAATAGGAAAGGGTAATCCAACATGAACCCCCGAGTCGGCTAATGCTTCGATGAACAAAAATACAAAGGCAGGACCGCTTCCACTTAATCCAGTAACAGCATCCATTAGTTTCTCATCCACTACAACTGAAGTACCAACTGCATTAAAAATTGATAGGACTTGTTCCAAGTGAGAATTATTAGCTGATTGACCAGTGCTCAGCGCGGCCACGCCACAACCAACGGATGCGGGCAAATTCGGCATAACCCGAACGACAGGGATATCGACGGGCAAATAGGACTCAAGGATCTGGGTTGAAGTTCCGGCAGCAATCGAAATCAACACTTGGTCAGGCTGAATCTCTGAGGCAATTTCAGGTAGAATGTCAGGGATATTATTGGGTTTTACTGCACATAAAACCATGTTGCTGGCTGAGACTAGTGATCCAATATCACTAGTAGGTACAACACCTAGTTCTTGGTTCAGTTCATCAACTTTTTGTCGGTAAGCATCAGTAATAGCAATTCTATGAGGAGCAAATATTTGGTGGCAAACACCCCGTAGAATGGCTGTTCCCATATTACCAACACCTATGAAACCGATTTGATATTTTCGGTCTGATTGAACTGTCTTTTGGTCATTCATAACTGAGTTTACATTGGTTGTCGATGTCCAAAGATCGCGGTACCAACACGAATCAGATTTGCTCCTTCTTCGATTGCAACTTCAAAGTCATTACTCATACCCATCGACAAATATTTCGGCTGGAAATTGGGATAGTTTTGATCACTAACTTGGTTCATCAAGACTCTCAGTTGACTAAACAGAGATCGGCTCATCTCAGGGTTAGGCGATAATTTGCCAATGGTCATTAAACCACAAATTTGTACTCGGTCCAAATTTGCGACTTGGTCGAAAAATTCTAGAACTTGATTGGGTTTGAGCCCAAATTTGCTAGGTTCCGCTGAAGTATTAATTTGCACTAAAACCTCAATTTTTCTATCAGTAAGTATGGCTAACCGTTGGATGCGATTTAGCAACCGGAAACGATCAACTGAGTGGATTAAATCGAAAATATCCAGGGCCGTTTTTACTTTGTTGGTTTGTAGATGGCCAACCAAGTGCCATTCAACTACCGAGCTAATCTGTTGCCTTTTCGCTTTAGCCTCTTGTACTCGATTTTCTCCCAAATGGGTCAATCCAGCTTCAATTCCAGCTTGAACCACCGAAACGGGATGGTTTTTGCTGACTGCTACTATCCGAATTTGATCTGATGTGCGAGCACTACGTTTTGCGGCCCGGTCAACTATGGACAGAACGGTCTCGATATTTTGTTCAATAAACTTTTTCTGAGTTGTCCGGTCCATTACCATTCTAAGCTTCAAACTTGGCAATAATATCACATGGTGAGAATTGATTGCAACCTTGCCTTAATCGCAGGTGTAGTCTGTGTTTGCAGGACAGATTGAGTAGTAATTGGCGTTGCTGATAGTCAACAGGTATGCTATATTTTGGGTACAGGAAGTAATAAAATATGGATCTGAGTCATGGGAAATAGTTTTGGTCAACTCTTTAGGATAACCACTTGGGGCGAATCACACGGTGGAGCTGTTGGTGTAGTGGTAGATGGTTGTCCTTCCCAGTTAGTCCTAGATATAACAGCGATTCAGACTGAACTGGATCGCAGAAGACCGGGCCAAAGCCATCTGACCACACCACGTCAAGAAGCCGATCAAGTCGAAATCTTGTCCGGTCTTTTTGAAGGCCAGACACTTGGAACACCAATTTCAATGTTGGTTTGGAATAAAGACGCCCGGCCTTCATCTTATGATCATCTTAAAGACGTTTATCGACCATCGCACGCTGACTACGCTTATCAGAAAAAATATGGCATTCGCAACTGGCAAGGTGGGGGGCGGGCTAGCGCTAGAGAGACTGTTGGTCGAGTAGCCGCCGGCGCTATTGCAAAGCAGATACTGCGACAGAAATGTAAAATCGAAATTGTGGCTTACGTTCAGCAGATCCATACCATCCATACTGATATTGATACTGATAATATAACTCTGCAACAAGTCGAAGCCAATCTTGTTCGGTGCCCCAATCCTTCTGTTGCCCAAGAAATGGAAGCTAAGGTAGATCAAGCTCGACGAGACGGTGATTCGCTTGGCGGTATCGTTGGTGCTGTAGCTCGTCAAGTACCGGTAGGACTAGGAGAGCCTGTTTTTGATAAACTTAAGGCTGACTTAGCCAAGGCAATGATGTCTTTACCTGCCACAATGGGATTTACAATTGGTTCTGGTTTTGACGGTGTTTCTATGACTGGGTCTGAGCACAACGACCCTTATTACAACGATGAAGGAAAAATCCGCACTCGAAGTAATTACTCTGGCGGGACACAGGGTGGTATATCAACTGGTGAAAATATTGTTTTACAAGTCGCCTTCAAGCCAACTGCTACTATCCGTAAAGATCAAGAAACGGTTGATGTTTTTGGCAATTCGGTAATGCTCTCCGCACGAGGACGACATGACCCCTGCGTTTTACCACGCGCTGTACCAATAGTTGAAGCTATGATGGCTCTCGTTTTAGTTGACCATTACCTGCGACAACAAGCAAGAACACTACATTAGATTCAAAGAGTAATTGAAATTGGCAGGCACATGATGTTTTTTGTTGTCCACAACAATTGCTGATTAGTAAAAACTTCAACGGATTCCATTATTCAAAATTATTTTTGATTTTTCGTGGATTAATATCCTCCAACTGTTTTTTAACTCGAACAAACAATAAATCCATTTATCTAAATAGAATGCGACAGCCAATTTAATTTGGAAGATTTGAAGATAACCATCGATTATTATCAAATACTAACAGAATAGTTTTGTCAAAAAGAGCAGGTGAAACCTATTGTTAGTCGCTGCTTTTACTTCCTTATTTTCATCAGTCCTTACTAAAAAACACCTATAATATAGTAGAATAAAATCAACAAAATTATAACGCCGTCAAGCTCAAAAAAACTGCTAGAAACACTAAAAGATGACGACAAGAAGAAAGACTAAGGTCTCTGCATATAAACGTAATGTTAAAAACAAAACCGATAAGTAGCCTAACAAAGAATCAACCCTAAAAAAACAGACTAAATACAATTCTTCTCTGGTTTACTGACCGTATTTCAATTTCACGGCAATAAGAACTGCTATTAGTTTGGAGGCAATTCTTGTTTGTGCTAGAATAACTTCAAAATCTAGGCTGTAAGGATCCGTTCGTATGTCGGAAAATCAACCCAATGTCGTCGTTTTTTTTACTGATCAACAACGATGGGATACCACTGGTGTCCACGGTAACCCACTAAATTTGACCCCAAATTTTGATCGTTTTGCTAAGAGTGGCACTCATGCTTACAACTCAATTACATGCCAACCGGTTTGTGGCCCTGCCAGATCTTGTTTGCAGACCGGACTATATGCTACGAATACCGGTTGCTTTCGGAATGGTATTCCTCTGCCAGATGACAGTCAAACATTAGCTCACTATTTTGCCCAAGCAGGTTATCATACCGGTTACATTGGAAAATGGCATTTAGCGGATACAGGTCCAGGGGCAGTTCCGGTCGATAAGCGTTTTGGATATCAATACTGGTTAGCGTCCAACGTACTGGAATTTACCTCAGACGCATACGACACAGTAATGTACAATAATGATGATGAAACTGTTAAACTACCCGGATATCGGGTGGATGCCCAAACCGATGCGGCAATCCGTTACATTGACCGACACCAAACGGAACCGTTTTTCCTCTTCTTATCCTACATAGAACCACATCACCAAAACCATTTGGATGACTACCCTCCACCAGATGGTTATCGGGAAAGATATACGTCTCAGTGGATTCCGCCTGATTTAGCTGCTCTAGGAGGATCAACCCATCAACATCTCGCTGGTTATTACGGCATGGTAAAGCGGTTAGACGAAGCTTTTGGTCGGTTGTTGGACACTTTAAAAAGCCTTAGTTTAACTGAGAATACAATTGTTTTATTTACCTCGGATCACGCTTGCCATTTCAAAACGCGCAATTCCGAATACAAACGATCCTGCCATGATAGTGCAGTTAGAGTACCCACTGCACTGTACGGTGGTTGTTTCATTGGTGGTGGTGAAATTCGAGAAATGGTTAGCCTCATTGATTTGCCTCCAACACTATTGGATGCTGCAGGTATTTCTGTACCTGAAAAAATGCAAGGACGGTCCATTTTGCCACTAACTCAGGGAAAACGAGATGATTGGCCGAAAGAGGCATTTATTCAAATTAGCGAATCCCAGGTAGGTCGGGCGATTAGAACTAATAAGTGGAAATACAGTGTAAAGGCTCCACAAAAGCACGGTGGTCGGGATGCGGGATCTACTGAATATGTTGAGGAATTTCTTTATGATTTACAAGTTGACCCCTACGAATTAAGGAATCTTATCACAGCCGAATCCCATGCTGAGGTTTGTCAAATGTTACGCCAGAGATTGGTTGCTCGAATGGTTGAGGCAGGAGAAATTGCTCCCGACATTAAGGTTATATCCAAAGAAAGCAGCGGGCAGAGAAAGATCTCGATCAGATAATATTCTCTCTCAATTTTATGAAAATTGACTTTCTCCTGAATTTAGTTGAGTAAAGTTTGGTTTAGACACAAGTATTTCGATATCACGAGTCAGAACTAGTTTGGACCAAGATAAAAACACAGTTCATTCCCTTTGCTTTACAGTGATATTTTGGCATCATCATGCTAATATTATTTAGGTGGACTAATTTTTAATTTTGATGACAAACTAGAGAGTGATTGCAGATGAAAAGAATAATTGACATACCTCGACCCGAATATCCTCGACCCGATTTCCAACGCGGCACGAGTGAGGGAATCGATTGGATTAATCTCAACGGTGTATGGGATTTTCGATTTGATCCAGATGATATAGGCGAAAGCCAGAGTTGGTGCACTAGTGAGGTTTATGATGATAAGATTATTGTACCTTATCCTTGGGAAAGCTTAGCCGCTTGGGGGAAAGCTGATTCTGCTAATAGTTCTAATTATCTCAGCACCAACGCTTATTTGGAACCGGAAAAAGTGACCTGTGGTGGACTGGATAGAACTGGTAATTACCGAGAGGCCGACCGGCATACCATTGGTTGGTATCGCCGGTCGGTTTCTGTCCCTGACAGTTGGTTTGATCAACGAATTATTCTCAAATTTGGGGCTGTAGATTGGCAAGCCAAAGTTTGGGTTAATGGCCAATTGGTTGGCGAAAACGAAAACGGTTATTTACCTTTTGAAATTGACATCACCGATTATTTGTTGGTTGGTGAATTAGCCAATTTAGTGGTACGAGCTTACGATCCACAAGATCACTCAGCCCAACCTGCCGGCAAACAAATAGGCTGGTATGTACGGTCTAGTGGAATTTGGCAGACTGTCTATATGGAGCCAAGATCAACCACTTATATCCAAGGTTTTAAGTCTTACACCGATATCGATAAGGCTGAGGTCAAAATCAACCTAAACATTGCTGGTGGAGAAATGAATGGTATTGGTTTAGCAACCGAGAGTAATGCACCAGTTAGACAAACTGAAGTAGATATTACTAACAGCAGTGTTATTATTCGATTGAAATTGGACTCGGAACAGATGCAGTTATGGGATGTTGACACACCCCACCTATACGATATTGATTTTAAATTGAGAAAAAATGGACAGGTTATTGATCACATTTCTAGTTATTTCGGGATGCGAAAAGTTACTCGTCAACTACTGCCAGATACGGACTATGAATACGTTTTCATTAATAATCGCCCTACCTATTTGTTAGGTGCACTGAATCAGTCTTTTAGCCCAGAAGGCGTTTACACCTTTCTTGACGATGACCAAATCAAAAACGATATTGTTCGGGCCAAAGAATTTGGCTTCAACTTCCTGCGATTGCACATTAAAATTGACGAACCTCGCCTATACTATTGGGCCGACAAACTTGGTCTCCTATTTATGTGTGATATGCCTAATTTCGCTGATGAAGGTTATGGTGAATTAGCTCAGCGCCGTTGGGAAGATACACTGCGAGGTTCGATTGACCGAGATTTTAACCATCCGTCTATTATTGCCTGGTGTGACTTCAACGAAACCTGGGGGTTGGGATATCACGAATATGCAGAGATGAAAGATCGGCAAGAATGGGTGCGCCAAATGTATCATCTAACTCGTGAACTGGATCCAACCCGGTTGGCGGAAGACAATTCACCTTGTATCTATGATCACGTGGAAACTGATCTCAATACTTGGCACTTTTACATAAATGATTATCAAGAAGCCAAAGAGCATATTGCCAATGTGGTTAAGCAAACTTATCCAGGCTCAGAGTTTAATTATGTAGGTGGCAATCAGCAGACTAACGCACCTTTACTTAATAGTGAATATGGTGGAATTTCTGCCGGGTCAGGGGATAAAGACATTTCTTGGAGTTTCAAATTTCTAACAAATGAGATGCGGTTGTATCAGAAAATCGGTGGTTATATTTATACTGAGCTACAGGACATTGAGTGGGAACATAATGGGTTTATGAACTATGATCGTAGCCTTAAACAGTTTGGTTACAACTATAATGATATCAATTCACTCGACTTTATTGCTATCGACCATCATCCTGGGCTAACGTTTGAGCCAGGCCAAAATTTTTCTGCGGATGTATATTCTAGTCATTTCTCCCACCGAAAGATTTCAGGTGCGGTTTTGCATTGGCGATTAGATGGTCTAGACCATCATGTCGAAAATCAAGTTGATTTAATTTCTGGACAAAGCAATATTACCTTCACCCCATACAAAGTCGATAAAGTGTATCGTCTATCGCTAACACTACCCGATCAACGCCTAATAGGCACCCTACATATTTGGGTAACGGATCAAGACGGTTCTGTGGTAGCTCGAAACTTTGTTAATATTGAGATTCTGAAACCGATTTTAGCAATCGAGCAAGATCATAACTTGACAACTGTAAACCACGATTTTGAAGGCGAATCAATGGTAGTTGTAGAAGGAGAGGGTGTTTCATCGCACTTGATTGAATTGCCTGACATTGCTAAAAGTGCCAAATTAATGGAACTGATTTTTGAAGCATCTTCCACTATCAAAGGAGCACCACAAACTGATAATGAACTCTCACCAAGTGAAGTTATCGTGTGTGCGAACGAAATCAACGTTCAGACCGTTAACTTACCCAATTCACCGGCAGATACCCGAGGTTCTTTGTCCTACATTAACGGTATTGACGGTAAGTATGGACACCTGATCAAGGTATCGATTGATCCAAGTCAATTGGATTTGAGTAGCGGGCAATTACAAATTGATTTCCAGTCCAATGAGGGTGGTATTACCCTTTATTCACAACGTGCTGGTCGTTACCCACTGGCAATGCAGGTTCGCTTACGTCACTAACCGTGCTAGTTGGAGATTCCATGAGAATCTTACATACAGCTGATTGGCATATTGGCAAGCGTTTATATCAGCGCCACCGAACCGAAGAACACCGGCAATTTCTGGATTGGTTACTGGATACAATTGTGGACCTGCAGGTAGATGTCCTGTTGATTGCTGGTGATATATTTGATGCGGCCTTGCCTTCTTCAGAGTCGATGCAGTTGTATTACCATTTTCTGCACCAGCTTTACACTCAAACTGAAACTTCTGCTGTAATTACGGCTGGTAATCACGATGCCGCTGTCCGTTTAGAAGCTGATCGTGATTTTCTGAAAATGGGTCGGATTCATGTTTTTGGTACTTTGCGGTCCAATCTGGGTCAACAAGTTGTCTATCTTCCACAAGATCAACCTCAACTGGCCATTGTTGCTCTTCCTTATCTCTCCGAAAATGAGATTGTTCCACATCGACCGCTGGAGTCTGGTATTAATCGCCAAGACCGATATCGGGCTACTGTTCGACAAATTTACCAAGAATGTATCGATTTAATTCCAACTGATTTCACCAAAATCTTAATGGGACATTTGACTGTACAAGGCGGTATCAATACTGGTTCCGAAAGAAATATTTTGATCGGTGGCCTAAACGCTATTCGGACCAACGATTTTCCACAGGCAGTTGACTATGTAGCTCTTGGTCATTTGCATCAAGCTCAATCCTTATCTGGTCAAGATTATCCAATTCGATATTCAGGAACGCCATTACCAATGACCTTCAAGGAGTCTGAAGTCGATAAAAAAGTTTCCTTGATCGAATTTAACCACAATGAAAAGATGTCAAGTACTAATTGGTGGGAAATTACCATTCCCATTTTTCGACGGTTAGTGACTTTGAAAGGGACGATGAGCCAAATTATGCTTTTGGCCACTTCAGTCGATCAAGACTGGAAAGATGTATACATTGAAGTCAAACTGTTAACCGACCAACCAAAAGTTGGAATGGCAGACCAAATCCGGCAGGTTTTTTCTGATCGAGGTGGAGATGTTCTAACAGTCGAAGTAGTAATGGACAATTACAAATATGATGATTTGCCAGTTACTGACGTTGTAACCCAATCTCCTCAAGATGTTTTTGATCAATTTTGCCAAGAAAAACATCCGAATTTAGGTGCTGGTTTATTCAATGAGATGGCCGATCTTAGACAGATGTTCTTTGAACTTGTGGAGAAAATTGAAACAGAATCAACTTAACTTGAATTGACGTCAGCCTAGTTAAGAGCTAGAATTCATAATCATAAAGACCCAACCAGTATGAACCAACAACCAAATATTCTTTTCTTTTTTCCTGATCAACATCGGTATGACTGGGTTGGTATTGAGCCAAACATCCCTGTTCGTACACCTTACTTAGATATGCTAGCGAAACAGGGAGTTCGGTTTACAAATGCAGTTACGCCTTCGCCCGTTTGTGCACCAGCCCGTGCGTGTTTGGCTTCTGGTATGGAATACGATCATTGTGGTGTTCCGAACAACAGTTATAACTACCCGTTAGACAACTGGACTGTCTACAAAGCTTTGCAGACAGCTGGATATTCAGTGATTGGTTGTGGTAAATTTGATCTACATAAAGCCAGTTCATCTTGGGGTTTAGACGGAAGGGGTTCAATTACAGATTGGGGATTTACTGATGGCATCGATAATGCTGGCAAATGGGACGCTGTTCGTAGTGGAGCCAAACAACCGAAAGACCCCTACATGAATTATCTATACCAAGAAGGATTAATAGAAATACATTTGAGTGATATGTCCCGCCGAAGGCGTAATAACATGGCAACTTTCTCTACCGACTTGCCAGAAAGCGCTTACTGCGATAACTGGATTGCTCGTAACGGACTTAAACTCCTTGATAAATGCCCTAATAACCAACCTTGGTTTTTGCAGATAAACTTCGCTGGTCCGCATGCTCCTTGGGACTTGACCAATCGCATGAAGTCCACTTACACTGGCGTTGATTTTCCCTTCCCTTACCCCACCCAAAAATTATCTTGCACCTAGCTTAACGAAGTGCGACAAAATTATTCTGCTATGATTGAGAACATCGATCGTTGGTTAGGGATCTACGTCAATTGGCTAACCGAAAAAGATCAAATAGACAATACAATAATCGTTTTCAGTAGTGATCATGGCGAGATGCTAGGTGATCATGATCGGTGGGGTAAGTCTTTGCCTTATCAAGCTTCAATCGGTGTACCACTGATCATAGCCGGACCAGATGTTGAATCAGGAATTGTAACAGATACACCGGTTAGTCTACTCGACCTGACAGCTACCTTCTTGGATCAAAGTAGCTCAGAGATTCCTTCTCAACTGAATGGGAAAACACTACGACCAGTTTTGGCTGGTCATAATCAGGTTCACCGTCAGTACGTGCTTTCAGGTTTGGACGATTGGCGGTTAGTATACGATGGTCGTTACAAATTAATTCAGAATTTTGATGACAAATCCTGGCTTTTCGATCTTCAAACCGATCCAGCAGAAACAAAAAACCTATTCAATGACGCACCTGAACAAGTAGAAGAGCTTCAGTCTTTGCTTATGTGCGAAATTGGTTAGCGTAAAAAGTTATTTTTTTTACTGAGTTTAGTACCAAGAAATACATTCACTAAATAGTAAAAGGTGTTTAAATGTTACAACCAAAAGAAATTCGATTTTTGACTATTATATTGGCTTGGATTTTCGTCGCAACTTCGTTAATCGCTCTCCCAATACTGGCACAAGATTTAGATTGTGTGTGCAAAGAAAAAGAGAAAAACGAAAATGGAATTGTACTCGAATGTGTCTGTAATCCATTAAATGTCAATAAGCCAAATAATAACGTCAATAAGCCAGATAATAATAGGGGGCAAATCGCAAAAGGTAAGCGTCTTACTGGTGGCCCTTTGAAAGGTGCTCAACTACTAAAGAATCCTGCCGCAGCAGCATTAGAACAGGATCGACCTGGTGCCCCTTGGATCACCAAATGGTACGCTCCTGCGGGCATTTATACCCAAAACGGAGGATTTGCACAATCGGGTCCGATAGACCTGATTGCGAAGGGTACCCGTAACAAGCTGACGCAGCCCAAATTGGCGACGGCAACTGGCTTGCTGAAAACGCAGAATACTAAGTTGAATTGGGGCAATAAAAATGGTGGAACGTGTGACTGGAAAGTCATAGAGATTACTCCGAATAATGGCAATAATATGGGGCAGAATTATGGTGGTGGTGATCAGTCAAACTTTGACACCTACGCCATAATAGTTATTCAGGCACCCAGCAAACTGAAAGCCATTATGTCTACTGCTCACGATGACTGGGCACAAGTTTGGATTAACGGCGAGAAATGGTACAACAACTCAAAATGGACCGGTGGTGCACTCAAAGTCAGCTACGATGTAGAAGTAGAACTTAACCGTGGGGGAAATGTTTTGCTCTACCGTTGTGGCGAAAGCGGTGGTTCCGATTACTTCAACCTACACTTCGATGATGTTACTGATCGAAAGGTCAAGTATTACCCGAATAATGCTAACACCAAAAATGGTTTTTTCGTTGAGGTCAATCGAGCATTGAGGGGGTTGGCAATCGAACCGGTTGATAAATTGCCGGTTACTTGGAGCGATATTAAGCGAACAAATAACTGACTTTTCCAAGAGTGAGTATTAGTAATGTCTTACTATTTTTCCACATTCGAAAAATAGCAGGGCTACTAGTTTGATGAAGATGGAAAGAGAAGTTTTTAAAGCCTATTTAAACGGTGACAAACGTAAACAGCCTTGAATGAAAGATATTATCAGTAAATAGGATCTTAAATAAAGTCAAAATCTCCTACTTAAAACACCATAAGAGCAATGTTTTTCGGCCATGATTGACTATGATTTTTTCGCGCTAATGAATCGATCAAAATCTATTTTTTTGGAATATCTGGGAAAAAAAGAGTAGACTAATTTAGTTATATTTTGCTTGAACTCATAACAATGACTACCAGTAGTCAACTAAGTTGCTGAGTGTTAAATTATCCTGTGTATAGTAGACACTTTATTTTTGAACCAAAAGTGGTTTAATTACAACAGATCCACCCGGTTTTAATGAGAGCGAAATTGACTTTTCAGATGTATTTCGCTGCTGCGGTTTATCTTCGACAAAAAGTATCTATTCGTTTTTTAAACTGTCAAGTGTGCCAAGAGAGATCTTGATTCTCTTGGTATCCACCCAATGGGATGGTATCCGCATTGTTCGGTCAAAAAAACCTAACGGCTATACGCAACGAGAGCTTTTTCTTT
>CAYVHK010000048.1:0-25504 GCA_964451145.1 uncultured bacterium | reverse complement strand
CATTTAAACAAATAATTCAACTGTTCCTTCCTCTAACTTGGTAAAACGATCTTCAACTGGAATAGCTACCACATCTTTTCCTTCAGCAGCTAAAAACCCTTTCCCCCATTTGGCCTCGATAAATTTAGCTGTTCCTAGAACCTGTCCTCCCTCTTTTTCCACATCAGCCTTACTCTCCAAGGCTGAAAAAAAGTCTCCTTAGCTATCGAAAATGAACATATTAGGACGACGGAAAAACAAGCAAATGTTGCTTTCCTAATTATGTATCTTATCATCTGTTTCATTTTTATTCCTTTGTTATATACTAGTTTAGTCTCCATTCCAGTATACCAGCGGATAAGTTATCTTTTAACTGCACCATGATCCTTACTTTTTGAGTAGTAACTGAGTTGAAGGCGACAGTATTAAAAATGTCTAATTGACAACCATATTCGGACGGTTTTTCGACTTCTTGCCACTGACCATCATTATCCCACTCCAACCACCAACTCTCTGGTGGACGACACTCTCCAAGACCAGTATCGTCAAACCAATAGACAGAGGTTTCTGAAATTTGTACCGGTTCATCGAAAACCAAACAAATCCATTCCTTCGACCCTCTTTTGTCCCACCAAGTAAATTTAGGTTGGGTTTGATCAGCAGAACCAGCTGGTAACATACAGTCAGTAACCGCCATCAATTGACCAAAAATATGGGAAGCTGACAGTTCCCCCTTACTGGCGAGAGTAGGGATCAACATCGGGGTAGTCAGAATAGTACTTTCTGGCAACCAAACTATCATTTGTCCTGGCTCTCGGTTATCCCAAGTAAAGTAGGGAATAGCAGTGATTTGCGTCTCTTGATCAGCAGAAATAGTCTGATAAAGTTGATTATCCCAGTTGTCAAATTGTCGGCGATTAGCCGCACCATGTAGCACCATTACTCCACCCAATAGATCAGGTTCAAATTTTGCTTGCAGTGGGCTGGATATGGGTAATGCAATGTCTCGTAATGATTTACCGTTGTCAATCGCTTCTAAACAGTAGACCAACGGTCCCCGACGCAGAGCAACTTTGCCTAGGTTAGATTTGGCTTGTGGATTCGCAATAATTCGTTCAACCGGCATATCGAAGTCGATCTCCACCACATCACCAGTTTGCCAAACTCTGTTTATCTCCAAGTACCCGTTTGAATTGGCCACTATGTCGACTATGTTTTGGTTAAGTTTTAAACCGACTTGTTTCGCCCACTCTGGTTTTCGTAAACAAAGGCGAAATTCTCGAACTTGGGATGTGTCAAGAGTCAGTTTCACTTGACCTTGCCAAGGATATTCGCTCTCCTGAGAAATTTTAATTGTTTGACCACCCATAGAGATAACAGCTTGATTGTTGGCATAGAGATTGACCCACAAGTTATTTTCGCTAGTAGCATAAAAATAACCACCCACTTGTGGTATAAATCGAACCACATTAGTTGGGCAACAGGCACAGCCAAACCAAGGTTGGCGATGATGATAGCCATGACTTGCCAGAGGGTTGGTGTAAAAGAAGTTATCGCCATCAAGGGAAATACCTGACAACAAACCGTTGTATAATGAGCGTTCTAAGACATCAATGTATTTTGAATGCCCATGTAAAAGAAACATACGATGACTCCACAGAACCATACCAATAGCAGCACAAGTTTCAGCATATGCAGTTTCGTTAGGCAAATCGTATGGAATGGTGAATCCTTCGTTATGGCCGGAAGGACCAATACCACCTGTAACGTACATCTTGCGTGAGGTTACATCCTCCCAAATACGATCCATGCAGCTAAATAAATCACTATCACCGGTGTAACGAGCAACATCAGCTACCCCTGCGTAGAGATACATAGCCCGAACAGCATGTCCAACAATTTCTTTCTGTTGACGAACTGGCAGATGATCTTGGCAATATTCAGCTCCTGTTAATCCACGTTGATCTATAAAGAAGATGGCTAAATCCAAGTATCGTTTCTCACCCGTTACTTCGTAAAGTTTGACTAAAGCTAATTCGATTTCTTGATGGCCTGGAACACCTGAGCGTCTACCTGATCCAAAAACAGTCTCAATGTAGTCGGCAAACTTAATGGCAATGTCTAACAAAGAACGTTTACCTGTTGAACGGTAATGTGCAACGGCCGCCTCAAATAGATGACCAGCACAATAAAGTTCGTGCATAACTGGTAGATTGGTCCATCGTTTGTCTGGTTCGACCAAAGTGTAGTAAGTATTTAGATAGCCATCAGCCTGTTGTGCGGCCGCAAATTTGTCAATCCATCGGTCTAAACAGGAATCTATTTCTGAGTCGGGATAAGATGCCAAAATATGGGCTGCACCTTCAACCACCTTATACACGTCCGAATCGTTAAAAAAGATACCATCAAACTGTCCATTCTTTAATCCTCCAGCTACCTCGAAGTTACGAATTCTATTGGTCTCTTCGCATTGGCGAAAGCATTGAGGTAACGTAGATGCTCGATTAGTTTCGATTTTAGGTGCCCAAAACTGATCAGTGAATTGAACTTGAGTAACAGGCACTGCTTGTAAAATTGGTTTTGACATAATGTTTTTAGCAGCCTTTAACTTGGCTGATCTGTCTCTATATTCTCCATTTCATCCAAAAAAACTGGGCGTTTTTGGGCTAAAGAATGCTGAGCTGCCAATCCGATTAAGACCGGCATTCGTCCATCCTTACCCGTGACTAGTGGAATTTGATCTTTTTGAATCGAAGCGACAAAAGACCGCAGTTCCTCAACGTATGCTGTTCGGTAGCGTTCAACAAAAAAGAAGGATGGCAAAGCCTGTTTAATTTGATTGGCATCACTTATAGTTACTGTGTGCTTTTGGTCATTTTGAGCTTGTAGCATACCGATGCTACCCAAAACCTCAATTCGTTGATCGTAGCCATAAACAGCCTGACGGCTATTATCAATGGTACCAATAA
This sequence comes from uncultured bacterium, assembly GCA_964451145.1. Taxonomy (GTDB): domain Bacteria; phylum Poribacteria; class WGA-4E; order WGA-4E; family UBA9662; genus TMED15. The sequence continues at coordinate 22,556 of CAYVHK010000048.1, read as the reverse complement.
CACCATTTGTAAACTCCAGCGTTACCAATGCCGTATCAATATCACCTACGGAACCAATATCTGGATCAATCAAAACCGCTCCACTGGCATAGACCTTGACAACTTCACTATCCATAAGAAAGCGGGCCATATCAAAGTCGTGAATCATCATATCCAAAAAAATACCACCTGAAACTTTTATATAATCAATGGGGGGAGGCGCTGGATCACGGCTGGTGATGCGTAGTAGATGTGGTTGTCCTACCTGACCTTTCAACAGAAGATTCTTCAAGTGTTGAAAATTTGTATCGAAACGGCGCTGGAAACCGATCTGAAATTTTACACCGGCCAGCTCAACAATCTTCAAGGTCTGATCAATGCGTAGCAGATTGAAATCAATAGGTTTTTCACAAAAAATGTGTTTGCCGGCCTGAGCCGAATCTTGAATGATCTGAGCGTGTGTGTCGGTAGAAGAACAGATAACCACAGCTTCGATATCTGATTGGTCTAATAATTGATGATAGTCCGTTGAAACATTTGAAATAGCAAACGTTTGTGCTATCTTTTCAGCCGACAAACGATTGACATCAGCCACTGCGACTAACTCAGCTGCAGGTATAGAACGAACGATATTTTCGATATGCAGTTGGCCGATTCGACCAGTTCCGATAACTGCCAAACGAACTGGGTTTGTGATTGCCATTTAATTTTGTTCCTCCAATTCCAAAAGTTTTTTCAGCAATTGTTCTTGTTTATTACTAACCGCTCTTGGAACTTCAATGCTAACCGTAACCAGAAGGTCTCCGACTTGCTGATCATTTCGACGAATACCAAGTCCTTTCAGGCGAAAGGTGTGCCCAGGTTGAGTACCCTTGGGAATTGGAAAAACGACTGATTCGCTAAGCGTGGGAATTTTCACTTTTCCACCAAGTGTGGCTTTGGCAAAACTAATAGGTACTTTGGCACGCAAGTCATTTCCATCTCTTTCAAATAGTGGGTCTGAAGATACCATAATCTCAACCATTAAGTCGCCACTATCCCCACCCAATAGGCCAAAGTTACCTTGTCCTGGAAGTCGCAGTGATTTTCCTTCTTCGATGGAAGGGGGGATTTTGATCTTTAATTTTCGCTCTCTCTCGTCTACTCCCCAACCACTACATGTACCACAAGGCTGATGAATTATAATTCCTGTTCCTCGACAGCGCGAGCAAATTTCATTGTCTTGTGTCCGGCCAGTTCCAATGCAACGGGGACAAGCGGCTTTAATGGATTCCAGCTGTATTCCCTCACCATTACATGCTCGGCATTGCTCATCTCTCACAATTTGAAGCATCGTTTCGCCACCTAAGATCGACTCCCGAAAAGAAATCTTAATTCGTCGCCGGATGTCAATACCTTTTCGCTTATGATGAATAGGGTCGTTTCGATTGACGAAAGATTGTTTTGTCTTTATAGAGCTACGCTTACCATTGAATTTTCGGTCAGGTCGATTCTTAAATAAATCATTAAAAATATCGTTGATGGTAGAATTTGAATTTGATTGGTCTGACTTGGGCCGATTGCTGGAAGCGATATTGGTAAAACCTTTTGAGCGATCATATTCACGCCGCGCTCTTTCATCGCTTAAGATACTGTATGCTTCTGAAATTTCTTTAAACTTATCTTCGGCCGTATGGTCGTTTGGATTCTTGTCCGGATGATAGCGTACAGCCGCACGACGATAAGCTTGCCTAATTTCATCTGAGGTGGCGTTAGGTCGAATACCCAATGTTTGGTAATGGTTCTTTTTTATCAACTCGACCAACCATATATTGCGTCTATTATTTTCAAATTGTTTTTAAAAATTCGATTGACAGCCAACACTAACTGCTAAGCTAGAAATAGATAGGTAAAAGGGCGATAAACTGGGACTATGATTGCCAAAAGTTTTGTAAATATTTTTTTCCCATATATTGCCAGAATTTAAAAATTTCTGATAGCTGTAAAATCCCAGCAAACTGGCAGCTGTGAAACCAAAAAACAGTCGATTACGATGATATTTGGCAACCTCATCTTTGGCCATATTCATTGTTGTTAATTGCCCATTGTTCAAAGCAGTATTATAGGTTTGAAGCGATTGCTCCATTGAACGATGGGATTTCAGGGATAAATACCCAGCCATTAAACCAACACCAACAATCCCTAATCGCTTCCAATTAATTGAAAATTGGGGCGGCTTCTGAATCAGTTTAGTTGTTTGAACTTGTTTCATAGGTGGTGTTGTCGATTTTATTGGAGACACTTGGCCTGTTACTATGGTTGAAAGTTGCGGATCAAAGACTATAAGGTCGCCAATTTCTGGCGCTAGTCCACTGACTTCTTTCAGTTCACCTTTTGACACATCGGCATAGGTTTCAGATACAATTAGCCAGCCTTTTTGAGATGGATTAGTTATATTGACAGTATCATCGGAAATACCCAAGATATTAAATCGCATTCCCTTTTTCACACCTTGGTTGAAACCTAAATTAAAGTAAATGGTTGGCCCAATAATGTCAATAATGAAAAAAACATCTGTCGACGAACTATTGGCTGATGCAGACGAATCATCGTTTTGATTAGCTTGACCAAAAGTAACTGAGCAAAGAACAAAGCATAAGCAAACCAGCAAAATAAATGGCTTAAAAAATTTAAATAAGAGGTAGTTAGAGTATCTAATGGTCAAACACGTCCTTTAACTCTGCTTTTCGAGTTCTTTCAAGATTTTGCCTGGTGGATCTCCCGACTGCCAACTAAAATTAGGGTTTACTTGTTGAATTTTTTCCACCGACTGATCATATTCACCTAAATGAAAATAGCTAATAGCCAACAATAGAGTTAGTTCTTTACTACCAAAACGAGGCTGTCCTCTGGTGAACTGATAATCGTCCCTGATTTGTTCTCCATACATGATAGCATCCTGATATAGCTCCAAAGATAGATTGATACCAGCTAAGCCAGCACGAGCATCGTCTAGCAAATCTCGGTCTCCATTTTGGTTGGCTAACAGCAAGGCTTTCTCTAGCTCACTTTTGGCTAATTCCAACGCTTGTCGATCAACTGACTTCACAAAAGCCAACCAACCTAAACCCAATGCAGCTTCCGTACTGTCTTGGTCTAACTGTTGAGCCGACTGAAAACTGTTTTTAGCATCCTCATATTGGCCATTTTTATACTGGCTCCAACCTTGTTTCGCATAGAAATCAGCGGTAGGTTCGGGTAGATCAGGACTGCAAGCCAAAAAACTCAGTCCCAAGATCAAACAGAGCCAAACTAACTCAGTTGCGATAGAAGGTTGAGAAGAACCCAATATCAACCCAATGAGTCGACAGAAATTAGATGGTCTCTGCAGTATCAATATCCCATCCCTGGTTGCTTGAAGCTTTTAGATCCTTCAAGTATTAGGGTTCCTTTTTCAAGTTTACTCAGACTCAGGTGGATACAGTCGAACTGAACTTTCATTAACTCAGCTATTTTTTGCCAACTGGAGTTCTTGTGTCAACATGTTTTTTACCTGATGCGACAAATCATGCTGTTTTCTGTTCAAGTTGGCGCTGTAGATTTTTCGAATTATCCATATACTAAAATTAATCAAGTAACACGATGTTATGCATTGTTGATTGCTTCTTATTCTATAATCCAACAGCCACATCTGCAGCGCGGGCAACGCGAATTCCCTCTTCTTCATCAACCAAACTCAAAACAATCCCCCCCATGATAAAGAAAATAACCAAGGCAACAATACTTAGACGGCTAGAGCCCGTGATTTGTCCAACGACCGCAAAGAGAAGTGGGCCTATGATGCCAGCAAATTTAGAACTCATCCCATAAAATCCAAAAAATTCAGCAGTTTTTGTTTTGGGAGACATCAAACCAAACAAAGATCGACTCAAGGCTTGTGTTCCCCCTTGAACTGTGCCAACCATAAAGGCCAACATCCAAAAGTGGAGAGCCGTTGATAGGAAGTAGCCCGCGATAGATATTAGGGTGTAAACTACCAAGCCAATATAAATACTGTGTTTAGTACCAAATAGCTTTGCTAAGTGGCCAAACCCGATAGCAAAAGGAATACCAACAAATTGGGTTAAAAGTAAGGCTCCAATTAAATCTGTTCGGCTAATACCAACTTCAGCACCGTAAATTGTTGCCATTTTGATTATCGTGCCAATACCATCATTATAAATCCAGAAGGCTATCAAAAATAGTAATAGTTGACGATACTGTTTTAGATCGTTAAACGTTCCTCTCAACTGTTGGAATCCCGCAGCCACAGGATTGATTGAAGCACTTTCCTGATGATACACCGGTGGTTCTTTAACATTGAGCAACAAAGGAATGGTAAATATAGCCCACCATACTGCAACGCTCAAAAAGCTTAATCGAACGGCAAGCTCACCTCCGATTAACTCAATCATAGCAATATTAATAGCTAACAAGATTCCCCCACCAAGATAGCCTAGTGCATAACCTTTGGTAGAGACTTGGTCAATTTCATCCGGTGTGGCAATATGAGGCAGGAGTGAATTATAGAAAAGGTCGGCCCCGCTAAAGCCAACACTACTAAAAATAAATAAGAGCGATGCAAGTAGCCAATCCCCGGTACTTATGAAATAGAGAAGGGCTGTAAAAAAGACGCCTACAGCTACAAATGATAATAAGAGGCGTTTTTTTAAGCCTGAAAAATCGGCGATAGCACCTAGAATCGGGGCCAAACAGGCGCTGATTAATAGAGCAATTGTGTTGGTATATCCCCAGTACGAACTAGCCAGATTACCTTCGAGGGTCGAACCAGCTACTTGGCTGTAATAGATGGGTAAAACTGCAGCCATCACAGTTGTGGAAAAAGCAGAGTTAGCCCAATCGTACATGCACCAGCCAAAGATCATCTTCTTATTATTTTGGGGCATTATTGGTTCCCTATTTGAGAATCACCATTTTTCTCGTCGACTCAAAGTCTCGGGTTTTCAAGGTGTAAAAATAAATCCCACTAGCGGTTGATTCCCCGCTCTCGGTTCGGCCATCCCAGTGATAAGTGTAAGTGCCAGCTGGTTGGCTGCCCAAATCAATCAGGCGAATTAGTATGCCCTTAATATTATAGATCAAGATTGCCGTCTGAGTTTGATTGGCTAAATCGTAACAAATCCATGTCTCCGGGTTAAAAGGATTAGGATAGTTACCCAATAGTTTTGTCGTAGTTGGTAGAGGCTGATTATAATTGAGTTGACCGAGATTAATTGATCGATTGAGCAATTCGGGAGCAGTTATAGAATGGTAAAAAGTGTTGGTAGAACCATCGATGTAATACACCTGAATCTCCAATTGGTCTCCAACTTGGGTTGGTTTATTAATAGAAACGCCCGGCTTCAATCCTTTAATACCTGTACCTAACCCAACTAAGGTTAGTGAGAAAGGTCTTGGTAATTGGTTGGTATCCTCATCAGATTTCTTGTCTAATTGGATACTTGATGTCAGTCGGTTGGATCGATTGACAACTCGAATGTGATCAACAATCGTATTAGTTCCTGAAACGGATGATGTTATTGGTAAAATACCCGTCAGTAAGATCAAGTCGGAAATGGGGTTAGAAAATAAGGCAGTGGGTGCAGTTTTTAGTGTAAATGTCTCTGTTTTATATGGCCAAGGATCACCTTGAGTAATTAGTGTTTCCGGCTGACTAGTAACGACAACCATGCCTTTACCGGCCTGGATTGGTTCGTTTCGTCCTAAGTTAATAGTGCCATCCGAATTGGGAAAAGCGACAGCCAAAAAACGACGGAAATGTTGTTTTTTCGCTTGCTTAGTGGAATCGACTACGTCAGACTGGACAATTAGGTGAGTAATAAAATTACCAACTGGATCTAACCGCATTAGATCTCCTACTTCGACTAATCGTGGGTCCTGTCGAGGTAGTCCAATCAAGTTCATACCCCCTTGTAGTTTGAGCCGATGGTCGAGTACTCGTCCAGCCAAAGATAATGTGATTGGCTGTCGCATGACCGAAATTATGCCAGTAGTATTAGTAATTGGCACATCTCCTCTGAAACTGGCTGGCTGATCTCCAAAATAGCTGACCCACTCAGCAGTCTCAGGCAGATAAGTCACCAAAAAATTTACTGCTGGCCCAAGAACTTGATATAGATCCGAGACTCGGCGGATCGGGCTTTTATTTTGATTAACTCGATCAACAATCAAAGGCAGATAAATTAGACTTACATCCGCTGGTATATTGAGTTCAAAGGAAACTTCATTTTTAAGCTGAACCTGACCGATTATCTCTGGAGCCGAATCGCCTTGTGGATCAGTAGCGGTGACGCGAACTGTCTTGTTGCCATCGGTGGCCATTGTCTGGTAACTGATAGTATGTGAGGCAGAATAGGTCCAATGATCATCAATTTTATTTTTCTCAGTCAATTGTAATAGAATCGGTTTTTTTTGTGTTGTGTCGAGTAATGAGACATCAGCTGTTACCCTCAAACCAGGTCGATTAGTAATAACCGAAAATTGGACATTGTCCCCACTTCGGGCTTTCGAATTGATTCGTAGAGATGACAACTGCGGTTGTGTCATTAGTTCAACTGCACCAGTTAAGGTTTTTTTGCTGTGTCCAATCTGGCCGGTCACATCATAAACCCCTTTCAGATGCTGGTCTAACACAGGAGTGAAGTGCCCAACATAGTGAGTAGGTTGATCTGCACTGGCAATAGCTAGCTGATCTTCAATTAAACCAACAATCGAAAAAGTGGCTGTTGATTGACCATTATCCGCTTTTCCAATTAGTGTGATAGTTGCCGTCTGCCCAATATCTACAGGACTACCTTCAACCCGAATCTGATCCAGCGCCGTAATGACCTGCAGATTGTGGGTTGCTGTAGGAATTTTTGAAGATTGCTCATCTGGTAGATGACGGATGCGAATCTGACTTTGACCAACTTGAAGGGTAGAAAAAAAGATTGTAATAGTGGTTTGATAATTAGGTATGACCAATTCGGTAATAGATGAGCTAGTAGTGTTATCCTGCATGAAAATACCTTGTGTATTCGACTCCAATTCCAACCGAAGTGGACTCAATGGTGGAGTTGCTTGTCTCCGTACATTTAGCAAGGTCAGTTCAATTGAAATTGGCTCCCCTTGATAGGTTTGTGCAGAAGCTTGAACTTTAAGTTCCACTGGGTAACTAATCGAAGTGGCGGTAATAACATGATCCTCTTTGATTCGCTGGAAACTGTAGGTTTCGACCGGGCCAATAGAGCGACCATCGACCAGTACATCTACCAACTGATGACCTGTTTGAGTTGTAAACTGAAAACTCTGAGTCTCCATCCGTTTGATTGAAATCTCACCTGAGGGATTGATAATGGAACCTATGTCCGTTTGTGTATGGATCAGATGAACTTCAGGAATATAACGGCCAATCTCATAAGCACCAATGGTTGGAGGATTGGCTCTAGGATGGTTTTCAAAATCGACAGCTACCGTCCAAGCCGGATTTCCCCCACCAATAAGAGCACTCTGGTCTGAGACATAATATTCATATTGTTCAATATCGGCTAATACAGGAATAGTATCGACATTGCCCAGATTGGGAAATCCACCTTCGACTGCCGAATATCGAATCTGCAAAATATCTCCTAAAAATTCAATAGGGTTATCGCCATTCAACCAGAGAATAGAGTTGTAAATTTTGGGAGAAGCAGTTTCATCAGCATACACAGCACCACTGGTAATTTGGGGGGTTAGGGGGTGAATTTGGTTGAGAACAATCGTGCAATGAATCAATGTGGGAAAAGCATAAAAGTTCGCGCTCAATCCACCGCCCCTAGTGGCGGAGTTGTGGTCAATTATACAGTTAATCAACTGTGGTTGAGCATCGTGGCAGTATAAACCACCACCTGAATAGTTGGCCTGATTTCGACGAATGATAGTACGCTCAATCCGAGGATTTGATTTTTGGCAATAAATACCGCCACCATTTTTGGATGTTATGTTCTGCTCAATCAAACAGCGAATAATCTTCGGTGAAGCATTCAAACAGTAGACACCACCACCATTATTTTGGATAATTTGGCAATTTTCCAAAAACGGCTCGCCATTTTGGCAATAAAATCCACCACCAAATTGGTCAGCTATATTTTGACTCAAGATGCAGTTTCGAATGGTTGGTGAAGCACCAAAACAAGCGATGCCCCCCCCATCAGCCCAGCCGTTGGTAATGGTAAATCCATCAATAATTGTCTCCTTTGTTTCTGCTGTTTGGCAGACAATACCACGTCCCTGAGCATTACTGTCGATAATACAATTTTTGGAGCCATTCTCAGATTGCAACACCACAGCTTTACCTTTCATATCCAAATTACCATCGTAAGTTCCATCGCGGACTATGATTTGATAGCCGTTGGGTACATCATCAATAGCATCTTGGATGGTTAGATAGTCGTCCGGAACTCTAACCACAGGCTGACCTAACATTAAAATTTGGTCTTGACCGTAGCTGCGACCTTGCTCATAGAAAGCCACCAAACGAAAGTGGTATGTAGTGTCAGCTTGCAAATTAGTCATTAATTGGCGAATTTGGATCGGCTTTTCGATCCTTTTTGGGGTAATCAACTGAATAGGCGTTTTCCATCCATAAGTTAGCGTTGGCCCATACTCAAAAAAAAGTTTCAGTTCCTCACGATCACCTGGATCTATTCTTCCCCGAAACCAGATCTGCTCTCCATTTATTTCACTTGATAGAGTAGTAGGAACGGGAACCGGTCTCCACTCGTATGCCCCGATGTCCGGTTGGCTTCGACGATAGTGGGTTAGATCAGTTGTTGGTGCATTGAGAGAACTACCTCGGTTTATACAAGGCGAATCAGCTTGCAAACGAAAATCTGTTACAGATGTAAAACGTGGGTGGGTGTCGATATTGTAGTTCTGCTTTCCAATTTCACTGTTCAAGCAAGAGTATATCGGTATTGTACTGTTGTGTAGTTGACTGTTGCTCATAGCCAAGTTATCCCTAACAATACAATTTTGAATCAGTCCACTACAGTTACTGATTCCCCCACCGAAGGCATAACCATCCACAGCTGATAGAGTGATAACACGATTATAAACAACAGTGTTGTTTATGATGTCAGCTTGACAATTTGCCAATCCTCCACCGTTAGCTTGCCATAATACTGAAACGGTATTACCTGCAATAACGTTGTTGGCAATCACACCATTGGATTGATAAATGCCGCCACCACTACCACTGGCCGAGGTTGATTCAACCAAATTATCCATAATGTGGTTACCTATAATTTGGCCATTACAATGAGCAATCCCACCACCGTGAGCTTGATCGCCACCATCAGAAAATGCACGATTATTGACTATTTGATTGAGGGCGATAGTAGCTGTTGAGTTGTTGCCTAAAATGCCGGCTCCAATGGATTGCTGTCCGTTGGTTAAAGTCAAGCCTACAATCTGACAAGCCGAGGTTTCATTTCCAGCCAAGGTAATAACAGCAGCTAAAGCACCGCCATCAACTACAGTTTGTTTGACAATTTCTGGGTCGTTGGGATTGGTTGAACGTAAAACAACATCCAGGCCATTTAATCTCAGATTTTCCCTGTAGTAACCGGGCGATACGATAATCTGATCCCGATTTTGGCAATTCTCTATGGCAGATTGAATAGTTGAAAAATCTTGTGGCACATAATAAATAGTTTCGGACCAAATAGGGCCTATCAAGTACACAGTAAAAAAAACGATCAGGTAGAAAGGATGAGATTTAAATGGCACACCAACACCCAGCATGATTCTTGGATTATATCAAACCCTGCCAATTCAATCAATCCAAAACCTTTTAGCTTATGGTCGTATAATCAATTTGTTTTCTGTTACACTTGGGAAGTACGTAGAAGATAAATTAATCGATAAAAACGAGGAATAGGGATGCTAATTTCTTTGGAAGAACGAAAAGTCAGCCGGCTCAACCCTAGTAGCTTAGAAGTTGCCTGTCGACAATTGAGAGAACTCGGTTATGTTGTCTTAGAGTCAGTTTTTGAGCCCGAATGGATTACAGATTTACTTAATCAATATTTGACCGCTGCTAAACGACAACACGGCGAACAATGGCCCGACAATCATGGTGGCATTAATCATCCAATGAAGGAGCCATTCTTAAACCCGCTGATTATACAAAATCCATTTGCCATGCAAATTTTGACAATCGCATTAGGAGATAATTTTTTCAGCTATTTGCCTTATGGTAGCAATACCGCTTGGCCCAATTGCTCGATTCAGCATATCCATCGAGATGCAGGACATCTATTTCCGGATACACCATACATTCTGCCTATGACCAAAGCCGTTGTTAACATCCCCTTAGTTGATTTTACTGAGGAAAATGGGGCTACCGAAGTCTGGCCGTCCTCACACTTGATTATCGATCGGCCCAAAGACAATAAACTAGCTTTGGAGGAAAGGGTTCAGGATTTAGCTTCAGTGCGAATGTTGATACCAATAGGATCATTGGTAGTTAGAGATATGCGATGTTGGCATCGTGGAATGCCTAATCAAACGAAACAACCCAGGCCAATGTTGGCTTTGGTCTACTTTCGCCGGTTCCACCACGAACCGGATAATTCGACTATTTTCCGTCAGGCTTTGGCTGAAGAAGCGTGGGAAACCTTTTCTGACACAACCCGAAACGTCTACCGATTCAATCAGCCTCACAAACCTAGCTAGACACATTCCTAATTACTGAAGAGTGTCTATGAATAAATACAAATGAAGTCGTTCTGGTAAATTGACGAGGAAGAAAAGACAGACCAGATTTTTTCCTTCTAATAAAAACTTAATTTCATAACACTCCGAAGTTCAAGATGGCCTTAATTTTAATTTTATGAAAAAGAAGTATTTGAGTCGAGAAGACTATTTTCAGGCATTGAGCCTAACACAATTAGTTTCGATAGATTTGCTAATTTTTCACCAAAATAAGATACTGGTTGGTGAACGAAGCAACAATCCGGCCCAAGGATGCCTTTTTGTACCTGGCGGGAAAGTATATAAAAATGAATATCTAGTAGAAGGCTTGAAGCGAGTCTCTATGCAAGAAATTGGGTTTCCGTTAAACACAGATCAGGTGAAACTAAAAGGCATATATGACCATATTTACGAGAATAATTTTCAGGACGATAGCTGTGGTACTCATTATGTAACTATTGCCTGTCAGTTTGACCTTCCTCTGGAACAGCAACAAAAAATCATAATCATCGAAAACGCCATGTTAGCGCAACATCACCGAATCGAATGGCTAAAAGTCAATACTATCTTGCATCACCCCAAGGTACACGATAATGTAAAGAGCTACTTTCAAAACAAGCCAACTAATATCTTTCTTTAATTTGTCAAATGCCGTCTCGTTAAGATAGATATTACTAGTTAATCGTAGTCTTCAGCCTCAATTTATCATACTTATTCATCTCACTTCCGTGGATTGTTACTGAAAACTAAATTAAGACTTTAAATTTCGTCCAAATTTAGTTTTCCTCAACTGTCTTCTATCTATCACGAACAGTATCTTTTCTTGCCCTACCGATTCATAACAGTTGACATGTTTGTCCTTTCTGAAGACAAAATCTGGCTCCTGGATAACCGTTATTCAATCAACTGTAATGCCCAACTATTCGATTTTTTCACCCAGATTACGAAATTGTGAACTATTTAGCGAGAGGATTAAGATCGGAAAACTAGTCCGTTAACGCACCTAAAATTTAAACTGATCCGTTTTTTTGTTGTCATCTCTATTTTTAACCGAAACGATTCGTGTTGTTAGAACGTAGTTCCACATGTAACTAAATTTTGATTACAAGCTAGTCCCCCAAAGAGATTTTTACATGACGGTTAAAAAACATGCTATTCAAAAGACACAGAACATTGAAAGCATAAGGCGGAGTACCCGATCAGGAAAGATCAGGGGGATTAAAATCACAAAGCGAGATATTCGATCCGGAAATATCAAAAGTACAACTAATCAAACAACATTATCGCAACACAAAAACAAATAAAAAGTAAAGTCCGCACCACATAGCCAAGTAGCTAGACATTCAATTTAGTGTGAAATCGAAATCTTAAGGCTGATTTTCTAGTTAATCAATATGATAACTGAGAACACCGTCGAAATATCTAAACGATCATCAAAATTACCAGTCCCCTATTCAAATCGATTGTCTTGGTGGAAACGCTTATTCCGTCGCAAATCAATCTACGAAAAACCTTTACCCGATTATCACCCAATACAACGGCTGCAACGATTTTTGCGTCAAACTCAACATTTTCGCCAATTTGAATATTAATCGATAGCCATTAAACACTGACAGGCTAATCGGTCAGCCCCTGTAGTTACCTCTGACTAGTCTAGAGAAAAAATAAAAAGCCTACTTCTGATAACTCAGTCGGTCAATGGTTGTAGAGCCTTTCTAGCACCATCAAGGGCATCATATGATTTTCGCATTGTTTCCCAAGGATCATAATCAGGCTGTTTCCAAATCATCCCACTTACCTCAACAGTAACAGAGATCGTTACCTTATGACTTACCAGTATTTTTAGGTACTTAATAAGATTGAGATTTCCCTCACCAGGTAACAGGAACTGAAGCATTCCGTTCTGATTATAACATCCATCTTTGATGTGAATGTGTGCCGTGTATGGAAGACAGAGTTCAGCGCAATGCGCTATATCCATCCCCTGAACGTGAAAGTGGCTGATGTCAAAATTAAGTCTAAGTGCATCATGGTTCGTCTGCTTTACCAACCAATTGGCTTTCTCCGGAGTATCAAGCGCACCACCGACATGTGGTTCGATCGCCAATACCACATCAAAATCATGTGCAATTCCTGCAAGTTCAATAAGCATTTCTACGATCTGATTCCGGCCAGATTCCCACTCCGGATGATGACCTCCAAGAGTTGCGGTAACGATGGATGGATGCTCTGTCCAATTGAGATCGCGCGCAAGTTCGCAAGTGTCACGAAATCTGGAAAGAAGTCTTCCGCGCAATTTTCCCTGCTGGCAAAGCCCGAGGAGTGTGAGTGTTGCCGGAGGCGGAAACCCCAGACTATTAATTCGATTTCGTAGTATTCCTCGAGCTGATTTAGTGAGTTTATCCGGTGAGGTAGACCAACCATCCGCCGCGGTAATTTCGATCGTATCGTAACCTAGATCCCTAATACTTGAGAGTGCATTATCAATATTTATGCCTCTCATTCCATATGTGCCATATCCCAGCTGAATATCTATTTCTTTTACAACCGCCACATCAATCCCTCCAATCAAAAATTGCACCTAGAACCTTGTCTTGATTATTAATAAGATCTTGGTATGCTTCTGTTGCGTTTTCTGGCTTGTATATACGTGAAACGAGAGGTTCCACTTTGAGTCTTTTTTCTATCATCAAACGTGATAGGAGTTTGCAATTTTGCTCCATACTATGTTTAGTGAAATCGTTTTCCCTTATTGGAATTTTCCACTCGTGCGCACCCAGTAAAGCCAAATCCCCCCCAATTTTCCAGAGATGCACTTTCTCCAAAAACGGCGTGATATCAACTTGGCATTCACCGCGTGGTGAGCCAACAAATACCAATTTACCACTTCGTCGCAAATAATTGGCAGCAGATATTGCAACAGCTGGTACACCAGTACATTCAAGAATCGCGTCAGCTCCCCTGCCATCTGTCAGTTCCATAACACGTACCTTTGTGTCTTCCTTGCTTGGATTGATTACCATGTCAATTCCACATGACTGAGCTATTTGTAGGCGTTCATCAATAATATCGATTAGGATTGGGGACGCCCCAGACAACATCGCCAGCTGTGCGGTGAACTGACCCACAAGTCCTCCACCAGTGATTACCACACTATCTCCCAACTCAGGCCGAGCCGTTTGTATGCCAGTGATCGCTACCAAAGCCATGCCTAACATAGCAGCAATTGGTTGTTCAAGTTCTTTCAGAAGTGGACACACGAGTTGTTGGCCAATTGAATGGCTTTGATGATGAATATGGCTAAAAACAAGATCACCAATGTCAATGAGATCGACCTCAATTCCAGTTGCGATAACATGACCAACTGCACGATTACCAAGATGAAGGGGATAAGATACCTTCTGAAGTCCGCTAAGTTTGGCTGTTTCAGTCCCCGCACTAATGCAGCTGTAGAGGGTCTGGATAAGAACATCGTTTGGACCAAGCATAAACGTTTTTATTTTTGTTTCAAGTTCAACCTGATTGACTCCTTTAAAAACAATTCTTCGCAACTTCACTTGTTCTGTCATAACTCAATTTCCAGTTTTTTTTGCCCAATTATGAACAAGGTCAATATATTTTTTGACTTTTAAGTATTGAGAATAAATTAGCAGGCCGATTTGTTTGATACGGCCGCAAAATTTGCTTCGACAGCTGTTTCGTTGTCAGCCCACTTTATTGACTAAAAGCCATTACACCACTCGGAATATAGTGTACAGGTAGATCTGGGAATTTTTGTGCCATCATGGTTGCTTGTCGCTTAATAGCTGGTATTTCACTAACACTGTGCAGACTTTCTATTACAGGCATACCCATTTCAAGACATGCTATAACGATGAATTCACTCATCTCGCCGATGATGATAGCCTCTGCTCCCATATCTCGGGCTGCTTGGGGCATATGTAGTTGATTCTCTCCAAAACCACCAATCAAAAAAGCAAACCTCCGGATGGGTTTTTTATCATTACCAAAAATACGACATGAACTGAATTCGAGACCATTTTTAATATGTTGACCCAATTCACTCACTGACATCTGCTGTGGTAATTCTTGGACAGAAAAGAATTTCTGTCTTGCCTTTGGACGAAGCCCTTTGATACCGAGTGCTAAAATAGCTTGATCAGATGTACCATTTTTTTCTAATGCATCCCAGTTAGAGTGACTGCGATATGCAACCATGTGATATTGATCAAGCAGTTCTTTTCTTCTATAGTTGGAATAGATGTCTTGCTTGCTAGGGCCTTGGTACCAATTGCTCATTTGTTCCGCTAGCCAGATACCTTCGTGGCAAATTATCATGTTAGCGTTTTTCTCAATGCATAAGTTGATACTTTCCGTATGAATATTCCAGAGACAAGCCAAACCAGTCACTTCAGTTTCAGGATTACCATAAACAAAGCCCAATTCATCGTTTGCGAGACCGATCTCTTTAGGAGCAATTTCTTCAAATGCTTTAGCTATATTGCTAGCCTTATACATATATTTTCCTTATTGAATGGCTTATTAGGTCTTTAAAATTCTCTAATTTCACAGATTATTCTTATATTTTTCACTGAGTAATCTGAATCGGAGACAGACACTAGATGGAATCTAGGAAAAGTTTGTGCCATTATACCGAGATTATCGAACATCAATATTTAATTTTGTTATACTTTCTGATAACACATACACTTGATATATTGTGTTTTCGACAGCATCAGGCAATTGATTATAAAGATCAATGAGAACTTGGATCATTCACCTTTACTATTGCGGCTTTAGTTGCCAAAGACGTCTAAAATATTAGATAACATGGAAAATTCCCCTTTGTAGAACTCAGTGTATTTACAACGGCTACAGGTCCCAGTGGTAAATTTCCGATTTTGCATATTCATAAATTTTGTCAGCCCAGTGCCCGTTGCAGCAATTTCATCGGTTTCATATGCAGAATTGTTGCACTTTGGACATTCCCATTTCTTTTGTTCTTCCATAATAAATCTCCTAATTTAAAGTTATTGGTTATCATCAACTAAATGAGCGATTTCTGGATTCGGGATCACCTTCTTAACTATCTCCATATAGCCAGAAAAAATGTAATATTCAGTCAATAAATGCGATTGAAGTTAATAAAATAATTGAATGAATGCGAGAAATAGCTAAAAAAAACGCACTTTTAAGAACCAATACATTATTTCACTCAAAAAATGGAAAAAGCTGTTATCAGTCATTGCCTTACGGCAATGAATTGATAACAATATGATGTTTATAGTGGACAGACGTTCACGTTTTTACAGCTAATTTGTTTTTATAACTATCCATGAAAAGCAATTGTCTTCATTATATTTGACTATATACGAAAAGCAACGTATTATCAGTTCCAAATATCCAACATTGTGAAGTCAGAATTAGAAAAGCTGTCGATGGATTTAGTCTAACAAAATATGAGCACTCATCAGACGGTAAACATGACAAACAATCAAAGTAAATTGTTCATTTAGGCTAGGCATATGCAACACCAAATAGACTCAGATATTTTGGCCGACTTGTGTCGATCAAAAGGAGGCGACCGTCCGCTTTCCTTGATCGACCTGATCGAGAGGAACACATTTGACCCAGAACTAGCAGCCTGGTTGATGTTTCATGTTTCTCAAGGCGCATCGTATATTATTGGTGCTGGTCCAGGTGGCGTGGGCAAAACAACAACTATGAGAGCTTTGCTCAGCGTTGTACCGGGCAATCGACCATTCGGAATTGCTTTGCCCGGCAAAATTTCAGATGCTTTTTCCTCACCTCACTGTGTTATTTCACACGAACTTAGTGATCATAGACCGCCGGGTTATCTTTGGGGTGTTGACTTGTGTGATTTTTTTGCTCTCTCAGAAAATGGGCATATCTTGGTTGGCAATATGCACATTGATAATCTTGAACAAGCATATGACCAGATTTGCCATCAAAACGATGTTCCAGAGTCCCAATTTCGTGCCATTAACTTGTTTATATTTTTGCGGGTCGAAGGAGAAGATTCTTCCGTTCGGCGGATCAACAACCCCACTGCTCGCCGATTTATCACGCAGTTGTTTTATTCAGACGGCACTTCGCCACATCAATTAGTTTATACTGATGAGACCGGTTTATCAGCCAATGCTTCTCGAAATATGGCTGATGAGGAACGTTGTCGTGAGTTTCTTCAAACGGCTTATACTGAGTCGGAACGAACGATTGAAGGGCTGAGACATTGTTTCCTCGATTGGTCTAAAAAATTGTAGTAGAACAATCCCCACAAGTCTTTGAACCGTTTTTTCCTCTTACATACAATGACTGGCAATCTGTATTATTTCTTAGGTAGATCTGGGTTGCGATCCATAGTTATCGGCCATATTATTTTAAAAAATAGAATCCAATATTTAAAAGCACAAAGTTAGCTCTGAGAATATAATTTCGATTCCAATATCAATTCATTTCCTTACTTGATTTCATGTGATTGTTTGCTTTTACATGACCTAGTTCAATCATTTTAATTTGCTTGCCAGTTACTTTATCAATTTTACCATTACTTATGCAAACCAGTGATAACAGGATAAGGTATCTACGTTTTAGAGTTAAATGGATTAGGATAATGAACCTGCAGTTAAGTTTGGACAGGCACTCTTTCTAGTAATAAAGTTTTCAAAACATTCAATTCCATTTCTTCAACATTGGGTCAATTTGAACTGGGTTCTAGCCGATTAATGGATGAAACAATATGATGTTTGGGGCTGTGGCCAATTCAATTTTGGAAATTATAGAAAGTATTGCAACTAAGTTTTTTCAATCTTTCATAAAACCTAAAACGACAGTGGTAAAGACAAATAAGACTTGTAGAACGAAGAAAACTGCTGGGTTGCCTTATCAGAATAAAATGGCTATAATAACTCGTCGGTATAACAATTCAATAAATAGTCAAAAATAGAGATAATAACGGATTGTAAATATTAAAGAATCGGGTAATGCCTGTTTTTAGGAGTTAATTGACATGAATCAATGTACTGAAACCAGAGATTCAAAGTGTTCTTTTTTGAAAAGTGCCAAGGCCTTGTTCTCACTTCTTTTCACCGTCGTTTTTATACTACTGGGCTGTGGAACGGAACAGAAGATCAAAAGACTCCAGGTCAAACTCAGAAATGAGAACGCAAATGTCAGGCGTGAAGCCGTGCTATCTCTGGCTGATATGGGTCGATCTGCATCATCAGCTACTCCTGCTTTGATTGGTATTTTGAGTGATGAAGAGGATATAGTCCGTGGAAGTGCAGCCTTTGCACTATCTAGAATTGAGAATCCCGGTGAAGCAGCTGCAATTCCTAAACTAATACAGATATCAATGGAAGAAGGAAGCGATTTCACCCAAAGAAGTAGCCTAGATGCGCTGGTCTCATTCAGAGAATTGGCCGTTCCTAAATTAATACCTTTATTAGCTAGCAACAACAATATTCAAACCCGGATTATGGCTTCTGAGGCACTCTCCCGGATCGGTTTAGAAGCGTCTGAAGCCGCAGATGCCTTGATAGACGCCCTATATGACTCCAATGAAAATGTCCGAGAAAATGTCATGCGGTCTTTGGGGCGAATTAACACATCGAAGACTTCAAAGGCACTAGATGAATATAAATCTGGAGGTATTAGTTCACTTTTGACTAGGGTCAAGAATATAAGAAAAAAGATCGAGACGGTAGATTCGGAAGTCAATACAGATATAGAGGAACAGATTGCTAGTCTACCCAAACCGGCGCTAACAAAGATAACACCTAAAGATGAGTTTGAAAATCAAATTATGTATGAAAAACGGGTGGATACGGCTCGCCAAAAAGATCGAGAGCAAAAGCAAAAATATGAGACTGAGAAAAAGGCCATCCGCGATTCTACAGCCACAAGAATAGAAGCTCAGTCTAAGAAATACCAAAAACAGCTAGCTTCTCTAAGAAAAGAGATTATTTTAGATGACACACAATTCCAACTTGAACTGGGTAAATACGATGCGGATAAAGAGATTTTTCCTAATGCTGTCATAGAAGCCAATGAATCTGGTGTTATACCTCTCTATCAGTGGCGATATGAGGTTCCTCTACAGCAAGCAAAAACCTTTAAAAAATCGGTGATAGAGGGAAAAATCAGCATTCAAGTCCATGTCAAAATAGATCATTCCAACGCAACTGCTCAAATTTTCAAAGTTGTACCAGTAGATTTGACTTACCAGTAGATTTGAATCTAGTCCCGTTTTAATTATCGGGCAAGCCTGTCATTTAATTCTTAATAAATTCGACATTTCAATTTACTTTTTTGTACCAAAACAATTTGGGGGCTTTTCATCAAGATGAATGTGTCGCATCTCTAAAATTCTAACAGATTTGGGTTTATGAACATACTAGTATCCTAACACCAAATGCAGAAGATGCGATTAGAATTGAAATGTCAATAAGGTTAGTTAACCACAGCACCATCAGCACCAAAATTGCCGTCGATTTTCCTCGGTTGGAAAGGGAATTTTTCGAGCTGTGATTCATTGATCTCCAGACCGATGCCAGGTCGGTTTGACACCTGCAAGTAACCGGCTTGGCATTCGATCGGTTGGTCAACGATTTGGTTAAAAACTCCTGCGCCGAGATTGCTTTCCATTAATACGTAATTGGGAATGGCCGTAACTAATTGAGCGAAAGCTGCCGTGTTGACTGGACTACCCATTAAATGTGGAAAAATGCCAACAAAATTAGCCTCCGCCAGCGCGGCGATTTTCTTGCTTTGAGTAAAACCACCAGCCAGTGAGACATCAGGCCGAATTAGGCTGACAGTTTTTCGGTCGATCAAGCCTTTAAACTGTTGTAAATTGTAAAACCTCTCGCCAGTAGCAATCGGAATATGACAATGCTGCGCAACGTAGGCCAATGCATCAACACTCTGTGGCGCTAGTGGATCCTCATAATAAAGGATACGGAAATTAGTTAACTCATTGGCTAAAATAATGGCATCATTGGGAGACAAATTACGGTGGATCTCTAATCCTAAGTCTATATCGTAACCGACAGCATTGCGAATGGTCTCGACAATTTGAATAGCAGTGGTAATAATTTGCGTTGAATTCTGTTTTTGCCAGTTAGAAAAAAAAGGGGTTGTGCGTAAGGACGTGAATCCGGCTTCAACGTTTTGAATCGCGCTCTTAGCGCGATCAGCTAAGGTATTGCCAGACACATTGTTGAACACTTTGATCTTGTCCCGACATTTACCACCCAGCAGTTGATAAACGGGCATACCGACCGACTTGCCCAAAATGTCCCATAACGCAACGTCGATTGCGCTCATGGCCGCACTTAGAACGGCTCCCATAAAGTGTGTGTTTCTAGACACGGTCTGATAATGATGTTCAATACGGGTTGGATCTTGACCGACATAATAGGAGCTTAGCTCTTGAATGGCATGATAGACTGTCTGCTGATGTGCCCACAAGCCGGCCTCTCCATTACCTACAATACCTTGATCAGTATAAACACGAACCAATAAAAAACGATCAACCAAAAATGGTTTTATGTGCTCGATAATCATAGACCTTCCTATAATCTGTGCGATATCTTACTCGATCCTACAACCAATTTTTCTGCTCTAGGAAAACCAGAGTTGCATGGCGGTTTGACCTAATATCGCTTCTTTCTCCAAGTTGGATAGTTCCAAATGCTGATCAAAGATCTGCAAGTGTTGTTGGTAAGTTACTTTCGGAATCCATAAGGACGTGGGAAAATCACTGCCCCAGATACATCGATCAGGCGTATAAGCTTCGATAATTTGTCGGGTCATAGCAAACATATCTGAGCAAGGAAAAGCTTCCATCGAGCCAGTAACCAGAAATGAGAGTTTGGCATACAGGTTTTTGAACTGAGCCAAATCCAATACAGTTTGTAGGTTTCTGGATTGGGGAAAGTCGGAAGCGCTTAGATTGGCACAATGATCCAAAACTACTGGTACATCGGGGTAAGACTCCAGCAACTTGACTAGTGACGGACAGTTAGATGGATTCAATAGTGCACAAATGACCATCTCTAGTTCTTGGGCTGCCTTCCATAATCGGTCGTGTTCAGGTCGAATAATACCATCAGTGGGCCAACCTTCGGATACTCGATTGCCACCAACACCGACTTGCTGAGCTGCTTTCATTATCTCAACCGATTCGACATCAAAAGGATTCAAGTTGAGTACACCAGTCGTCCAATGTCTGTTTTGTCTAACTGTATCAATAGTCAAGCGATTATCATGCCGATAGGCAGTGAAAGTTTGCACTACAACCACCCGATCGATGCCATTTTTTCCAGCTTCGTCTTTCAAATGTTCTATCGTACCATGACTGGTTGGTGGTAGATAAGGTTCGGGGATTTGGGGATATTGGTCAGCATCATCGGAATATATGTGGGCATGAGTATCAACAATAGTCATAAAAAACCACTATTTCACCTTTTATTTTCACTGGTTAGGCTGTTTAAAGTCTGTTGTTTGGGTTGGTCGCTGAGAGAGACATCAACGACCAAAACTTTAATGAACCGTATTCCAAAAAAGTTAACTTGTCTGAAATAATCATTTTTCCTCTAATCGGTTTAATTTTTTGCTTTAATGTTTTTCAGCTTTAGGAGTACAAAGATTAACCTCAAATAAGAAGAAAAGCTTATCTTGGGAACAAAGATCACAATCAAAAAACGAGTACTGTCAAGCCTTTAAATTAATATTCAGACCGAATTTCGGCCCTAAGATCAAAGACACAGGAAGTGGCACCCTAAAATTCTATTTGGTCTTTGGTGAAAATTAATCCTTCTAACAGACAAACAACCAGTAAGAAACAATCTTTTCAGCATTATTCCTACCTTTTGTGGTAAATTGGTTATATAGCCCAGTATTTCCATAGATCTTCTGGTATTTCATATCGAAATTCAGTTTCATGCCTACGCTGATGATCCCAACGAGCAAAAAGTGCCATACGTGGAGAGTCATTAACATTAGTTGACCCTTCGTGAGTCAGGTAGGAATGCCAAAGTACTACATCACCAGCATTAGCCACGAACTCTCTACCTCCGGTCGTGGGGTTATCACAAAATATGTTCCAAGAAAACCCCTCTTCTTTTATAAAACGACCATCCACATGGGTTGGGTTTTGCCGAAAGTAGCGATGAGCAGAGTAGTGGCTCCTCGGCCAAAATATGAAGCTTCCACCACTTGGTTCCACATCATACAAATAAGTAGTAGCTCCAATCATAAAGGGTAGCCATTGACCACCGTAAGCATCAATGTGTCCTGATTTAGGCATTTGCCACTGTTTTTCCGGCTCAGGCCAACGAATGATAGGAATACCATCACCCGCCACAAACTTACCACCACCTAATTGTTTTATGATAGGAGTCAGAGTTGGATGATGAACCAAGGCTGATTCAGGAGGGGCATATTGGTAACCGTCTAACCCACTCCGACTTCTAGGCCAATTTTCAGGTTGATCCAAACTGGATTCCAATTGATGCCAGATTTGTTCTCGCCATTTATGAAGCGACAATTGGTCAATTAGATTCTCTAAAATGAGAAACCCGTGATTTTTAAAATGTTGTACTTGTTGTTCGGAAAGTGATGTGGGTGAAATCATAATAAATTCTGCCCCCATGAGATCAATTATATTCAAATTATCTTGTTAATTTGATGGTAATAGTTTTTCCTATCTAGCCAATTAGCAATCCAAATCTTTGGTACAGGCATACCGCGCAAATATTCAGTAGAGGGTATATGACCTGACAGAATATGTGGTTTTT
>CAYVHK010000047.1:14670-25669 GCA_964451145.1 uncultured bacterium | reverse complement strand
CCAAAATCAGAAGTTCTCCTTTTTCGAGCACAATCACTGAATCGTTATGTATAATCAGTCTTTATATTGATTTATTTTTGTCAAGCTAAAAATTGACTGCCAATTGTAAATAATTTCGACCCAAGGTTACCATAGAATCAGGCCTATCTGCTATAATAGAACGTATACGTTCTATTTTCAAAAAGTAAATGATCTTCAGCATAAAATGATAAATTTTAACGATTATATTTATCTGGATCATAGTGCAACAACGCCTATTCACCCAGAAGTGTACGCAGCTATGGAACCATTCATGACGAAGCAATTCGGCAATGCTTCCAGTTTGCATACTTTTGGTCGTCAAGCTCGGAATGCAATTGAAACTGCAAGAGAGCAAGTTGCAAATCTAATCGGATCCGGTCGATCCAGTGAGATCGTGTTTACCAGTGGAGCAACCGAGTCAAATAACCAAGCCATTAAAGGTATAATTGCTCATCATAGACAAAAAACTCCAAACCGAAATCTGCATATAGTAACCTGTGTTACCGAACACCACGCTGTTTTGCATTCTTGCCATTATTTGGAAAAACAGGGCCTTGCGGTGACCTATTTACCAGTTGATCGGTACGGTCGAATTTCTTTAAACGATCTAAAATCAGTTCTATGTAATGACACTGTCTTGGTTTCTCTGATGCACGTCAACAATGAGATTGGTACTATTCACCCAATTGACGAGATTTGTAAAATTGCCAAAAAAGCTGGTGTCTCGGTACACTCCGACGCGGTACAAGCAATTGGTAAAATTCCTATTAATGTTGACAAATTAAAGTTAGATTTCTTGTCTATTTCAGCTCACAAGTTCAATGGACCAAAAGGGATTGGATGTTTGTACTTACAACGCCGGCAACGAATCGGAAATCTACTTCACGGCGGTGAACACGAACGAAATCGTCGAGCGGGAACAGAAAATGTATCTGGTATCGTTGGTTTAGGAAAAGCCGCGGAGATTGCCCATCGAAAACTCGAACAGAAATCTGCTCATCTTATCCAATTGGCCGACCGATTGCGCAGAGGTTTGTTAGGCAGGATAGATCGAGTCCTTGACAATAGTCCACCTGATCAACAAGAACGGATTCCTGGCATTGTTAGCTTAGTTTTCACTGATGTTTCGGCTGAGGCACTGATTCTTCGGCTGGATATGGAAGGGATTTGTGTCTCAAGCGGTTCTGCTTGTGCATCAGGCTCAATGGAGTCGTCGCATGTAATAACCCAGCTGGGTATTGATCCAAAATTGGCTCAGAGTACAATCCGATTTTCTGTGGGTTACACTAACACCATTTCGGAAATTGACACTACCATTGAAATTGTAGTTCAAGTGGTTAATCAAATTCGTGAGCTCAAATTAGCCTAATCTTTCTCAATAAGTATGGATTCTGTGAATTGTGTTACCGAAATCAATATTGACCAAGTTGGATGTCGACTCGACCGTTACTTGATTCAACTACAAGCAGAACAAAGTGGTGGGAAATTATCACGTTCTCGAGTCCAGCAACTTATTCAAAAGATTTTTATAACGGTTAATGGTCAGAGTCGAAAACCAAGCTATAAGTTAAGATTGGGTGATCGGGTTTCCGTACGGCTTTCGGATTTGAAACCTATCTCTCCAACCAAAGAACTGCTTGCTGAACCAATTTCACTAAAAATCTTATTTCAGGATGAAAAATTAGCAGTTTTGGATAAACCGGCTAATCTAACTGTGCAACCGACGGCGGATTTACGAAATGGAACCTTAGTTAATGGGCTCTTATATCATTTTGGCGATCAACAAAGAGTAATTGAGAGACAGGGCTTAGTTCACCGTTTGGATAAAGATACTACAGGTGTTATAGTAGTTGCCAAAAGTCAATTAGCTTTCCAACACTTGTCAGCCCAATTCAAATCGCATAATACCCAACGAACTTATTTAGCAGTCGTCTGTGGCCAATTGAAAAATGAGTCAGGAACGATTTCAGCTCCGTTAGGTCGAAGTAAGAAAGATTTTCGCCAAATGGTCGTTACAGCTAGTGGAAGACGAGCCATTACTCACTACCAAGTTCTAGATCAGTTAGAACGATTAACCTTACTCCGACTTCAACTTGAAACTGGTCGTACACACCAAATTCGTGTTCACCTTTCCACTATCGGCCACCCGATAGTTGGCGACCCAACTTACGGCGGCGGTGCTAAACGGGGTCGCAATGAGGCTTCCAATGATTATATTCGACAAATTTTAAATCGACTAAATCGACAAGCTTTGCATGCTCAAACACTCGGCTTTATACATCCGATCACAGAACAATGGAAAATATTTTACAGCCAAATACCGGCCGACTTGATTCCTCTTTTTGACTGTTTCCAATTTCCTCAGATGTTGGAGTAAAACTCCATAAGATCATATTGATATTAACTTAGTCCTCCTTACCATATAGCTAATAATATATTGTGATTAGGATCTCAAGTTTGTTTATACATACACAGTATCAGCTGGTGATAAGTTGTAATCGCAGAGTCAGTTTTGACTTTTGTAGTCATTCTAGGTGAACTGAAAGGTCTAAAACCAGAACAAACTAATTTTTTCAGGCTGTCTCAATATTAATTAGAAGAATAGCTTGGATTCTAGATAACACAATTTTCAAATATATTATTTCCTGCCATATTTTTGGCATTTTTTGACCAACGATCAGTAACACACCTAACAGGATGCCCTGTGAGATTATTCGTTTACCATAGTAGATTTTGATTGACTACGTTCGGTTCTATCCAAGGAAATAACTAGAACTTATGAGACTAATAAAACAACTACCCAATCCTTTCCTTTTTTCGGATGGACGAACTGTTTCAAACCTTGGCGACTGGGAAATACGGCGGTCTGAGATTTGTCGGATGCTACTCGACTTACAATATGGAACAATGCCACCCGCACCGGATACAGTTCACGTTGATA
The DNA here is from genome assembly GCA_964451145.1 of uncultured bacterium. Classification (GTDB taxonomy): domain Bacteria; phylum Poribacteria; class WGA-4E; order WGA-4E; family UBA9662; genus TMED15. The sequence goes on along the minus strand of CAYVHK010000047.1, from coordinate 22,707 downwards.
CTGTCAATAGTCAACAGATTACAAATCAACACCGTTGCGACCAACTCCGATTTAGTTTTGTCCCAGATAAACGGCACACAGAAATTAGTTTCGACTTGGATGTGAAATTCTATCGACCTTCAGCCACAATTATTGAAAAACGAAAGAAAATTGCAAATAATTTTGGCCAAGATGGCTTACCTGTGTTGATTTATGTCGGTGATTTATCTGATATGGATCGAATGTCTATTTTGCTGGATAATGGTTACGCTATTCTTAGTTATCAGAATAACCAACTGGAGCCAATGGAAATGGGCAAACCAATTGTTGGCCCCGCTAGAACGGCCTATCAAAAATTATCTTTAGATTACACTTGGGGGTCAATTTCCGTTTGGGCTTGGGGAGCAATTCGTCTTCTAGACTATGCTTTATCTCTGCCGGAAGTCGATTCCAAACGAATCATAGTCTCTGGACACTCACGAAACGGAAAAACAGCGCTGTTGGCTGGTGGCACTGACGATCGTTTTGCTTTAGTAAATCCTGCAGGATCGGGCTGTGCTGGTGCCGGGTCATATTTAGCCCTAGATAAAGGTTGCGAAGATTTGGCTGCACTGACTAGCCGAGATCGTTGGTGGTCCTGGACTCATGCTGAATTTGAAAATTGGGCCGGTCGAGAGGAGGAATTACCTTTTGATCAGCATTTTCTGATGGGGTTAGTTGCTCCTCGTCCGATTTTACGTACAGAAGGTATAGATGATGAATGGGCAAATCCCAAAGGCACAGCGGTCGCCTTTCTCGCGACTCAGCCAATCTACGATTTTCTAAAAGTTTCGAGCAAAAACGGTATTTACATACGATCAGGTGGTCACCATCAAAGCCAAGAGGATTTTGAGGCACTACGCATTTTCGCTGATTGGCATCTTTTTGGTTTAGTACCATCTAACGACTTTCCTCAGATTAATTTCTATCATCTTCCCTTCGATATGGTTGAATTAAAAAATTGCTTTAACTGGTCATGATTGATCCCAATTAGTCCATAAAATTATCCAAAATATTTTATGCTTCATAAGAAGACGAAAGCCCAATCAAGTAAATTATTTGATGTAGTGCATCAGGATTCTCTTTTGGTCATCTCAATCTTTTTCTGGTGGCCGATTGGTTCAGGAAACTGCCTATCTAACCAGAACTCAGATATGGGGTCAAATCGACCAGAAAATTTTTTATCGCCAATTTGGAATTCAATCTCACGATGTCCACCAAAAACAGCCATTTCCCATTCATCGGTCAGATGTGACTGAGTCATATCTGACATCATTCGGTCAACTGCATCTTGTGTAGGTGTGTAGCGAAGGTCAGCCCCAATACAACCTCCATATCGACGAAAAACAGATTCCATCAGTTCAGTTGGCTGTGAATATTCAACTAGCCTCAATCCAACTAATAGATGATTATTAGATTGTTCAACGATTAAAATGGGATTGGTATGAGAAAAATCTGTGGCTGAAAACTTCAACCCAAGTGAAACCATTCCACTACGAATCACTACCGCCTGACTGGCTTCACCAACATAGTCTTTAACAATTTTTCCGTTGACTAAGATTTGATCAATCGTATCCAATCGAGGTACGACAATGAACATTTCTAACTGTTCTACAGTCCATCTTTCTTGTCGTTTTGGTTGATAGACAATTACCGCGGTAGAACCAGATTGAATGGTAGAAGGGCGTCCATCATCAGCCCAGAGTTTAGCCGAGGTGCCAATTGGTTGGCCATGATGATGGTTTAGATAGTAATTCGGTTGCCCTGGCCTCCTACGGTTTTGTACGAAACGAGCAAATGCTTGGCCCAAGTCAGATAATGTTTCCACGGGTTTACCAGTACGTGTCCACTGGGCAATATAACTAGCGTTCTGCATTCCATGAACGTGAGTTTTTGTAGCTGTTGCCACCGATAGATTTTCATCCATCCAAGTTGTTAATTCTGATACTCCACCTGGTATCCAAGTAATTTGATCTTCGTCTCCCAACTTGACCAATGACTGTTCTGCTGAAGATAATACCGTAACAGGTAACGGCTTATATAGTGCTACTTTGCTGACATCAACTGGGTGTTGATGGGCCAGAAGCACTAATAGGCTAGCATAAGCGTGATCATGAGCGTGAAAAAACTGGTAAGCAACGGATTCATCGTAGAATCCACCCCAGAACAAGTCAGCTAACATCGGTACTAAACCAGATCCACCATAAAGGCTATCATGGTATGCACGTCCCCACGGACCACAAAGTTGGCGGATTCTGGGGTGCCACCGCCAAGCTAATTCTAGCCATAGATGCTGTTCCAATCGGCTGGCTATTTGAGTTGAACGTGGTTCACCTAATTGACAAATAATCCGGAGCAGAAGAAGTGTCACTGGGTGATAAGTGGGACTATTAAATTCTGGAAGAGTACCGTGAGGCTCAATTAAGCGGACTAGCTTCTCTAAAGCATATACACTATCAGTAACTAGCTGCATATCATCAAACATCAAACCTGCAGCCAATCGACCAGTCCAATTACCAAGAGGGATATTATTATTGCGACCGGCGATAATATCTTCACCATCACCTTTCAAAAATCCTTTTATAGCCTGATAGAAATTTTCTTTCTGAACTGAACTCAAAGCTGGCGACAAATGATATAAAGCCAGTAATCCGGCCATTACGTTAAAGTGGCCACCCTGTACTCCTAATTGATCTAACCATTTGTGTCCTTGCTCAATGCGTTCTGCCTTTTCACTCATCAAAAAACCGATAGCACAATAAAGAGTACCACGAGTATCTGCCCCCCCATACTCTTCTCCATTGACTAGACCCGTTTCCGAATTGGTGAAGTGATCCGCATATCTTTCAGCTATAGACAACGCCCGTTTAGCCGATGGATCTAGAAGTTGAACGGCCCCTTCAGCAGAAATAGTGAACATATTTTTACCTTGAGTCATCATATCCCCCTTTTGTTGAAAATGATATTATATCGGGTCTAGGATATTAAACATAGTTACTAAGTCAATATTATCAACCGTAGCTGATGGAAGTATAAACAATCTGATCGAACTTAGCCAAAACTGATTTAGCTTAATTTTTTTGTTGAATTACTTTATTAATACAAATAAATTTTTCCTATTGGACACAATTGATCTAATGCTCGGTTAAAAATCGTGGATAATCTAATTACTTTGTAGTCATCCGGAGTTGATACCATTTTCATTACGAATATGTTCTCTGAACTGGATGAAGCGTCAATTTTTCTGGGACTATTGTTTTCAGTTTATTTGTGATGTAGAATAAAATCTGTTAAGGTATCGTGGATTAGATTTAGGAGGTTCAAAGGATGAAATTCATAAATTCCAGTACCAAATTGGGTTGGCTGGGTTTTATTTTCTTGTTAGTTTTTTTGACTGCATCCGAGGCAGAAATCAAAGGTAAGTATTTGGAAGCTCGATCAGTCGATGTTTATGTAGGAGCTTGCCATTTTGGTTCGGAATATGTCGAGGGGGGGAAAGAGGCCACACTTATTTGGCAGATCACTTCAGGCATTTGGAACAACGTCTCCTTAGATAGATTAATTGTGGTGGCAGTTGTCAGCGCGAACCAAAATTTAGACCTGAAATCGTCGATTCGACAAAGTGTGATTTATCTCGACCGTCAAGTGACCACAAAACAAAGAAAGGCAGTCGTCGATCTACTACAAAAGAAACGGTCAGCTATATTAGGAAAAATTGTAGCGGTTAAGCAAACAATAGTTGATTTAAGTAATACTGGACGAAACTACCAACTGACAGTTAGCCAACAACAACTCGGAGACGTCTTAGTTTTGGATGTATCACAGTTTCCCTGTACCTCTTGTACACAACCTCACCAAATTTGGTACGACCCACTAGAAAAAATCGACAAACCTATCCTAGGTAAATCCCAAGTTTACCGTTATCAGGATAAAATCCTATCGGTTATGTGGAATTTTGGTCTACCAACCAACAATATCTTCGTTGGACAATTTGTGATGTAGTTGATTTTAAAATAGAATTATCTCCTCGTTGATGTTATTTTCGGCTATTTGTTTTGCCTGATAGATAATTGACTTAATTGTTTTTTCAGCGCCGAGCTGGATATGAAATGCCGAAAAGGCGATCCAATCAATTTATACATTGTCTGTTTGTGCTAACATATTGAACTTGTTTCACCATAACTGATTTTGGCTTTACTCAATTCAAAATGCTGAATTCATTCTGCTGAGCCTGTCTTAGAAACCTGATAACCAATTTCTGAACCAGTGTTAATTTTTGCCATTCGTATTCTTGAAGAAAATTCGTCGTTAAGAATAATGATTCCGACAGCCATTTTTCACTTCCTATTTCTAACAGCTTTTTAGCGTTGGTTCGGTTAGAAACAACTGTTACTGGGTTTTTCTGTTACTTACTTGTTCTTACTCACTTGATTGACAATTCAGATTTGATATAATAGACTCATGTTGAGTTGTCTTCCACCTGACAATTTTCAGATTTCGATGGCTAGCAAAAAGCGCTTGCTAGCGATTGCTCGAACATCGATTAAAAATGCTCTTACTCAATCAGCTACAACTAATTTTGAGATCACAGATCCAAATCTTTTGGATTGCCATGGGCTATTCGTTTCTCTCTATTTATTTTAGAAGACAATTACGCGGATGCGTAGGTTCCATTAAGTCAGACCAACCATTGTACGAGGTTACCGCTCAAATGGTGGTATCAGCGGCTGCAAATGATCCTAGGTTTTCAACGGTTTCCGTTGATGAGATTAATGAGTTAAAGATTGAGTTATCAGTTTTAACACCTCTGCAATTGGTGACAAACATAAACCAAATCAAAATTGGCCAACATGGTTTCTACATCGTCAATGGACGTCAGAACGGTCTCCTACTGCCTCAAGTAGCGATCTCTCACCATTTGAAAATTTTAAAACAAACCTGCTTGAAGGCTGGTCTACCAGATAATGCTTGGCAATTTAACAAAACCGAAATTTATGTATTCAGAGCAGAAGTTTTCATCCGGTAATTTATTTTTCAGACGCTTTCAATACTTATTTTAATTTTCACACAAGGAGATGATGGACAATGGAGCCAGTTAGACTAGGATATGTCGGTTGTGGATTTATGGCACAAAAGGTTCATATCCCAAATTTTATTAGTCTTCCTAACTGTCAACTGCTGGCAATTGCCGAAGTGCGCAATCAACTAGGACAAAAAGTTCGGCAACAACATCAGATACCCAAACTGTACCAAAATCATCTGGAATTAGCAAAGGATGACGAGATCGAAGCCGTAGCCGTATCGGCTGGCTTCTCCATGCAAGGACAAATTGCTAAGGACCTACTCAGTGCTGGCAAACATGTATTCATGGAAAAACCGATGGCTGTCTCAGTTCAGCAGGCTGAGGAAATGGTGAATGTTGCTGAATCTAATGGTGTCAAACTGATGGTTGGCTACATGAAGCGATACGATGCTGGAAACGAACTGGTTAAATCACATCTTGATCAATTTCGTCAATCAGGTGAATTAGGGGACCTGACTTACGTTCGCAATCATGGCTTCGGAGGTGATTGGGTTTGTAACCTAGACACAATACAAATCACCACGGAGGAGGTGCAACCATCTGCCCCTAAACCGGTGCCTGACTGGTTACCCTCTGATCAAGTTGGTTCTTATCTCGGCTATCTGCAACAATACACCCACAATATCAATCTTTTGCGTTGGTTCTTGGATGCGGGTGATGATGTTCAGGTTAAAGCCGTCGATCTAGATGATGATGGTTATTCTGGTGTGGTGATTTTTGAAATGGCTGGAACAAGGGCTATTCTGGAATCAGGCGGCATCTCTCATTATCGTTGGGACGAACACACACAGATCTACTTCCAACATGGTTGGGTGCACACTTGGGCCCCACCTCCACTGCTTAAGAATACACCAGCTGAAGTTGAAGTCTATCGGGCTGGCGATGATCAACAAATCACTCGTCCGATTCCAAAGCCAAGCTGGACTTGGGCTTTTCACCGTGAGGTCGAACATTTCATCCAACATATTAGAACAGATCAACAGTTTCGCTCGTCGGGACGAGATGCATTGACCGACGTTCGACTTTATGAAGAAATTTATCGCCAATTCTTGGGGATTGAACAGTCTGTAACTTAACTGAACTAAAAGTTCAAAATTTAGGATTTATTTAAAATATGAGTCAAAACAGTGATCTATGGATTCAATATCCGGCTAGTCATGGACCAGGAAATAGTAAACATATTGTCTTAGTCAGTGGGGACGAAGAATATCGATCCGAAGAAGCTCAGCAGCTGTTAGGCCAAAATTTGTCAACCCATCATGGTATCCGAACCACCGTTTTGTTTGCTATCAATCCAGATACTGGAGAGATAGACCCAGAAATCCAAACCAACATCCCTGGTCTACATCATTTAGAATCAGCTGATATGATGATTTTGTTCACTCGTTTCCGTGAATTGCCTGACAACCAGATGAAGTTTATCATCGATTATACTAATGCGGGAAAACCAGTGATGGGTCTGCGAACAGCCACTCATGCTTTCAAATATGACCGAAACCCGGATAGCCCTTACGCCAAGTACGATTGCCAGAGTGTTGACTTTGATGGTGGATATGGCCGACAAGTATTGGGTGAAACTTGGATTAATCACCATGGCCATCATGGGAAAGAGAGCGCTTTGGGTATTGTCAATGGTCTATACGAAGACCATCCAGTCTTGAAAGGAGTGGCAGATGTCTGGGGACCAAGTGATGTATATGGTATCAAGAAATTGGTTGGCGATAATCTGAAAGTTTTACTGAACGGACAGGTTTTAGTTGGTATGGAGCCGAATGATAGACCCAAACCCAATAAGTCTACCATGCCACTGGTGTGGTTAAAAACCTATACTGGTGAGACTGGCAATACCTGCCGTATTTTCAATACTACCATGGGAGCTTCAGTGGACTTATGTAGTGAAGGTTTACGACGTTTGTTGGTCAATGGTTGCTACTGGTGTTTGACAATGGAGGATCAAATTCCTGACCAAAGCAATGTGAACTATGTGACCGATTACAATCCAACCATGTTTGGATTCGGCACTTTCCAAAGAAATTTACGGCCAAGTGATTTTTCACTTTAAATGAACTATCGATCTTAGCCAATCGAGTTAACTACATTTTTATCGGCATTGGTTATCTGAATTAAAATTTTATGAAAGCTATCGTTTTATATCAACAGGGCGGAATCGATAAACTGATCTACACCGACTATCCTACACCCAAAATCAGTGAAACCGAGATTCTAGTTCAAGTTGAATCTTGTGCCATAAACCGTCTCGACTTGAGTGCACGTCAGGATCGTCCCGAAGTCGAACCCTTCCCACATATCTTAGGTTCTGATATTGCTGGAATAGTAGTGGAGATTGGACATCGCGTATCCGAAATTTCGATTGGGGATCGAGTAGTTCTATCGCCTAACATCAGTTGTGGACAATGTGACGACTGTATCAGTAGTAACGAGAATTTATGCGGCCAACAAAAATTGATCGGCTTTCAGACCAATGGTGGATATGCCGAATATGTTGCGGTTCCAGCCAATAATGCGATTCTGATAGATCAAAATCTCGATTTTTCCTCAGCTGCTGCCATTCCGATTGCTTACCTAACAGCTTGGCATATGTTGATTACTCGAGCCAAAATTCGGCCCGGTGAAGATGTGCTGATTTTATCAGTCGGTAGTGGGGTTGGTAGTGCAGGTCTGCAAATTGCTAAATTAACAGGGTGTCGTGTTTTTGCTACGGCAAGTTCGGATCAAAAACTGCAAGATGCTCGGAAAATGGGGGCTGATTTTACTGTCAACTATACACAAACGGACTTCAGCCAATTTGTGCTCGATCAAACCAGCGGTAGGGGAGTTGATGTAGTTTTTGAGCATGTTGGTCAAGCCACTTGGCAACAAAGTATTGCCAGTTTAGCCAAAAATGGTCGCTTAGTCACTTGCGGTGTCACTACGGG
>CAYVHK010000047.1:0-14660 GCA_964451145.1 uncultured bacterium | reverse complement strand
CAGAAACAGTTATCCCTTCTAGGTTCAGCTCTAGGGTCATCAGCAGAGCTTCGTGCCATCATTCAACTAGCAAATAATGGTATGTTGACCCCAGTCGTTGATAAAACTCTCCCTCTATCAAAAGCTCAATTAGGTCATAAAATCCTAGAAGATCGTTCTAACTTCGGTAAAATATGCCTCTCTCCAACCCTTTCAGTTTAATAGACGACTTATCAATACATTCGCTACAACTGATGGTCAGATTGCATCGATTGGCGTTAATGAAAACGCCTCTTCACTGATTAAACACAAAACGGTGGGTAATCCTTGAATGAAAATATCCAATAAACTCAATAATTTTCGCTAACTTTATGAAAAAAACCAATAATTTTCTAACCTTGAGCAAAATAAAAGGAGGATTGTCACTTGCCAAAATAATAGTGATAGTAACCTTATTCTTTATTTGCTTTCCACCCAGCATGAAAATTTGGGAAAAATCGGACAGCATCCCTTCAGAATATACGCCAATGGAGTATCTTTTGAAAGAAATTGACCAAGACCTTTTTCTGTTATCGATTATTACCATACTAATTTTTGTATTGTCGGATTTGACCAAAGAGGTAGAAAAAATACAAATTGGCTCGAAATTGGAAAAGTAATCAAGATTGGGTGACAGCACAATGGACGTGTGATATAATGCCATGAGTTGATCTGTGGGGAACTTTCGGCACAAAGATGGACCAGAATATCGACGCACTCGATAAATTGGAACAAAGTAAAAACCTGATTTGGAAACAAATCCGGCAAGTAGTAGTTGGGCAAGAAAGTACCATTAACCAAGTTATGATGGCGTTTTTAGTTGGCGGACACTGTTTGCTGGAAGGTGTCCCTGGAGTAGCAAAAACGTTGATCATCAAGACCTTAGCCCAAGTATTAGAGTTAAAGTTCAACCGAATTCAGTTTACACCAGACTTGATGCCAGCCGACATTATTGGTACTGATATGTTAGAAGAAAACCGTGCTACCGGTCAGCGCCAGATGCGATTCATCAAAGGTCCTATTTTTACTAATGTCTTACTGGCAGATGAGATTAACCGAACCCCCCCCAAAACACAAGCTGCTTTGTTGGAAGCTATGCAAGAATATCAGGTTACGACTGGCGGACAGTCTTACCAACTAACTCAACCATTTTTCGTTTTGGCTACGCAAAACCCAATAGAGCAAGAGGGGACCTATCCTTTACCGGAAGCCCAATTAGACCGCTTTATGTTTAAAATTATTGTTGATTACCCGACAGAACAAGAAGAAATTCAGATCATTACTAAAACGACTGGGGTAAGTGAAATTGAGCTAAATACGGTCTTAACTGGAGAAGACATTCTCGATTTGCACCAGATTGTACGACGTGTTCCTGCTACAGATAATGTAATTAAATATGCAGTTCGATTGGTTCGATCAACCAGACATCACGACAAAATTGCGCCTGATTTTATTAGGCAGTGGGTACGTTGGGGAGCTGGACCGAGAGCGGGACAATACTTGATCCTTGGAGCCAAAGCACGTGCGATTTTACGCGGTCGATTTAATGCAGCTTGTGAAGACGTTCGAGCGGTAGTCCATTCGGTATTACGACATCGTGTTTTAACCAATTTTCAAGCTGAAGCTGAAGGCGTAAATGTTGAGGTAATTATTGATCGTCTGATTCAGCATGTACCAGAATAGATTTTAAAGGTAAAATAAAAATGAAACTTTCAATCGAACGATATTCTTTCCTGTTTACAGTTTTGTTTTTTTTGCTGACCAATTTTTTACTAGTCAATTATACCCTAGCTGATAAGGTAGCCATCGAAAAAGCAACGTTTTTTTTATTGGCTCATCAGAATGAAGACGGTGGATGGCCATTAATATCAGGCGAAACCAGCGACGCGGAAGTAACGGCTATCACAATTCAGGCCCTATTGGCAAAAGGTTATGGAACAGGGGCGCCAACGATTAACCGAGCGGTGTCTTATCTAATATCTCAACAAAGGAAAGATGGTAGTTGGAATGGGAATTCGGCACACACCATTTTTTCCCTAGTGGCTTTAGAAATGGCTGACAGAGATCCTAATGTCGTTTTCAAAGGTTTAACTTGGTTAGACAAATCCCAAAATGAGGATGGTAGTTGGGGGCGTGAAGCCGATGCACCCGCCAACACACTTTATACTGCAGCGGTTCTATCAGGATTAAGACGGCTGGTTACACCTCGTTATTCCTCGCTTAATAAAGCAGCTAGGTGGTTAGCAGATCCTAACCGAATGAATTACGATGGAGCTTGGTCGCTTCAGCGTAGTTCAACCTCAGAAGTAATGGTTACGGCTTGGGTTTTGCAAGGTCTATCAGCTGTATACGATGTTGATGACCGATTGGTTTGGTTAAAACAGATGCAAAACGGTGATCACGGATTTGCCAACCGAAAAGGCCAACCCAGCGACCCAGAAATGACAGCTTATGTTATCATCACGCTATCAGCCCTGAAGGATCCGCTCAATACCGACTTGATTGCCAGTGGATATCTAAAACAAGTTCAACTTCCTGATGGCAGTTTCAAAAGCGATACTCCAATCGAACTGAAAGAGGCTCAGAGCAATATTCAAACTACTAGTTTTGCTCTTTTGGCTCTGAATGCTCGCAGTTATGAAAAAAAATTTGAGAAATAGTAGACTCTCTTAGGCTAATTTTTATGAATGATGACCAAGATTCTTCCCAGTCCACAGACCCCGATCAGCAAACACTTCAGCAGGGTAATGTTCGTGGACTGACTGACCGTTCGTCAGTTGGACTTCGGCATTTAGAATCCTACCGATCGGCACAAGAAGCCCTAAAAAAGGCCATAGGCTGTCTAGAACAGAAATCGTATCAGGCTGCCATTACCAATTTCAAGATTGCCTTACGAAATAACAATGAATTGGCTGAAGCCCATTTTTATCTGGGGCTAACTTACTTTATGTTGAACGATTACGAACAAGCCCGATCAGCCTACCAACAAGCCATCAAGTGTGAGCCTGGGGATTCCACCATACACGAAAATTTAGGCATCGTATGCCAATTACTCAGCCAACATGAAGAAGCAGTTTCGGCCTTCACTTACGCTTTAGCTCTCGACCCAACACGAGCAGATTCCTATTCTCGATTAGGAAACTCTTTGCAAAAACTAGGTAAAAGAGAAGAAGCAAAAATTGCCTATCAACAAGCAGTATTGGCGAAATTTAAAGGGCAGTAAAAATAATACTAACTACGGTTAATCTTTTACGACATCAGGTGGACTTTCCAATAATTTCTGCAGCGCATAGTAGGCCGGCTTGGCTCGATACTGTCGATCAAATAGACAACCTTCTAACTCTTCCTTTTTCTTCCAAGCATCGGCATCACTTAGATTCCACACGTTCCAAGTAACCAACCCATTTCCTCGTTTCTTCAACAAGAGTTGGAGAATAGTCGAAAACGTTTTAGCCTGAGCATGATAATTTTTGTCTTCCGGCAACCAAACATTCATCTCAGTGATATGAAAAGACAATTGATTTTGGTGAGCCCAGTCGATTAGTTCAGATAGTCAATTCATATTATCATTTTTTTTCTCCCAACCGACGTTGATATGGGCTTGCCAACCGATGCCGTCAACTCTCAACCCTTTTTGTCGTAGATAAACCACCAAATCCTTGATTTTATCCCACATTGGTTTCTGCATACTACCATGCTGATTAATAATTAGTTCAGTATTGGAAGCATATTGATTAGCTAGTTCAAAGGCCAATTTAATGTACAATGGTGGGTTCAAAGGATAATCAGTATCAGATCCTATCAAAAACCATGGATTTTCCCACTTATCGGTACCTTTTTTGGGATGGTGCCACTTGCCACTTGCTAACACAGTTTCGTTTACTACATCTATCCATTTAACATGATCATATTGATCGTATCTTTGACAAAGAGCGGTCATAAACTCCACTAGGTTTTCTCGTAGTTCTTGGGCAGTACGGTGGTCTTTTTTAGCCCAATCTGAGCACTGAGGACTAATTGGCCCATGAAGACGCAAGGTTTGGCCAATTTTTTGGCAGTGTTCAACCCAAGCGTCTGCTTCTTCCCAGTTCCATACATTAGGACGCGGATGTATTTTCCTCTGCTTGAAATCGTTCTCCGGAGTTATATAACTAAACTCACGGTCCAAAATTTGGCCTGCACCCTTAGGTCGTTTTCTCCAACCAGTCGTACCACCAATAAAAACGTTACCATCCGGAAAATTTTCTGCTACGATTTGTTTCAATCTACGACCATTTGGTAGTGGAGGTTCACCATTAACCTGTTGGCCGATAGCACTGACCAAAACTAAGAATAAAAAAACGGCCATTGTTGTCATCCATTTATTTTTCATGATGACTTACCCTATTTCGCTTTCAGAAAATATCAGCTGGCTCTAAGAAAACACCCACAATATGACTTTTACCTGGCTGATCATCATAGTTAGTATAATCAACTAAAATAATACGATCGTCAGGCAAGGTTAGCCAAGAAGAATAGCCATGGTCCGGGTACGGTTTCTGGTCTGGATGGTTAGCATGAATTTGGATTAAACGATTCCTTTGATATTGGTCAGGATAATCACCTGACAATGCCGACCACTCCCACTGCCAATCTTCTAGCTTTTGGTTTTGGCTTGAAAATGAAACTTTCGACCAATTACTTACGCCAGTATCTCCTTGTTGACCGAACATGGTTCTGATATCTGGTTTAGCACTATGAAAGTCGCTAAGATCATTTTCACCGCGAAATATGTTGCGATAAATAAGATTTTCGCCATCCACTTGTACACGTAACAAACCACCTTGGTGATGCAAAGTAACTCTGCGGGTCTCACTGAAGTCAATTTCTTTGTGCAAATCTGTCCTTGTTACTGAACCTAACGTGATAAAGTCAGATCCAATATTCAGGAAAGCACCTATACTGCCACAAGACATGAAAGCAACCGGTTGCCCGGCTGGTCCTTTAACCGATAGTTCAGCAGTAAAATTGACGGTACTGAATCGATCCTGTGGTGGAAGTAGGCTATAACGACATTCGTGATCAGGTTTATTTTCAATATGTAGATGACCTTCAGCCAATGTGGCTTTATATTTTCGTCGAGGTCCACCAATACCATAATTGCCAGCTTCAGCCCGAAGGTCTCCCACCCAAGCGTAACAACCTAGACCGCCATTGACATGGCGACCAGTAACCAAACAACGACCATCGGCCAGTTGCTTAACGTAAGGACGATGTAAAGCAAAGGGACACATTTGCGGTTGGCTCCAAGTTTGTCCATTATCATCAGAAAAAACCACAAAACTGGGAATTCCTGCCGAATGATTTTCCCTCATCACACAAGCTAAACTGGCTCCATCATCCAGGATTACTAAAGCTCCTTCACAGAATCGGTGATATCCATCGTGTGCGACAATAACTTGATCACCCCATATTTTCCCTCCATCAGAGGAGGTCGTCATAATTTCGGCAAATTCTTGGCTTTCTGATAACATGACATGTGTACAGACGGCTAAGCGTCCATCCGGTAATTCCATCATTCGGTCAGGTTCAAAACCACTGATATTTGGCAAATGAGGACCATCCCAACTTTTGCCTTCATCATTACTCCACCAAATCCAGTTACCGGGCGATTGATCTTGGTGAAAATGGCTAAAATCGTCGTGATCGCATATCACGACCACCCGATTATCACTCAAAAGACTGATACGAGGTGTCACCAAGCGCTCGTCGCCTTTACTGCGATCAGCAGTTATAATTTCATTCAGCTTTTCCCAATTTCGACCATCATCATCACTATAAAGAATAGTTAAAATTTGTGTTGTTTCGCCCCAGTGGGCTTCAGTATCAGAGTATACTAACAATAGACGACCAGATAATAGACGAATAATATCAGGATTTTTAGTGAACCGGCCGGGACTTCTCCAAGCTTCAAAAATTTTATGATTGACGGTTCGAGTATGGATATACATTAATTTCCTCGTTATGACAGATTATGTACGACAATAGTTAGTTGCCAATGTTATCAATGGCATATTGTCCGAGAAGTAACTTAGGTTAATCGACCAACCATCTGTTCTATCCGCTATCACCCTATTGACAGATAAAAAAGCTAGCTACAATTAATAATAATTGGTTGTTTTTTGAGATTTTATTTCTTTTTACATACGCTTATTTTGGTAAAACATAGTTTTTAAGAACTAATTGATTGCTTTAATTAAGTAAATTCACGATTAGTAGCGAAAATGTGTAGAGATTCAAATTTCATCATTATAACTATATTTATTTGGCCGCTTAACTATTTTAAGGTAGGCCAAGAATATCACAGTTCGATAACTTTGCTAACAAACTAATCATGTATCCTAAGAATGATTTTTCCGAAATTATGATTTTCTTCCATATATTGGTGGGCTAAATCGGCTTCAGCCAAGGGAAAAACAGTATCAATTACCGGTTGAATTTGACCTGTAATTAACGAATCAAACCATCGTTCCACAAATCGGTTACGGATATTAGATTTTTCCGTAACCGGTAGGCGGCGCATCACAAAACCAATAATTTTCAACCGTTCACGTAAAATTTGCCCAAGATCAATTTCGGCTTTAGAACCGCTTAGCAAGCCTACCACTACCAACCTACCCTCAAATTTTAGTATCGATAAATTCTGATTTAGGTAGTCCGCCCCAATGAAATCAATGATAACATTAACCCCTTGTCCGTCGGTTAATTTATCAACGGCTTGGACAAAATCTTGGTTTTTGTAGTTAATACAGGCTGTGGCACCCAATTCTTTGACTTTCCGGACTTTTTCTACCGAGCCAGCCGTTGATAAGACAGTGGCTCCGGCTTGACTGGCTAACTGAACTGCAGCGGAACCAACACCGCTGCCACCAGCGTGGATCAATACAGTTTCACCGGCCTGCAGTTTCCCACGTGAAAATAAAGTTTCATTAGCTGTAAAAAAAACTTCAGTAACAGCGGCCGCTTGTAAAAAGTCCCAACCGTCTGGAATCAGCATAGCGAGTCGATAGTCGATAACAGCCTGCTCTGCATAGGCACCGCTAGCAACCAAACCGAAAATGTGATCACCTACAGAAAAACCTTCAACCTGTTGTCCAATTTGACGAACTACACCTGCTAACTCCAAACCAAGAATATTCGACTCACCAGGTGGTGGTGGATAGGCACCCCGTCGTTGAAGAGTATCAGCGCGGTTGAGAGCTGTGGCCTTTACGTCTATTAACAACTGGGTCGGCGATGGAGTTGGAGTGGCAACCTCAGCTAGTTGCAGGACTGTTGGTGCTCCAGTCTGGTGTTGGATAATTGCTTTCATAGTTATTTGTGGCCTTTAAAACAATAGGAGTAATTGTCTGATTCTAATTAGACGAATTTGTTTTGTCAAGAAGTGTAACCAGTGGTGCCATCAGATGCCTAGCCAGTTTATACTGACCATCTAACAATAAATTGGTCGTCTGATCCAATACAGAGGAATACTCATTAGATATGGATCTATCTTTTTTCATCTGGTAAAGCAAAACAGGCAATCTCAGGTCTGCTGAATCAAAAACTGATTGATCTTTAGTATATTTTTGAATAATTTCCAGATACAGGTAACCCGAGTCCGTCGTAGGTTCAATAGCTGTGCCCTCACCGTAATCATTCCAAGTGGCCACCTGAATTAGGGTAGAACGACTCTGCCACGCTAATTCAAATGTTTCAATAAATGTTTGGCCCTCACGATCATCAATAAAACCGTAGCTGTCATGTACACCAGCTGCCTGATAAATATCATGAAAAGCTGGAAAGGCGACTGAAATGACCGCAGATGGATCGGTCTGATGTAGTGTTTCAAGGTATTTTCGCCAAATTGGAGGCGAAACGATCTGACCGCCTGTTACTGGTGGCCAACCAAATTTTCCGTTCAGACCGGCTTGTTGCCAAACATGTGGCAGACCGAATAGCTGAGGACGAATAGTCAATCCAGAAGTTATCTTGTGCCAATCAGATCGGTTAAAATATTGTGGTCCGAAGACGAGAATAACTGGCCGACCGTTCAATTCCAAGTAAGCAGAATCATTCAGCCAATTGTTGACCATCCATTGCATGACCTGCTGACCGTGTGATTCTATTTCTGCAGGCAAAAGAAATTGGCTCTCCACCATATGCCGAACCGTTTGATCTTCATAACAAATAGCAAACTGAAGACCTGCCTTCTTAATATACTCAATCAAATGCTGTGTATTACGGTGAATGGTAGAATAATCTCTGAACGATTGAATGCCATACCAGTCAATAATTACTCCACTAATACCGACCAATTTCATCAATAAAACTTGGCAAGCTAGCGCATCCGGGTCGTTAGAGTCATAAGGGCCAATCAGTGGATACTGGTGTGAGGCGATTTCCCTTTGGCCGTTTTTATTAATATGATCTGGATCAAATTTGTTCATTGTCCAGTGCCAGCCCCAATAACCACTAACGGACTTTGACGCATACCACGGCATGTAGTGGACGAACACCTTTTTAGCCATGTCTTCTGCTCCCAAATTTAGGCAAGACCCAGCTAGTATTGCGCATAGAGCTAAGTATCTGAAACCATTCAAAACGATCTCTCACTGAACCCGATAATGAAGAAAGATTTCTCCATTGATAACTCTATGACTGATAAGTTCCAGGTCGATCAAATCGGCTAATACAAATCCATCGCCCTCAACGGCCGTTGGCACTTCACAACCACCGGCGACTTTGGGACAAAGAGTCAGGTAAACTTCATCAACAATACCTGCTTGAAATGCCGAAGCGTTAATTGTGCCACCACCTTCGATCAGTAAACGTTCGACTTGATAATTTTCGGCTAAAATTTGCATGATCCGGAAAAAATCAACTTTCTCGATTCCCACTAAAAATACTTCTGCTACTTTTGATAAAGTTCTAAGTCGATCAGAGGGTATCTGTTGAGTGGTAAAAACAATGGCTGGTGAATCGTTATGATGAAATACCCTAGCTGTTGGTGGGACACTTCCTCTTCCGCTGACTACACACTTGATTGGATTGGGTGATAGCCCATTTTTTTTTCTCTGGTCTTGATAAATAGGACGAGAGGTGAAAGTTGGATCATCATTAAGTATTGTTTTAGCCCCAGCTAAAATAGCATCCTGCTGGCTTCTCACAGCCAACAAATGCTCCAAATCCTGCTTACTAGCAAACTTAGAACTAGCATCATCAAGAGTGGTAATTTTGCCATCGATAGTGGTGGCAACAATCAAGCTAACATACATTTCTTAGCCAGTTACACGGACACGGGAACTGCCATTATTCATCTTATCAACCCGAATTTGTTGTGGTATTCGACGTGTTAATTCTTTTACGTGGCTGATAACGACAACATGCTTGCCAGAAAAACGGAGATTTTCCAAAGCCGAAATAGCAACATCCAAGGTCTCGGCATCTAGTGTGCCAAATCCTTCATCCAGAAAAAGCGATTGCAGTTGCGATCGTCCACGGCTCATTTCTGACAGCGCCAAAGCTAAGGATAAACTCGTTAGAAAGCTTTCACCACCGGATAAAGTTTCAACTGGTCGTTCTTGGTTAGCATTCCAACGATCAACCACTTTCATCTCTTTCATACTATGCACATGTAGCTCATATCGATTGGTGAGATTCAACAACTGCTGATTGGCCAATTGAGTCAGCATATCAAACATCTGCTCTAAAGCAAAGTCTCGTAGTGTATTGTCTGGGATAACGGATTGTAGTCTTTCCCACCGCATTTTCTCTTCTCTGATAGATTTTGACTGCTCTACCTGTTGGGTTCGGCGATTAAAGTCCAATCTCAACTGAGCCAATGTTTGTTTCTCAGCCCCAATTTGTTGTTGGATTTGGGATAACTCCTCTGTCACCTGATTTTCTTGATCAGAAAGATCTGCTGATTGGTCGGGATCAAAAGGAGAATCAATCAACGCTTGTTGATCAATGACCTGCTGTTGCTGGCAACTGGCCCGATGGGTGTCATAACTTTGCCATCGTGTAGTTTGTTCACTAATCCATTTAACCTCACGTAGAGATCGCTGATGAGCATCAATATCGGAAAAACCGTATTTTTTTAGTATTACTTGGTATGCCAATTTAGCTTGCTTATATCGTTCATTAATTTCCATGGTCTTTTGCTCGTAAAAACTAACATGCTCTTCTGCTATTTGTCGTCTCTGCTCAGCTTGTTGTAATTCAGACTCTGCTTGTTCTCTCTGCAGACGCCAATCATCCAGTTTCTGATTCATGATTTCTTCAGCTTCATTGGCTGATAAACCATGAGTTTTGGATCTTGCGGCTGAGATTAGGCTGTGCCCAGTAGCTGTTTTTTGATGAAAATTGTCTTCAATTAGCTTGCACTCTGCTTCTAGATCATCGACCTGTATTTTTGAAATTTGGAACTCCAACTGTTCCATTTGATGACTTAATTGTTGAAGATCTTTTTTTTGTAAACGAGCAGATACTAATAATTCGACTTGTTTAAGGTGCCAGCTAACTAAATCGTCAATCGAGTACATATCATCAGTGGTTAATCTCATTAGATCTATGATTTGGTTTTTTATCAGTTGAATTTCACTTTCGAGACGTTCGGTTTTGGCTTTTGTTTGTTGAAAATCTTGCTCAGATTTTTGTAATTGTTGCTTTTTTGATTGGCTTTGATCCATCAGTTGATCTTGTTTCAGTAACCATTGCTCAACATGGCTACTAGCTTTTTGTCGATTCAGTTTAGCTTGGTTCAGTAAATCCAAGTTTTGATCAGCCAAAGCCCGACGTATGTCCACCCAATTCAAAATATCATTGGCAGCTGGCATTGTTTCTTTAGGGTATAAATCAGACCAGTTTTCAGCCAGCTCACTGTGGTCATTTTTCAATTGCTTGAGTACAATTTCCCCCTGCTCTATTTGTCGCTTCAAGCTCTGACAATGAATATCAACCTTTATTCTTTTCTGGTGAATTTGGTCAGAATTTGATTGCCCGTGGGCCAAGTGTTTTTTTGCTTTCTCCAGTTGGTTAGTTATTTCTTCAATTTCTATCGGTTTTGTTGTTGTTTGATCAGTTTTTACTAGCTCAAAATGTTCTAAACTGCCACAGACTGGGCAAGGTTGGTTTGGCTCCAACTGATGACGTAACTTATTTAGCTGAATTTCCTGATATTGATCAGTAAATTCAGCTTCCAGTTCACACACTTGCTGGACAAACTGTTCTCGTTCTTTTTCAATCACTTGTTGCTGTTCACAGATGCTTTCTAATTCTGATTGATGATTATTCAACTCGTGGATTAACAGCTGATTTTGATTTATCTGTTGATCAATCTGTGGACCCAATACAAGCAACTGGTTACCAATCGTTTGCGCAGATTGAATTAGTTTTTTTTCTTTTTTCCAATCAGATTCCTGAGTTTCCAGATCTCGTAGCTTTTGTTCAGCCTGTTGCAAACTTTGTTGTAGTTGAGATTCGTTCTTTTGATGAGTTGTTAGTTGTTTTTCCGCTTGTTGCTGATCTGTACGCCACTGCTCAATCTGTGCCAACTGTTTTTGACTCTCTTGTTCTATATCGGCTAAATGATCAGTTTTCTCTTTTCCTTCGATCAGCAATGTTTTTACTATCTGAAGATTTTTCTCGAACGGATCTAGATCTGTCGGCAAATTCAGATTGGCGATTTTTGACTTCACCATCTCCATTTGTTCCCTTAATTGGTTAACTTGCTCCTGCTTTTGCTGTGTCTCCGTTTTTTGTTGGAGAATTTTTTCTCTTATCTCCTTCGCCCGTTCGGCGTACTCGTTGGCTAAACTGAAGGCGGATTTGGCTAAAGTTTCTTCTTCTCGAGCCAATTGGAATTGCTTACGTTTCTCTTGACTATCGGAAAAAGCTTGCCGGTAGGATTGGTCTGCTTGGGAGAATTGACAGTTAGCCAATTTCCAAGCAGGTAAAACAGATTTTTGTTTTTGATTAGCTTCGGTCTCTTTTGCCTTTACTTGTTGTAATTCTTTCTCAGCCAATTGAAAGTTGCTCATTTCGGATTGTAGTTGCACAGCTTGGTTAGCTCTTTTTAGCTCTTTTTTCAACTTTTCCATCTCGTCTTGTTGCTGATCTAGTATTTCTAGTTCTTCGGAGTTTTGTATAAATCTTTGGTATATTTTTTGGCGACGATTAACTTCTTTCTTTTCAGAATCAATTTTATGGCGCTTGCTTTGTAATTGATTTCGTTCTTCTTCCTTGTTTTGTAAACGATGCTCAATATGTTGGATTTGTTCTTCAGCTACTTCGGGGGTAGCATCTAGCTTTGCCGCTATCTTGTCAAATTCTTTGTTGCTTTCACTAACCGCTTCATTCAGTTCCTGCTTGAGTTGATCATAAATAGTCATGCCAGTAGTAGCTTCCAAAATGGCTCTTCTCTGTTCCATTTTGGATTTCAAAAAAGCTGAAAAATCACCTTGAGCAAGCATAACTGACCGACGAAAGGCCGAAAAATCAAGACCTAAAATTTCAGTCACCACATCTGCTACCGATGGATTTGATACTTCATTTGAATGACGCTTAGCTTGTAAGCGTTCGGTAATCGTCTTACTTGAGTCGAGATCAATTAATTTTCCAGAAGGTGTGAAATTACCACTTGATGAACGTTTCGTTCTCCACTCAGCTAAGTAGCGACGACCATTAGCAGAAAATGTTACCTCTGCGATTCCTTCATTTTTACCCTGAGATAACATATTGTTGGGATGCTGATCGCCATTACCATCCAAACGAGGTGTTTTGGCATAGAGAGCCACACATATAGCATCTAACAAGGTTGTTTTACCTGCTCCTGTTGGCCCTGTTACCACTGTCAAATTCGAGTCACTCAACGGAGGTTCGGTAAAATCCAAGACAACCTCTTTTTGAAAGCTATTTAAATTCTTGAGATAAAGTTTGAGGATTTTCATTAGTAGTTGTATTGGATAGGTTATTTGATCCTAATTCTTTTTCATTCTAGCATAGTCGTTCACAAATCAACAGATTTTAGCTTGTCGCCTTCGCTTTGTCTAGCTCTGGCATGGTAAAATTAATAGGTAAACCTGCAGAACAAAAACTGGAGCTAATAATGCAAAAACGACCTTTCGGCCAAACTGACGAAATGCTATCCATCATTGGTTTTGGTGGGATTTTGGTTACTAACACAGAGCAATCGGAAGCTAATCAACTGGCTAGATATGCCTTTGATCAGGGTATTAATTACTACGATGTTGCACCTGCTTACGGAAATGCGGAAGAACGGCTTGGTCCGGCCATCTGCGATTTTCGGTCTGATATTTTTCTAGCATGTAAAACTGGAAAACGTTCTAAAGTTGAAGCTTTATCCGAATTGCACCAATCCTTAGAAAAACTAGAAACTGACTATTTTGATCTTTATCAATTACATGCTATGTCATCTGATTCAGATTTGGAACAGGTGTTGGCTGTTGACGGCGCTATGGAAGCATTAATCGAAGCCAAAGCTAAAGGAATAGTTCGTCATCTTGGTTTTTCAGCCCATTCGGTGGACATAGCAGTACGTTTGATGGATCAGTTTGATTTTGATTCAGTTTTATTTCCGGTAAATTGGGTTAACTACTTTGAAGGTAATTTTGGGCCACAGGTAATCGAAAAAGCCCAACAAAAAGGCGTAGCTCGATTGGCTTTGAAAGGAATGGCAAAACGACAATGGTCGGAAAGCGAAGATCGGTCGCAATTTTCTAAGTGCTGGTACGCGCCGGTTAAGAGCGTGGATGAGGCAAAATTAGCCCTTAGATTTACTCTCACTCAACCAATCAGCTCAGCTATTCCACCCGGTGAATCATCACTGTTCGACTGGGCTTTGGAAGTTGGTCGTGAATTCACTCCAGTGTCTACAGAGGAAATAGAAATATTGAAAAAAATGGCTGTTGGTCAAGCACCAATTTTTCAGCATGTAGCTTAATTTCGAGGCAGGAAAATAAAATTTCATCTGTCTAGTTATTCTCATCAGAGCTGAAACACCTATCCATTTCATGTGGGTGAAATCCGATAAAAAGCAATACGTATTGCTCCTTTTTAAGATCTTATAAGAAATAGGACGAATTACCCAATCACCATTTCCTACTCATCTAATCTAATATGATCAATTGATTGGGACCATAATAGAATAGGAATTATGGAGGAAAAAGATAAGTGATTCTAATTCTGAAGTTTCCCTTTTTACTATTATTGCTGTTGTCTTTTTTGGTTTGTGCCGAAGATGAAAACGAAACAATCGTTGAAAACATCGAAGTATTAAAGAAGGTTAGTAGCAGGAAGATTAGATGGCAGAAAGATGGGGCAAAGATGGTGCTGATTTCCGGCGGGAAGAGCACTAAACCTATTTGGATAGATACAACCGCAGTTACAGTTGGCCAGTTTGAAAAATTCTTATTGGAATTGACTTATCAATTTGATACTAAATTGTGGGAAAATATTCGCAATTTTTCTTCTGGAGATCAGTACCCAGTTGTTTACGTCAGTTGGGATGATGCAGTAGCCTATTCTAAATGGTCCGGTAAGCGACTACCTCGTGAAGAGGAATGGGAATGGGCTGCAAGAGGTAAACTAAAAGGCCAGAC
>CAYVHK010000046.1:0-25837 GCA_964451145.1 uncultured bacterium | reverse complement strand
CAATTTCGTCAGTTGGTACTACGTTTGCTAGCAGAGTAATGGTTTGTAGCTCAGTGATATCTTCATCGACCGTTACCGTTGTTTCGCTTAAATCAAACGACGGAGGATCATTAATCGGTGAAACGGTAATATTGACGGTAGCAGTAGAACTAAAAGGATTAAAACTAGAACCATCTTCATTTTGATTGTTGACTGAATTATCGTTTAGACTAAAGGAAAAACTAGTACTGCCGTTCCAGTTACTGTCTGGTGTCAACTGAAGTCGATTGATGTCTTGGCTACTGATGACCTGATCAATTGCCACTGTTTGTGGATTATTATCTGGTTGTAACAAATCTAATGTTGCTTGCTGGGGTAGACTTTCAATTTTAATATTAGCTAGGCTATCTGCTTCTTCATCTTGATAGCCTGAGTTGAATGTTGCGAGAGTGAATGTATAGGGTAAATCCTCATCGGTGATAACGGTTTCATTCTGAACAGTCGGTGCATCATTAACGGACGTAACATTGATGGTGACGGTGGAAGGAGAACTGAAAGGATTTGAACTGGAACCGTCTTCATTTTGGCCATTGACCGAATTATCGTTGACCACAAATTGAAAGTTTACTATCTCTCCGGCTAGAGCGTTGTTGGAATTCCAGTTCTCAGCTGACACGTAAACTAGATCATCAAGTTGATCAGCTGCTAGAGAACCATCTACTGACAACTCTGTTCCGTTTAGTTCCAATCGACCGATTGCAGGAACCGAGATAAGTTTCAGATTGAACCAGTCGTCTTCCTCAGCATCATCGTAATCGTAATCTTGTAGGTAGTTACTAGCTGAAAAAATCGGTAGTGGCACGTCTTCTGCCGCTATCAGATTTGTTTCAGCCAAAACAGTTGGTGCATCGTTTATGGACTGAATGATAATTAGAAATGGATTTGTCAGTTCCTGATCGTTGACCGCATATTCAAAGATCGCCGTCCCATAAAAGTTTGGATCAGGCTGAAATACTAATTGGTTAATATTGCCAATCAGAATAACCTCATCAGTTTCTAGAACGGTATCAGTTAATTTTAGTGTTCCTTGTTCCGATAGTGTTTTAATTTTAATACTTTCAAAGACTTCGGGGACATCAATATTCTGGTAGAAGGATTGAAACGTTTCTAAGCTGAAATTTTGGTACAATTGATCTTCATCAATTTTGATAAATTGGTCGCGCACTTTGACAGAAAAATAGACCCATTGATCACCGTTATAAGCATCGCTTTTCAGAATCAATCGACCTGAAAAGTCACCTTCCTGTTTGGGAATTAAAATAAGACTAATCGTGGCTTGTGAGTTGGATGCTATTGTCGATTGATCATAAATCGTTGAATCTATGTTTAGGGTTTGCTCCAACTGACTAGAGTCGACTGGAATGCCATTATTACTTAAACTAATCGCATCTAATTCAAAACTAGTTAAATTGAGACCAATATCTCCACTATTTTGGATAGTGACCTGAAATCGTCGCTCCAAATCTACCCCAACAATACCAAAATTAACCGGTTCTGTATCCGTGGTAGCAGGAGTAATACTAACTAAGGGAGCCACCCCTGTACCAGAGATAGCAATACTGGTTTCTGTTGTTTCAATTTCTGGACTATTACCACTAAAGATTTTGAGTTGACCTGAAAATGCCCCGCGAGACTGAGGGGTAAAGTTAAGCGGTAAGCTATACTCACCAGGTCCTGATTGAGGTCCACTATTTTGATCTGGAACCATAAAACTGGTTATTTCATCTAAGTACAATTTATCGGTCAAACCGTAAAGTTCGATACGATTCACATGTAAAGTCGCTTGTCCAGTGTTTTGAATAGTCAATGTCTGTTGTAAGGTTAATGCATTGTCAGAGTTTGGGTCTGCTACAGGCAAATTACCTAAATTAATACTGATTGTATCAATTGCAATTTGCGGGGGGGTTTGGGCCATCCCGGAAATCGTTAGTTGTGTAACTGGTTGATCGGAGTCGTTGCTGTCTATTATTATTTGACCAGAGATGGGACCGGCGGAGGCCGAATCCATTGTTGCCGTGAAGGTTAGTACCACCTCAGCATTTGTACCGATCATTAACTGAATTGGATCAAAACTGTCAACGGCATCGACATTAACCAAATTTTGAAAAGAAATATTACCGATATCTAGTTGGCCTGTGCCTCTGTTCTCAATTTGCAATGAGACATTTTTAGACTGTCCCAAAATTACGTTACCCAAATTGATTGTACTTGGATCCAACCAAATGTCTGGCTCAGGTGGAGAGATGGTCGCGTCTATAGGAACAAGCGTCGTGATTTTGAAAAGTGCATCACCAAAATCAGTGTAAGCTTCAACCAAATATTTACCACCAACTGCTGGGGATAGAGTTAACTTCAGATTCTTTTCTGTCAATGGGTTCAGGTTAGAAAACAAGGTATTAGGGGGGTCAAAAGTAATATTGCCAGTTCCTTGCAAATTAGTGCTGATTACACGCACATTTAAGCTGCTCGTGTAATTATGTTTAATAGCGACACCTTCTATAACCGTCGGTGGTTCAGTCAATATATCCCCAAAATCAACCCTATTTATAACTCCGGCTTCCAAAGGTGGTGTGACTGTAATCAGTGGGGTAGCAGGCATAGTATAAAGACTACCACGATCAGAAATATCTTTATCGGCTCCAACCAAAATCGATCCGTTTGATACCGCTACCGCCTGACCAAACGCGTTATTTGTTGGTCCTGAGTTTCTGATTTTTTCTTGCCAGCGGTTAGTGTCCTGTTCTAGTTCGAACAAATAAACAGCTGGAAACCAAGTTGTACCATTGACAGTAGCATCGAAATAGTTACCCACAACAATAGTTGTACCGTCCAAACTTACAACATGACCAAATCTTTCGTTAAGCATGTTATATGATCGAGTCGGTCGTAGCTCTGCCGTTTCAACCAGTTGGTCAAATACATATGTTGCTCCCGAACCGCTGTATAGGTTTGGGGCACCAACTACCATTAAATCGCCTTCAATGGCAATCGATGTGCCAAAATCACTATTAGTCGCCTTGACTATTGTTTGGTTAATAGACCAACCTGAGATTTCACCTGTATTTCCTCCTACAATGGAATCGGCTACATAGACTTTTCCACCATTGGGATTGCCAATTGCAATTCGATAATTGCTTGAAATGTCGACTTGCAATTTACTCCAGTCTGACTGGCTACTATCATAATCAACTGATATAGAGTAATCGGTATAAAAAAAGTCGTTATCAAAAATATATGCTCTAGCAACAAAACGAGGGGGATCATCTTCGTTGGTCGTAGGTGGTGGGGGATTGTGTATTAGTGAGACCACAACGGTTCGGTTGTGAATCGCCACGTCTATACCAAACTGCTCTAGCCCTTGAACTGGTGGAGGAAATAGGGTTTCAACATGCTCCCAGTTTCCGCTAGTAGCATTGCGAATGAAAACAAACGATAGACCTAAGCCTCCATTGGCATCAGGATCTCCCACCACAGCCATATCACCTGACACATCTACCGAAGCACCAAAATTCGTACTTGCTTCGCCGGACGGTGCTTGAAGTTCTGTATTAGTATTAGCAATTTGGCTCCAACTGTTGTTTTGCTGCTCAAAAATATAAGCATAACCAACACCGGTTAACCCTGGCGCCCCAACTATAGCAGTCGCCCCGTCTATTGCTATAACTTTGCCAAATTCACGCGCATAAGAGGGCGCTTGCAATTTTTGGATCATTTGCGCTTGAACTGATAAGAGTACCAGAACTTGAAAAAAAACGAAGAAAAATAGTGTACGGAGGAATTTCATTCACTTACACACAATCAGTATAGATGATTATTAAAGTTAAACCGCGAATAACGAAAAAGGCACAATCCAATGGATAATGAATTGGCTATAGCGTTAATTAAAAGGGAGGCGTTTTGCTGTTGAATCGATACATGGCGTCAACTTCCATTGCCATAATGCAAACGGGCACCCGTTTGAGATGGTCGTAGCCTCGATTTTCACTCAACTAAACCAGCAAAATGTATGCCTAACCTAACACCCACCACCACAAGGTGTCAACTATTTTGGACGGTCAAACTACAGCTAACACCCAAAAACCAATCTCTTAGCTAATTCTTGCCAAGGAAGCCTGCTATGCGCAAGATTAGTGCCTAATCTTGTAATCAATTAGCAATTCATGTGTATTTGACAATTGATTCCTGCATGATATAATCGGTCCATATTTAACTGCAAAACAGATATAGAAACATGTTGACTTCTCATCACCTTAAGCATCAGATTACCGGTTTTGAGCTCAATCAATTTGAGCGCGACGGCTATTTTGTTGTTGAAGAAGCTTTGCCTCTCGACTTGGTCGAACTGTTAGAAAGCAAAGTCGATGCTATTCATCAGTTTTACTTAGATCGTACTTATGATCCCTACACCAAGTCGACTCTCACTAACCATCACAATTTTTTTTATCCCAATTTTCTGAAGGACGATCCTCTTTTTGTTGATTTATTGGATTGGCCAAAGACATTTCCTAAAGTATGGGGTATTTTGGGTTGGAATATTTATTCTTATCATTCCCATTTTATTGTTACACCACCACTACAACCTGATGCTGACCGCACCAATCGATCACTCGGTTGGCATCAGGACAGTGGTCGTGTTAATTTAGAAATGGAGTCGAGTCCACGTCCACGTCTGTCTTTGAAAATTGTCTATTGGTTATCAGACTGTTCTCAAGCTGGTCGTGGGAATTTCTATGTCTTACCTGGGAGCCATTAGGAAGATAAAATTGAAAAGCCGATCGATGGCTCACTTCCAGAACGTGCCATGTGTATTCGAGCCAAACCTGGCGATGCAGTCTTTTTTGACAGACGACTTTGGCATGCTCGTTCTGAAAATGATTCATCAATCACTCGAAAAGGGTTGTTTTATGGTTATAGTTATCGTTGGTTACGCCCTAAAGATGATATGACTATTCCTAACAAGCTGTTCCAAATTAGCGATCCGATTCGCCAACAGTTGTTGGGTAGTGGTACTAATGCTAATGGGTATTTTTCACCCAAAGATGTCGACGTACCACTCAAGGTTTGGTTAGAGGAACAAAATTTGATCAACTGAAATCAAAGTAGAAGTTGGTATGAAAATTTCTAAAATTGAACAATTCTTTCCTCGCCGTCGGATGAGGCTTGTGAAAGTTACTACTGATAATGGCCTGGTTGGTTGGGGTGAGACTACCCTAGAAGGGAAACCACTTAGTACTATCGCTGCAGTAAATGACTTAGCTGATTATTTAATTGGTAAAGATCCATTACGTATCGAGCACCATTGGCAGCATATTTACCGATCAGCTTTTTTTCGTGGTGGAAATGTTCTAATGTCAGCTTTAGCCGGTATCGACCAAGCTCTTTGGGATATCGCTGGCAAGTATTACCAAGTTCCAACTTATAAATTGTTAGGAGGTCAAGTGCGAGACCGGATTCGAGTCTATGCTCATTGGGGCATCGATAGCATACATGGTGACAGTTTGGAAAAAGCCAGGAGCAGATTGGAATGGTTACAGAAAAATGGTTATACCGCTTTCAAAAGTGGACCTAGCGGGAAGTGGCAAGCCCACGAACCGCCGGCTGTCGTTGATGCTTTTGTTACTTGTGCCAACTTAATGAGAGAGTGGGTTGGTGATGAGATTGAACTTGGTTTCGATTTTCACGGCAAAATGACTCCTGCTCTGGCCATCGAAATTTGCCATCAAATAAAAACAATGAGACCCATGTTTGTCGAAGAACCAGTACCACAAGAGAATGTGGATGCACTAAAACAGGTTTCAACTCAAGTGCCCTTCCCTATTGCTACTGGAGAACGACTTTTATCCCGCTGGGAGTTTCGAAAAGTTTTTGAAACTCAGGCGGCAGCTTACATTCAACCAGATGTTTCACACGCTGGTGGTATTACCGAAGTCAAAAAAATTGCTAATATGGCCGAAATTTACTACATCCACATTATGCCGCACTGCGCTATCGGCCCAGTTGCCTTTTCTGCTTGCTTACAGGTGGATGCGGTTGTTCCAAATTTCCTGATACAAGAACAAGTCGATGCTGGTTTGGGTAATGACCTATTCCAAACCTCGTGGCAGGTTGAAAACGGCTACATTGAATTGCCCACAGGGGACGGGCTAGGTTTCGAAGTGGATGAAAAGCTAGTTGAGCAAGATAACCGAATTACACAAAATAAAATGAATCTACTCGGTTACGGATTAGTATCCAATAATGAAGAAGAATTGGGTGGTGAATTTTATCACCAAGATGGTAGTGTTGCTGATTGGTAACTTAACTAAAAAATAGAGAAATGGTAAGAAATGAGCTTACTCACAATTGACGTTGGAACAACTGGATGCAAGGTGATTGCGTTTAACGTGGAAGGCCGGATTATTGCTCAATCCTATGGCGAATACCCTTTAATACATAACAATCCTGGCTGGTCTGAATTGGATAGTAAATTGTTTTGGCAAAAAGTTTCAGGCGGCATTCGGCATGTTGCCAGTCAAACCCACAATGATCCGATCGAAGCGGTCAGTGTTGCTAGCCAAGGTGAAGCGGTAACTCCAATTGATAGAAATGGTCAAATTCTAGATAATGCTATTACAAGTTTTGATTCACGAACATCCGGCATTTCTAACCAAATTGAGCGGGAAATCAGCAAACTAGAAATTATGAAAATCACCGGAATGCCACTCAGCGACATCACTACCGTTGCCAAGTTGATTTGGCTGAAGCGAGAGAAGCCGGATATTTATAACCAAACTTGGAAATTTCTGTGTTTTTCGGATTTTATTTATCATCAATTGGGCATCAGTTCCGTTTCTATCGATTATTCGCTAGCTGCTCGAACCATGGCCTTCGATATTCTTAACAAATGCTGGTCAGATCGAATGGCAAGCGTTACTGGTATTGATCCCAATCTGTTTGCCCAGCCAGTTCAATCGGGTACGATTATTGGCCAAATTAGCAGCTCAGTTGCTGAAGAACTCGGTTTACCTAAATCAGTGGTAGGCGTAGCTGGTGGACACGATCAGCCTTGCGGTGCTTTAGGTGCTGGTATTATCGAACATGGTAATGTAATGGATGCAACTGGAACAGTCGAATGTATTGCCCCCGCTTTTACAAAACCAATACTGAACCAAAAAATGATCGAAGGTAATTTTTCTTGTTATCCGCATACTGTCGATGGTCTCTTCGTGACACTCGGTTTTGTTTCTAGTGGTGGCGTGATTTTACGCTGGTTCCGTGATAATTTCGCCCAAACAGAAGTAATCCAAGCTGAGGCTCGTGGACAAGATGTCTACGAACTTTTGATTGATTCTATGCCAGATGAACCATCGCCCATCATGTTATTGCCGCACTTCACGGGTTCAGGCACGCCAACATTAGACTTGAATGCTAAAGGAGCTATATTGGGCCTGACACTCCAAACAACTAAATCCGACATTGTTAAAGCTATTTTGGAAGGTATAAGCTTTGAGATTAAGCATAATCTTAATTTATTGGAACTAGCTGGTGTGGAAATTAATGAAATTCGGGCAATCGGTGGCGGAGCAAAATCCGACAGGTGGCTGCAATTGAAAGCCGATATTTTCGGTAAAGATGTGGTGGCACTTGATGTTTCGGAGGGCGTTTGTATGGGGGCAGCTATTTTGGCTGGAACAGCTATCGGCAAATACAAGAGTATTCAAGAAGCTGTACAGTTATTGATTCAACCCAAACAGGTTTATCAACCTAATAAAGAAAAGCAACAACGCTACTTGGAGCGAATGGACACTTACTCCCAACTCTATAAAACGATTATACAAATCACGCCGTAAAATAAAAACGCCCGAAACCACTCTTTGGTTCCAGGCACCGTTTGATCGCCTCTAAAAACAAGTCAGTCTAACTTTCTTTTTCCGTTAGTAAATCTGAATCACAACACCACTACGCACGTTGCAGAACCACTAGTCTTTTCCACCTCTTGTGAAACTTCCCATCATTTTTCGGCGTTCGTCGGAAGAAGAATTTCGGAACTTTTGAATCATTTCGGACCTTTTTTCTGGGGACATGTTTTCCCACCTGGCCCTCATTTCATTAGCTCTTCCACTATTCCAGCCACCACGCCCCGATCGGGCACGACCTCCGCGACGAGACTTCTCGCTCCGGTCCTCGGAACGCTTTTCGGCTTTTTCTTTGTCCCGACCACGATTTTTTCGCCCTCGTTTTTTTTCACCAGTACGTAAAAAATCAACACTGCGACCCGACAGAGCGATCGGCTTTCCCCCTGAATCAAGACTTACTTGATTGGCTTCGATTTTCTCGACTTTAGCCTCTTGAATTTCCTCGCCTACACCAACATAGTAGGTTTTGTTGGATCGAGTCTCCTTAATCAGGGCTTTTGGAACCCCCTGAACCGGAATTTTGGTGGCAATTAACTGATATTTCGGACTAGTATCGGGTTGCCGCCAACCGAGTGGGCGAAATAAACTGTAATCAGTGATAACCTGATAGTAGGCTCGGTCAGAAGCTGGGATGGCTTCCCCATTTGTTGAACCATTTCTTTGCGCCTCAACAACAAACAAACAAGCAAAAAGAAAAAGAAAAAGAAGTGCTCTAAACTGATACATAAGGGCTCCAAATTGGCAGACAGGCGCATACAATTGGAAAACCGGCAACGATCAAAGTGACAAAGCACCGGTCCCAAAGATGTTGGAACCTTCTAACCAGTGTTAATTAAAGAATTTTCTCGACTAGCAAGCCAAATCGCTGATTGGCCTTTTGGCTTAGAATGTCAGACGTGTTGCCAGTGTCAACTGGATCAATCTGCTGTGAAGGGCCTGGCGACGGGCCTGAAATTCGAGTTTGCCGAATCGGATTCTTTTGGGCTTGTAGGTAGTTACCCTTGATGCGACCAATTCCCTCGCCGCTATCGCTGGTCAACGAACCAACACCCTTCATAGTAAGAACTGACGAAGAAACATTAGAAAAGTGAGATATTGCTGAAGCCATCTTGGAAGTAACCCTCTGTGGTTGGGAACTAGATTGTCGTAATTCTAATCCATCAATCGTAAAATGTCAACTACTTTTTGCCGAACATGGGAAATGACAAGATATCTTGCATGTATTTTCAGCTAAAGTTTAATGCTGGTTGACTTAAACATAGCCATCAAGTAGGATAACAATTGTTTGACCAGATTGACAATTCGTAATTCATTATATAACTTTTAGTTAAAGAAACAACCCATATTTTTACTAATTAAAAAACACTGAGGACTGCTGACATGCACCGATTTGCTCAACCTTCTAAACTGTTTTACATTTTAGTTCTATTTTTTCATTTTATCATTGTTGGATCGACCAATGTCAAAGAGCAGCCAACGATTTATCGATCTCATGCTATTGCCATGCACGGCCAGCCTAAATACGAGGTAGATTTTACTTCCTTTGAATATGTTAATACCAATGCTCCTAAAGGGGGTCGAATTGTCCAAGGTGCATTCGGCACATTCGATAATTTGCATCCTTATATTCTAAAAGGTCAATCCCCACGTGGGATTAATTATCTTTTTGAGAGTTTGATGACTAACTCAGACGATGAGGCCTTTACCGAATACTGTCTATTGGCTGAAAGCATAGAGTGGCCAGCTGATCGATCTTGGGTGGCGTTCACTTTACGGCAAGAGGCCCGTTGGCATGATGGTCGACCAGTTACTATTGATGATGTGATTTGGTCGTTAGAGGTTCTGAAAACAAAAGGCCATCCTTTCTATCGATCTTATTATGCTAACTTAGAGAAAGCTGAGCCTTTTGGCCCAAGAAAAGTTAGGTTTACTTTTAGTGGACCACCTAATCCTGAACTTCCCTTAATTACTGGACAGATGCCCATTCTGCCCAAACACTACTGGGTCAACCGCGATTTTGAGGCTACAACGATTGAATCGCCTATTGGCAGTGGACCTTATAAAATTAAGAAACTTGACCAAGGTCGGTCAATTACTTATGAAAGAGATCTAAATTACTGGGGCAGAGATTTACCAATTAATCAAGGTCGTTATAATTTCGACATCATCCGTTTCGATTACTATAAAGATCGCACTGTAGAACGAGAAGCATTCAAAGCTGGTGAGAGTGATTTTTTGTTTGAAAATGCGTCCAAAGATTGGGCTACGAGTTACAATATACCTACAGTGAAAAAAGGCTTAATTATTAAGTCACAAATCCCTCACCAAAATCCTGCCGGCATGCAGGCTTTTGCTTTCAATATTCGTAAACCGATGTTCTCTAAGGCCAAAGTTCGTCAAGCGTTGGCCCATGCCTTCGACTTTGAGTGGACGAACAAAAATCTGTTCTATAACGCATATACCCGCAGTCCTAGTTACTTTTCTAACTCGGAACTTGCGTCTACCGGTTTACCTAGTTCCGCTGAACTCGATATTTTGAACCCGTTCCGAGACCAATTACCAGCTGAGGTTTTTAGTCAAACTTATGCCCCACCAAAAACGGACGGTTCAGGCAATATTCGTAAACACATGCGAACGGCGTTTCGCTTGTTGAAAGAAGCCGGGTGGCAAGTCAAAGAAGGAAAATTGACCAATAACTTAACTCAGGAAAAAATGGAATTTGAAGTGCTAATTTATTCGCCAGCGTTTGAACGAATCGTATTACCATTTACCAAAAATTTGGAGAAATTGGGTATTAAGGCCACGGTTAGTTTAGTTGACACTTCGCAATACCAGAATCGGTTGGACAGTTTCGATTATGATATAGTCGTTAGCAATTGGGGGCAATCTCTCTCGCCTGGTAATGAACAACGGGATTTTTGGGGTTCGGAGGCCGCAGATGTTGCTGGAACTCGTAACTTCATTGGCATTAAAAACCCTGTGGTTGATGAACTTATTGAACTCATTATTACAGCTCCAAATCGAGAAAGTTTAATTGTACGAACCAAAGCTTTAGATCGTGTGCTATTATGGAACTACTACGTAATTCCACATTGGCATATTTCAGCTTATCGAGTGTTATATTGGGATAAATTTCGGCAACCTAAAATACAATCTAAGTACGATTTGGGCTTAGAGAATTGGTGGATTGACCCAGAGTTGGAAGCTATACTCGATCAACGAAAAACAAATTTGAAGTAAGTTGATTCAAGACCAAATGCAACCAATCGAACTCAAACGAACCTGATTTGGCTACTATTTTTTTTCTGTTTCTAACGCTTATCCTTTATCCGTTTCTGGGAAATGTACCCGCAACGGTTGGGCATATGGCCCCAGATTTCCAGTTGCAAACAGCTGATGGTAAAACACATCAACTCAATAAAATGAAGGGATCAATCATTTTTCTGATTGCCGGTAATCGCAAACTGAGGAAAGATGATAACCGGTGGGGAAAGGCGATTATGACTGATTTCAGACAGATTATTGAGAATAAAAACATTATTTCTCCAACTTTCCGATGCTATATAATTGGTAACATGGAGGATGTGCCCAAATTTATCTCTCGGCAGTTTATCAAAAAGCAGTTGTTAAAAAAGCCACCCCCAGTTCCCTTGTTATTAGATTGGGAAGGCAAAGTGCACAAACTATACAAAACCAAGTGCAAGCAGAAAAAGAAACCGGCACTTTATCTGGTCGATCAACAAGGTAAAATTGTCTTTCATCAATATAGAAAATTTGATCATCAAAAGTATCAACAAGTTCGGAAACGAATCACTAACTTACTAGCGGAATTAAACTATTAGAATTCGATGTAAAAACCAATAATTGGTGTAATACCAAATTGGTAAGTTGTTCGTCTTTGCTTTGCAATTCTTCGCCATTTAAATGGCCAGATATTCTATCGTTTAAAGAGGTTGTAAGCATCAAAACGAACTGAGTTTATAATTGGTGTGTATGTTCGACCTGCTACATATCGCCATTTTAGACTAAGTTCAAACCAGTCCGAAAATTTGTATCCTCCACTTAAACTGAAAACATGTGGTATCTCGAACTCCTAGATAAACTGTCCTCTTTCAGGTGTTTCGAAACGGGCTATGGAATATGTATACCTTACTACTTGACGATACAATCGGCGGGATAGTTTTTTCTGCAACAAAACTTCTAGTTCCATGACTTGGCTTATTCGGTTGTTGAATAAATCCTCTATTGAATGGTTAGTTGAAATTGGGTGGTTCACATAATTTTTTCGATATATTTCAACGATGAACCGTAATTCTTCTACTAGCAGGTATTGTAAACTCACAAGATAATAAATCGAATACTTAGTATCTAAAATTTCCCTTATTTCATTTAATAATCTGATCGTATAGCTAAAATGTAGATCATTGCAAAGTCAAGTCGATAGGTTACATCTCCACCGCTTGCAGTTGAGGCACCTGTCGGCTATAATTTCAGTCAGCGGTTAAATGAAGAAATTAGACCTTATAGTACTGAATAAAACAATGGGGAGCAGTAGAATAAACAATGAAAATCAGCCTCAACTGGTTGAAAGAATACGTTAGTTTGGAACAAGATAATCACACGGTTATATCGCCAGAATTATTGGCTGAACGGTTGATGATGCTTGGTATCGAAGTCGAGGAAGTAACTTTTCTTGATCAAGGATTAGAGTCAGTTGTTGTGGGGCAGATCGAATTTGTTTGTATCCATCCAAAAGCCGATAAGTTAGTAGTTTGCCAAGTGAATATTGGGCAAGAGCAAACTGTGCAAATTGTTTGTGGAGCACCCAATGCTCGTCAAGGTTTAGTAGTCCCGGTGGCACTCGTCGGTGCAATTCTGCCTAATGGTTTAGAAATCAAAGTGGCTAAACTGCGTGGAATTACTTCACACGGTATGCTTTGTTCAGCTGATGAGTTGAAATTGCCTGGTGACCAATCTGGATTGATGGAACTTTCAGACTCACTGCTTGTTGGTACCCCCTTGGCAAAAGCTCTTGATCTTGATGATGTAGTCATGGATTTGGAGATTACTCCGAATCGACCTGATTGCTTATCGGTCGTTGGTATCGCTCGTGAAGTTGGAACAACAATGGCGTTGAGCCTTCTTGATACAGAACAGCTAACGTCTAACTCACTTAAAAAACCGACCGATTTTGTTGAGGAAGGCCACACACCAGTCGCTGATTTGACTTCAGTCGAAATTGTAGATTCTAACCTTTGCTCTCGTTATGCGGCTCGGGTAATACAAGGTATTACCGTTGGACCGTCCCCCAGTTGGTTGCAAAATCGCTTGAAAACCATAGGACTCGCTTCAATTTACAATGTCGTTGATGTTACTAATCTAGTAATGTTGGAATTGGGTCAACCACTTCATGCTTTCGATTACCAAAAATTAAACGAAAATCGGATCGTTGTTCGTCGAGCTAAGCCCGGTGAAATCCCTAAAACGTTGGACGAAATTGATAGAGATTTAACTGAAGACATGCTAGTTATTTCGGATGCTGTTCGGCCTGTAGCAATCGCCGGTGTGATGGGGGGGGTCGAATCCGCCATTTCGGAAAATACTGTCGACATTTTGCTAGAGAGTGCCTATTTTGACCCAATTAGCATTCGCAGGACGGCTAAAGTACTCGGAATGCATACCGATGCGTCACATCGTTTCGAACGTGGAACTGATCCTGAGGGTGTTATTCCAGCTATTAATCGTGCCGCTGATTTAATTCAGCAACTTGCTGGTGGAACAATCGCGAAAGGTATCATTGATGTGTATCCGAAACCTAAGACGCCTAAAAAAATTGACTTAAGACCGAGTCAGGTTAACCGTGTGCTAGGAACCGACATTACGCCTCAGAAAATGCATCAGATACTAAGTTTACTGGGATTTAATGTTGCGAAAAATGAACAAATTTTCTCTATTACTGTTCCTACTTTTCGCCCTGATATTGAACGTGAGATTGATTTGGTGGAAGAAATAGCACGGGTCTTCGGTTACGATCGGATACCAACTAAACTACCCACTGGCCACATTCCCATTTCCAAGGCGGAAATAAACATTGGTCAGTTAGTAAAGTCACACTTATTAGAAAACGGATTGATGGAGGCTATCAACTACTCCTTTTACAACGCTGATATGCCTGAACGGTCGCAGATGAAGGATCATCAACCAATTCCTCTAAAAAATCCACTCAATGAAGAGTTTGCTGTTTTGCGGACTTCATTGTTGCCTAGCTTGTTAGTTAATGTTCACCGCAATCGTTCGCACCAAGTAGCAGACATTCGATTGTTCGAAATGGCCAAAGTTTTCCATCGTTCGAGTGAAAATGATGACCAATTGCCAATCGAACGTCCCTATGTAGCGGGTGTTCTGGCAGGAAGTCAGGGTACAGGCTACTATGGCAATGCGAAAAGAGCAATTGACTTTTATGATCTAAAAGGTTTAGTTGAAGGTTTGCTGATGATGGTTGGTTTAGATAATTATTCTTTCAAAGCAACGGCGGCGCCGACTTTCCATCCTGGCCGAAGTGCGGAGTTTTGGCATCAACAAACACTTTTGGGGGTATTGGGTGAAATTCATCCTCAAGTAGCTGACAATTTCGATTTATCTGATCGTGTTTACTTGTTTGAACTTAACCTTGATGTTCTAACAGAATTTGCCCAGCCCAACAAGCAATTTGTGCAAATTCCCACTCATCCTAGTATTAGTCGGGACCTCGCAATTTTAGTTGATCGAGATCTGGCAGCTGATCAGCCGCTAGCAGTTATTCGGTCAGTAGGACAAAAATTAGTCAACCAAGCTTATCTGTTTGATCTTTATACCGGGGATCAAATTCCAGCCGGAAAAAAAAGTTTGGCTTACAGCATTGAATATCATGCCAAAACAGAAACATTAACCGATGCTATTGTAGATGACCTACATGAAAAAATTTTGGGCAAACTGATAGATCGTTTTCAAGCAGAATTGAGAACTTAAAACAGAACCAGTCTAAATGCCAAGTTCTCAGTTTTTTAACCGATCTATCAGGGGGATTTTAAATCTGAAAATCCAGATTTTCAGTGATGCGAGTGTTGTCTATCTTCAATGCTTTCATGTAGGCGCGAATTCGATCTTTGGCTGTTTGTAAATTATGATTATTGAGATTTATGTTTAGAAGATCAATGTACCATGGTACTTTGATGGAATCCAGAACATAAGTTTCTGCTATCTCCCTAGCAATTGGTAGAGTAGTATTTTTGGAATTGTCGTGAACATCTTTTCGATCTGCTTTTAACAATTTGTCGTATTCCTCCTGCAATAAGCGTTGAAAAAGCTCTATCGAAAACAATGCGCCTGCTTGGATACTCGATTCTTCATCAGTTTCAGTCAATTTCCCCCCCTTGTGCAACCACTCCCACAAAATACTCAACCGGATTTCGCCGGTTGCCATATCCTCCATCAAATACATGATGTTTTCATCGTCAAAAAAATCGGCTGGTTTTAGAGCTACTGCTTGGAAACCCTGACTAAAAGCATTTCCATATTGCAAGCCAACGCTAATTAGGTTTCTAGCGCCACGGACAGTTCGCGGTGCCGGTTCTAGTTCGGTTAGTCCATCTGCATCGGCTTGAGTATAAGTTAGTGGTGGAAATTCTCGTCCTAATTGGTTTTCTTCACCAATTTCAGCCCAAACAGGTCGCACAATATGAACCATCTTCCAATGAGCGACCCACTTACCACTAGCCCCAGCATTTTGTTCTCGTTTAGCACCATTAATAGCTTTCTTCATACTAAGATCAACTCCAGACTCTGTACCCACAGGAATATTTGGTTCCATACCGCCTTGCCAGAGTGCAAAATTACCGTTGTGATCTTCTGTATTGACTGCCCGACGTACTCGGTCTTCATAGTTTTTCATGTAACCATAGGTCATAGTAATCGATTCGATATTGGGATTGATAAAGCTATGGTTCCAAGCCATCGCATCAGCCACACTGTTGATATAGTCCCAACGCCCTGTGTTGTAACCAACAAAGTGTAAACCCAAAGCTGCTCGAATTTCCATCAACTGGAACGTTGCTTCTAATTGCTCAACTAAAACATAGACTTTAATGGTCCCAATTGGCAATTTAAGATATGTTTCTAAAGC
This sequence comes from uncultured bacterium, assembly GCA_964451145.1. GTDB lineage: Bacteria > Poribacteria > WGA-4E > WGA-4E > UBA9662 > TMED15. The sequence goes on along the minus strand of CAYVHK010000046.1, from coordinate 9,742 downwards.
TGATAACATCTTATTCCATAAAGCCGCCTCTTCTGCTGTCTGAATTTTGGGCAAGTAAAGAACAATTGAAGAATCGTTGGCTTGCAGGTTCTGATAATTATTAACGATATAGGTGGCCATATCAACTAGTGAAGCTGAAAAGCCTACTCCTTTTTCATCTCGAATATGTCTATCATCCAGATGCAATCCCCTAGCTCGGAAAATTTTGGTAGTGAAACCAAGTTGACTTTGCCAATCATTAATAGTTTCTCGACCCAAAAATGACATTGACCACTTATTCATTTCTTTTGCTACCTGCTGGGCTGCCTGCATAAAAATCTCATCACTTGAGATTGCCAATTTTAGATTGCGTTGATTATCCAATGACATAGTGGTAATTTGGCCCAATGCATCCTCACCATCAAACATCCAACCATCAGCCCCAGAGAGTAGTGCGTAAGCCACATTACGAATACTTCGTTCGATGGTGGTATTCGGTTTTGCACCTGGTCCGGTACCTTGAATCCACTGGCATTGTAAATCGGCCGGAATTTCAGGACCTAGAAATTGACCTATTCTAGCATTTTGTACCTTAATATTGGTGCCAGCAATATTACTATCAGGATTAAGAAAGCCAATTAACTCCTGTTTTTCGAACCGTTTTTGGCGGTGTTCCATCCGTTTTCGCATTATAGCTAACCGCTCATTGTTTAGATTCGATAAATAACTGAGTGCAGATAGTACCTCAGGAGTGAAAACATCTGAATAGACTTCTTCGAATTGCTTTTGAATATGAATTTTTTCCATTTTTTCACCTTTTTCACAAAATAATTTTAAAAAACTAAATTTCTGTTGTCCACTGAAATGATGCTGATGGGTTAAAATCATTTTCTTTCGCCCAATGGATTACCGCGTCGCTTTCCCCACCCAGCAATTGTTGTCGGATTGGATCAACCTGATCTAAAATTTTCTGACTTGGCTGTACCTGCTGCATATTGGTTTTTCGTCCCCCCATCCATCTGTAGCTGTAACCCAGAATAATTACCTTTGAAGTTCTAGGACTAAGATTAGGCGCTGAAGTATGAAAAATACGATTCTCGAACAAAAAGGCATCGCCCGCTTTCAAGCAGAGATCAAGTACTGAAGACGGATCAACTTTACCTCTGGGAATTGGTAGAGGAGTTGGTAAGAGATGAGAACCAGAAGCGAACATAGTGAAGCCGGACCGAGGTTGGGGAAAATCGGTCAAACAATAACCAACTTTGATTCCTACTCTCAATAGGTTATCATGTCCCAAGTCTTCGGTAATGCCAATGTCGCGATGCCAACCACGTTGATTCACAATCTCCGGCTTGTCCTGTTTTTGTGATCGTTTGTAAATGATGGCAGTTGTATGTAAGTGAATGTTTGGAGATAATAGCTGAGTAATTAATGGTACCGTCGGAGACCAAGCCAGCAATGGGTGAAAGTTAGTATCAACTACGATGCCTGGACTTTGCTGAACGTAAGAGCTATCTTGGTCAAAGGCTTCGATCATTCGGTCACAAGCCGCCGTTAGCTGGTCTATATCTTTTGATGAAAGAACATCAGGAACGACCAAATATCCGTTTTTATCGAAAAATTGACGTTGTTCATCGGTTAGTTTTACAAATTCCAATTGATACACCTGTAAAAGCTATTCGGTTTGAGTAAACAGTGGTTGTAGGAACTCGGCATTATGCAGTTTTTGACACAAAAATACAAGGGAGAAAGCCAAAAAGTATTATTCAATCTAAATGCTAATCGATGACTTGATGGTGCGAATCATCTCCCTTTTGTAGAGGGGACCAGGCAATGTTTGAACCTTAAACCCGACTTCGGTCAATAGACGCTTAATGCTACCTTTGGCACAATAAGTTACCAGAATGCCGTCATTCACCATTGACTCATAAAGTTTGTCAAAAATAGATTTCGACCAACATTCTGGTTGTGTCCGTGGACTAAATGCATCAAAGTAAATCAAGTCAAAGGGATCAGAAGGTTGATAGTCGTATATATCAGCTTGCACTTTCTTAATAGTTACTTGGTTGTTTAAGATAACTTTTTGGTTCCAGTCAAGTTGGTGAAGTCGTTTGAATAAAGGTCGATCTTCAAATGACACAAATTCAGCATAGGACAGGTAATCAGTGTTTTGAAGGGGAAACTTTTCGACTGTTTCATAGTATAATTGACATGTTGGGGGCAGGTGTTTTAGGGTCAAAAGAAGGTTGAGGCCTGAACCAAATCCCATTTCAAACACGGCAATCTGCGATTGGTGGATTTTCTGGAATAGACCCATTTGGATAAAAACATAGAGCGACTCAGACCAAGCCCCATGCTTAGAATGATATTGTTCGCCAAACTGAGTTGAGTAAATCGAAGCTGAACCGTCCCCAGTAACAACAATCGTGTTCATTTAATTATTATTCATTCTTTGTCGAACTGCTTCGTAAAGCAATACACCAGCAGCTACTGAAACGTTCAAGGATTCGATTTTTCCCAACATCGGAATTGACACACAAAAATCGCATCGTTCTTTGGTTAGGCGACGCAATCCATCCCCTTCTCCACCCAGCACTAAGCAGGTCGATTGCCGAAAATCAGCTTGAGTATAGACTTGCGGCGCTGATATATCAGTACCCACAATCCAAACATTTCGAGTCTGTAGCCATTGAATGGTACGAACTAAATTTTTCACTTTTGAGACTGGCAGATAAGCGACACCACCAGCGGAGGATTTGAAGGCGCCTGTGGTCAACTGAGCAGAACGTCTTTCGGGAATAATAACGCCGTCGGCATTTGTGGCTTCAGCTGTACGAATAATGGCTCCTAGATTATGTGGATCTTGAACACCATCGAGCATTACTAACAAAGGAATAGGGCCAGCTTGAATCAATAGTGTTTCAAGCGGTACATACTGCATCGTTTGGACAAATGCTACGATTCCTTGATGTGGTAGGTTCGATAACTGGTTGAGCTGATCATTGGTGGCAGGTTCCACTGGGATTTGTCGTTGTCCAGCATGACTTAGTAAACGACGGATGAATTGTGTTTTTTTACTGTCTGTCTGGTTCGATAACAGGTGATCAGCTACCAAAAGACGGTCGATTTTTTGCTCTTGGTTTTGTAGCAACTCGGCTACTGGTCGTCTACCAGTAACCATCGTTAGTTGATGGTCGGATGCAAATTGTCCTGATTTGGATGATTGACTAGCCAAGATTTTTGTAATAGAAAATTAGAGTACTCTAGCCAAAGTTCGTCCCATGTCGGCTGGACTTTTTGTCACCGAAACTCCGGCGCTTCGAAGTGCATCTATTTTTTCTGATGCCGTTCCTTTCCCACCAGAAATGATAGCACCGGCATGTCCCATTCGCTTACCTTTGGGTGCGGTTTGGCCTGCAATAAAACCAACTACCGGCTTATTAACTGAGTGCTTAATAAAGTCCGCGGCTTCTTCTTCTGCCGTTCCACCTATTTCGCCTATCATGATTATAGCATCGGTATCATCATCTTCTGTAAATAGTTGAAGCGTATCAACAAAACTGGTACCGTTAACTGGATCCCCACCAATACCGACACAAGTGGATTGCCCCAAACCGAGTTGGGTTACCTGATGGACAGCTTCGTAGGTTAGTGTTCCACTGCGAGAGACAATACCTATTTTTCCCCTTTGATGAATATAGCCGGGCATAATACCTATTTTGCATTCACCAGGAGTAATGATACCAGGACAGTTAGGTCCAATCAATCGAGTTGTTTTTTCTTCCAAGTACCGTTTAACTTTGACCATGTCTAGAACGGGAATACCCTCAGTAATGCAGATGATTAATTCAATATTAGCTGCAGCAGCTTCCATAATCGCATCTGCAGCAAACGTTGCTGGCACGTAGATCATTGATGCGCTCGCTCCAGTGGCCTCACAAGCGGAGCTAACGGTATCGAAAACTGGGATTCCATCAACATTCGTCTTCCCTTTTCCGGGTGTTACACCACCTACGATTTTCGTACCATAAGCCACACATTGTTGAGCGTGAAACCTACCTGCTCGACCTGTTAATCCTTGCACAATTACTTTGGTATTTTTATCAACTAAAATACTCATTTTTCCTCCAAACTTTTCACTGAATCTTTAACCGGTGTAATCTGATTTATTAGTCAAGGTTACAATACCAGGCAGTTCTTTACCTTCCATTAATTCGAGTGATGCTCCGCCACCAGTTGAAATGTGGGAAATCTGGTCGCTGACCCCAGCTTTTTGAGCAGCTGCAACACAATCTCCACCACCAATAATACTAGTTGCCTCTGATTGAGCAATAGACTTAGCTAAGGATATGGTACCAACAGCAAATTTATCGAACTCATAAACACCAACTGGTCCGTTCCAAAAAATGGTCTTTGCGTAGTTGATGACCTCATTAAAAGTCTTGATCGTTTCTGGACCGATGTCAAATCCTTCCCATTCCCTTGGTATTTGGCCACGAAGCACGACCTGTGAGGGCGTGTTTGGGTCAAACTCTTGACCAATGACGTGATCGACCGGCAAATGGATATTAATATTTTTATTTTCAGCTTTGCTCATTAATTGAGTAGCCAATTCAATTTTATCTAGTTCAAGAATAGAATTTCCGATTTCATGTCCTAATGCTTTCAGAAAAGTATAGGCCATGCCACCACCAATCACTAATTCATCAACTGTGTTGATAAGATTTTCGATTACTCCAATCTTGTCTGAGATCTTAGCCCCACCAATAATAGCTACAAATGGCCGCTTAGGATTTTCCAATAAATCACCTAGATAATTGATTTCCCTCTCCATTAGTTGACCAACAACCGCCACTGGATAGTGGCTTCCTGTGGTAGAAGCATGAGATCGATGGGCAGTGCCGAAAGCATCATTAACGTAAACATCGGCTAATCTCTTAAGCTGGGCAGCAAACTCGGGATCGTTATCAGTCTCTTGAGTATAGAAACGGACATTTTCTAAAAGCAATATATCGCCTGATGTCATTTCTGACACTATTGCTTCTACCTCTGAACCAACACAATCCACTGTATGCTTGACCCTCGTACCAAGCAATTTACTCAGATGCTCAGCAATGGGTAAAGTTGAAAGGGCTGTATCAAACCCGTTTGGTCGGCCAACATGAGTAGCTAAAATAACCTTGGCTTGACTGGCTAAAAGATGATGAATAGTTGGTAAAGCTAAGCGGATACGGCTATCGTCAACGATAACACCATTATCGAGAGGCACATTAAAATCGACTCGAACTAAAACTGACCGATCTTGAAAATCAACGTCCTTTAGGCTTAGTTTTTGTATGTCGTTTAGCATAAATTCCGTCTGCCCCCACTTGAGCTATTAAATTAATCGGTGTCAAATTTAATAGATATCGTGTTAATAAATAATAGTGTTCCAGTCCTAAAAAAAAAGTTGCTTCCGAAGAAGCAACTTTTCTAACCATATTATGTCAGGCTAATCCTGAATAACTGATAAAATTAGCAGGTCTTTACTTTTGTTTTTTCTTGGCCTTCAATTTGGCCAATAAGGCGGCCTTTTGCTTAGCTGCGTCGTCGTCGGCATCACCAGCCGATGCTTTCATTGCTTTTCGTTTCGCCATTAGAGCAGCTTTTTGTTTGGCGGCCGCATCCGCACTAACAGATGTTTTTTGTGTCGACACAGTTTGTGTTGGCTCGTCTTTAGAAATACCGGCTAACTCTTGAAGCAGATGCCAGTTTTCCAATCGCTCTTGCTTGGAAGCCAATAACTCTGGGGATGGATGTCCTTCTTCGTCGAAGTGCTTAGAAAAGCGCCCTTCGCTTCTAGCAAAGGTAGTAAAATCAATGACTTCCCCAGTTTTTCGGATAGTATACCAATCTTCTTTTACTGTTGGGTTACCTCTCAAGTCTAATTTCTCTTTGATGGTATTACCCTTTCGTGGATCGTAGACGATCAAGGGAAAAGCACGAGAATCGACAGCTAACTTGGCTTGATGCATTGCCATGTTATCGGCTACACCATGTTCAGGTTGGCAGGTCGAATAAGCAATAACGACTGATGGACCATCGTACTCATTAGCTTCTATAATCGATCGGTAGAAATGGTTAAAGTGAGCACAAGTGGTTTGCGCCACATATACGTTGGGATGCATTAAGCAGATATTTGCCAATTCTTTTCGGTGTTCACTCTTTCCTTTTAGTTCTTTGCCGTGGTCAGCCATATCGGACCGTTGGGCCATAAAACTTGCGGTTGATGCTTGTCCACCCGTATTGGAATAAACTTGTGTATCCAGCACCAGAACATTAATGTTCATGCCTGACATTATCATTCGGGACAATGATTGAAATCCAATATCAAGGAAGGCACCATCGCCACCAACAACCCACAATTTTTTATCTTCCCACCCCATTTGATCCCATCTTGATCGAACGCCCATGGCAAAAGTTGCACCATTTTCAAACAGGGAATTTGCCCAAGGAATTGTATATGGATTATAGGGATATGTCGAAGTGTAAACTGTATTACAACCGGTTGAAGCTACCATACCCATATTTTCAGGACCATGGACAAAACCAGTTGCTGCTACCATCATTCGCAAGGCTGTTGCTTCCCCACATCCCATACAAGAGCCCGCACCTCCGACGTACAGGAGTGAATCCGGGCTAAGCATCATATCGGTTAATAGACGATCACTGATAAATCGTTTGGGAGTATCGGGCAATCGGTTATAAAAGTCGAAAGTGTCCTGAAACTGTTTAAGTGAAGTGTCAGTTTTGGGAATCATGGATAAGGCTTGATGATCCCCACAGGCTTCTACGCACTCAGCACATCCCTTGCACTTGGTCGGATCAATAAAAATACCAAACAACCCACCTTCTTCGCCCTTTTTTTCTACGCTAGTGGTATATTTCTGTGTTTCCGCAAAACGCGATTTGAAAATAGCGTGTGCAGTTGGATCTTCGACTCCGTTCAGTTCTGATTCTAATGAATCAGGTTCAACTACTTTGCCTAAAATAGCCGTGTCTGGACACTCAATCACACATTCCATACAACCTACACAATTAGACGGGTCGTAGAGGGGGATTTCAGGTGCAATATAACTGAAATCTCTGTAAGCTCCAGTAGCTGCGGGAATGATACTTCGAGCAGTATGGATATCAGCTTCTAGTGCTAATGGTCCAGACCCGTCATTATAGCCATCAATTACACGACTGTTAAAATCTTCAATGTCGATAAGTGTCTCCAACCGATCCTCGATAGTTGGTGCAGTGGAAGGAATTTTTTCCATTTTTTTTACCTTCTAGTTGTTAAACCTGAATTTTATGTGGTACTTGACTAGGCAAACTTGTACTAAAGTTCACCCTCTTTCTTGAAAAGGTCACCATTCACCCGAATCTCGGGTAGGCCAAGAAGCGTCCAGTCAGGTCGCTGGCCAGCTTCAATAGCCTCAATTTCATCTTCTGTAATTTCGTGTTTCATTAGGCTTTGTCCTTCGTCGTGAACTTTCTGTGATCTCCAACCCCCGTCCGTTTTATTATATTCGATATAGTCAATGATCTTCCGTAACATTAGTTCTCCGTCAACGGCAGTGATTTTACAATTGAAGTCTTTTCAATTATCTGACGAGGTATTTCAAAAACCTCTGAGTAGCCGCGGCGAATAGCCTTGAGGTTATCAGCCAAAACCTGTTCTCCATGACGTCCCCAGAAACGCCGAATTACCGATTCAACCCGTTCAAACAATTGCTCTTCCGTCATGTTGAAATCTTGTAAGAAGGGGGCGCTTTTGAGGAATATGCCTAACAAGACGATACCTTGCATCCGTTGTTGCAGATCAGCCTGAGTGGCAACATCACGAGCAATAGCCACTGTATCCAAAGCCACAACTTGGATGTGTTTTTTACGCACAATCTCTTGGGCGTGCATGGGAATCGAATCCCAAATTTCTTGTGGATCAGTCTTTGAACTTTGAAGAAAAACCATTCCCCGTTCTTGCAGACCAGCAAATGGATTACCAGTGTGGAAGGCGTTCACATCGTTTAGTGGCACAAACTCGACATAATTCAGCTCAGAGTGAGTACGAACGGGATCTTTAGATATTGTCAAGTAATAGGTGGTTGGCAAGCCAGCTTTTTCGGAACCGTACTTGGGATAAGCTTGAACGTAGAAATCAAGCGAGCCTAGAATAGTCGCAATCACTTTATTTGTGGTAACTGAGCCGTATCCACCGACCGAGTGTCCTCGCATAGAAAACGAACCTTCAGCTCGAATATCAGGATCCAAAAGCACATCCAGAGATAAATCATGTTTGATACCAACAACAAAGAAACGTTTAGGCTCCTTTTCTCGCATATTTTCAACCATGGAGATAAAGTCCCCTGGTCGAACGTCTCGACTACCCAACCCACCCGCACCAGACAAAATGTCAGGAACTCGATCGATTTGACCATAACCTGGGGCACCGTTCATTGCATCTAAGAATGCCGACTTGATTTCAGCTGTCAATGGATTTGATTGAGCCAGTGGGTTATCCATTCGCTCTAGAACAGAGAAGGATTTGACACCTTTCAAGGTTTCGACAATAGCTGGACCTGGGAAAGGTCGAAAAACGGAAATATTAGTCACGCCAACGGGAATCCCCATTTCCTCTCGGATATAATCAACTGTAGCCATTGCCGTCTCGGAAGCCCCGCCCATAGCTACAAGAGCGTATTCGGCATCATCCATTCGATAATCTTCCACCATCGAGTAACGACGACCTGTCAACTGGTAGAACTCGTCCATTGCATTTTGAAGCGCCTCTGGCACTTGGTCGTAGTAGTGTCGTTGTGCAATTTTCCCCTTCATGTAACTATCTTGATTTTGAACCACACCTATCATCAATGGGTTTGCCGTGTCCATTAAATTCAACAGTTTTTCCGAGGAATGTCCTATATACTGTTTCATCATTTCTGGCTCAGGATCCAATACCGACTCAACTGTATGAGTAGTCAAAAACCCGTCTTGTACATTGAAGAAAGGAGTGTCAGCATCTTCAGCGACCCGTCTAGATATTAGAGCAAAATCACCAGCCTCCTGAGCATTTTTGGCGAAGATCATTCCCCAGCCACAATCGGCCACACCCATTACATCATCGTGCCCTGCGTGAACATTAAGTGAATGGGAAGTCAAAGCTCTCGCCCCAATGTGGAAAACTATTGGTAGCCGTTTGCCTGAAATGGTGTAGAGAACCTCTTTCATCAAGATCAATCCTTGACCAGAGGTAAAGTTACAAACACGGCCACCCGCTAGAGCAAATCCCTCACAGGTCGAGGCTGCACTATGCTCTGATTCTAGCTCCATAAAAGCTAATTTTTCGCCCCACAGGTTTCTAAAACCATCCGCCACCAGCTTGGCGTACGCCTCTCCCATCTTGGAAGACGAAGTTATTGGATAAGCGCATGCTCCTTGAGTAATATAAGTCTCAACGTACACGACGGTTTCACCGCCATCTCTAGTGTTTGGCATGCCTGGAAAAGGAAAATCTTGTATCGAACTCATCTATGTTTTCTCCTGCGTCTGCTCAATTTTGAACCAACCGGCCTGTAGGAAATTGCTGGATAAAAGGGTTGCCTTGACCTTGGTTCAGAGCATCCCAATATTTGTCTAAAGATATTCTCTGACGCTTTTAAAGTCGATCAACAGCGCCTAGAAGGTTACCATACCAAAGGGTGAAAAACAACTGTATTCTACACCCAGATCTTTTACA
>CAYVHK010000045.1:0-26372 GCA_964451145.1 uncultured bacterium | reverse complement strand
TTGAGTAGAAAACAAAGACGGAAAAACCGAATCAGTTAAATAAAAGGCTTAAATCAGGCCTTTTAAGAGGTTTTAAACGGCCCAAATTGACTTTTAACCCTTCAAACAAAGAGGAGTGGCAGAACTTGACACCCTGCCCTTAAATGAAATCCTGAGCGGTTTGATGATTTTAGATTAGGATGGTATTGGGTACTGTCAATAAAATTTATTTGGACTTTATTTTAGACTTGAAACAGTCTAAATCAACCTAAAAGAGGTTCTAATTCTAATTGTGATTAGAATTGCTTTTAACTAAATTCACTTAGTGGTACGCAATAGTAATTACATAGTTTTGAAGCATAGAACGGATTTTGAAGTTTTGGCCGAAAATCAATTGAGCGACAATTCCGATGTTCCACTTGATATTCTTAGCAAAGAACTTTATCTGAGAGACCACAAATATCTGTACTGTATTTCTGAGTAAGTCATTCTTCTGATCTATGCCCTGCCATAGACAGGAATAGTAGCACCATTGATAATTCTGGCTTGTTCTGAAACCAAAAAACCCACGACTTGAGCAATTTGATAAGGTTTCACCCAAAGGCTGTGATCTTCATCGGGCATGGCCTGCCTATTTTGTGGAGTGTCAATAATTGATGGCATGATAGCATTGACATTGATACCTTTGTCCTTAACCTCTTCAGCAATGGATTCGGTCAAGATACGAACACCTGCCTTAGCTGTCGAATAAGCACTCATTTCAGCTATACCAGTTAGACCGGCTCGTGCTGATACATTGACGATTTTCCCAGACTGGCGTTGGATCATGTTGGGTAGTACAGATCGGCAACAGAGAAATACTGACTTGAGGTTCAAATTCAGCATAAACTCCCACTTGTCTAAGTCCATTTCCGCCGTTGGAATACCACCTAAAAAACCTCCAATTGCATTGGCTAAAACATCTATTTTTCCGTACGTCCCCAATGTGTGAGATACTAATTGGTCAACATCTGCAACTTTGGTAAGATCGGTTTGAATTAGTGATACATTAGCCATCTGCTTGCCGATAGTCCTCTCAAAAAGTTTAATTTCGGCATCAAAAAAGCAGGGAATAACTAGACGGTACTGATTTGCTAATAAATATTGAGAGATAGCTGTCCCCAGCGTCCCCGTTCCACCAGTTACGATAGCTGACTTGTAATTAGTCATAATTTTTTGAGTAGATCAGACGTACTGACTGTTAGATATATTTTGATCTACTCTGATACGGTAAACCCGTTTATTATCTCCTTCTAATATTGAAAGTTTCAGTCCTTCTTTTTGGAAGGAGGCACCTTTTTCTGGTACTCGCCCAAAATGATCAATTACTGCACCACCAATTGTATCTACACTATCTACTTCTAGTTCAACGCCAAAGACATCGTTAAAATCGTCAATGTTCATTCGGGCATCAACGGAATAAATATGAGGTGAGAGCTGGAAACACTCAATCTGTTCGTCGGTATCATATTCGTCTTGGATTTCTCCAACAATTTCTTCAATAATGTCTTCTAGTGTTACTAGGCCTGCAGTACCACCATACTCGTCTACAATAATTGCCAAGTGTAGTCGATTGTTTTGTAGGTCTTGAAACAAATCCCATATCTTTCGACTTTCTGGAGTGAAAAATGGAGGACGGTTAGCCACTAATTGTTCTAAATTGATTGTTTTTCCTTTAGCCCAGCAATCCAATAATTCCTTCACGTGTAAAATACCAATGATATTGTGGCTATGGTCTACTCGGTCTCGGTAGATTGGGATACGTGAATGACGCGACTGAATAGCTACATTTAAGATTTCTTCAGCTGGCGATTTAGCTTCAAGACGAACTATATCGGTTCGGGGAATCATGATTTCACGAACAATTTTATCTGGGAGATCAAGAATTCGTGAAATCATTTCGCGTTCTTCTGGATCTAAAATCTCTTGGCCATTGCCAACGGTCGCAATAGTTCCCAACAATTCTGGAGAAATTAAACGATCTTTGGTAAGAACCGAACTACCCAAAAGACGTGCCAAAAAGCCTGAGAAATGTATCATCGGCACGATGACTGGAAGTAGTAACCAGTAAACTGGTCGCAGCAGATATAATAGCTTAATGACAGAGTTGATACTAGTTTTGCTGGTATAGCTTTGCGGAATCAGGTCAGCTAGTAGAGTGAATATCAGGCTGGCAATCACTACACCAGCAATTTGGGGTACATAGGAGAAAAGAGGCAAAGAGAGGGCGAACACGCTCAGAATCGACAAACTTTTCAAGATTGCCAAGGTCGTATAGTATCTTTGTGGCTGACTTAGTAGAGTATGGAGGATTTCGTACTTGTTCCCACCAGCCTCAGCTACCTCCATGATCTGATCCTTGCTAAGTCGTTTAAAAAAAGAATCGATCAGCGAGAAGGCCACGGTTAAGACCACTGAGATGAAAATACCAAAATAAGTTATACTATCTATACCATCCAAATTTGGCTTAATACTCCTCTCTGTTTATACAACGAGAAGTTGCTTTCGATGACCAACCAAGAATATCCGAAATTTGGTTCGAAATTCGTTTTTGTTCTTTGAACATATATTTGGCCTCTTCTTCGTTTATATGGTCATAACCAAGCAAGTGTAAAATACCATGAACAGTTAAAATTACCAACTCCATTTCTAGTGAATGTGAGTGGGCAATGGCTTGACGCTTAGCTGTTGAAATTGAGATAGCAATGTCCCCTAGTATCAATGGGGGGCCGTTCGGTACATGGCTGTCTTGACAACCCATCTTTTGTACATTGATCATCGGAAAAGCCAAAACGTCAGTTGGTTTGTTAATTGAACGGTATTCTTGATTCAGATTTTTTAATTCTTGATCGTTACCAATCAGAAGACTAACCTCGTAATCCTCGGCCTTATGCTCGATAAGTGTCCTTTCTGCAGCCAACCGAACCACTGGTAAAACCGACTCAATTTCTTCTTTACAAAAAATTGCCAGGTCTGATTCGTTTCGAGTATTAAACCAACTGTTAACTACGTGAACCATCTTCTAATTGTGTACTGTTGTCCTCTGAATCTGGCTTTTCGTAAGCTTCGATGATTCGTTGAACTAACTCGTGCCGAACTACATCTTCTTTTGAAAAATATACAAAGTCAATCCCTTTTATGTCAGTTAATACTCGTTCGGCATTAACCAAGCCCGACGATTTTCCTGCCGGCAAATCAGTCTGTGTTACGTCTCCCGTAATAACCGCTTTGGAATTAAATCCTAATCTAGTTAAAAACATCTTCATCTGTTCAATAGTCGCATTTTGTGCTTCATCCAACACGACAAAGGAATTATTTAGGGTTCTCCCTCGCATGAAGGCCATCGGAGCTACTTCAACTACATTACGATCTATATAACTTTCCAAACTTTCGGCAGGCATCATGTCGTGTAAAGCATCGTAAAGGGGGCGAAGATAAGGATCAATTTTTGCAGCTAAATCTCCTGGCAAGAAGCCGAGCCTTTCACCAGCCTCTACCGCTGGACGAGTGAGAATGATACGACCTAATTGACCACTTTTAAGGGCAGCGACGGCCATTGCCATTGCTAGATAGGTTTTTCCTGTCCCCGCTGGGCCGATTCCAAAGACTAAATCGTGTTTTTTAATCGACTCAATATAACGGCGTTGCCCCAACGTTTTGGGACGAATAACACCTCGCTTAGAAAATACGGGAATCGATTCACTAAGGATTTTTTTTGACTTTTCTCTGCTATTACCTTTGGCGACACGAGTCGCATAACGAACATCTCCAGCTCCAATTCTTTGACCTTTTCTGGTCAAATGAAGTAAAGATTCGAAAGCCCGAGCTGCACAATGAACACCGTTAAGATCAGCACCGACAATTTGTAGCCCGTCGCTTTTAATCTGAACACGAACGTTAAATTTGTCTTCGATTGATCTCAAATGGATATCAGCTTCTCCAAAGACAGATTGAATTTCCTTATTATCTTGAACTGGGACCTTTAGAGATTCTTGATTTTTCAATACGTGATTGTCTCCAATTGAAAGGCTGATATCCGTAAGTGAGGAAAGATTAGTAATTAAAAAGTGAAAACTTTAAAAAACTATAATACGACAAAAATCACCCAAATGCAAGTTTCGCAAGTTGAGAAATAGGATTCTATTTAAAATAATCAATCTGAGTTAAAACTTGTTGAGTTTGAGTCTTAATATGATGTTGTGTTGTTTGATTATCCGTCGTAGCAAACTGTTCTAAGTCGCATTGATGTAAAATCTGAACTAGTTTGTCAACTAATTTAGTTGGGATTGCCTTATTAACTAGACATCGTTTTACTATTTCCGGATTCCAACCTAACGCTGACTTCTCATGAATTTTTCCTACATATCCATAAATACTCATGGCTAGTTCGCCAAACGATTCAGCTCTTTCGATGGCCTGAATAGCTTGTTGTAAAGGTTCTGTCTTGGTTTGCCTTTTTCTTTTATGAGTCTGACGATATTGAAATTGCCTAAAAACAAAATAGCCGCCAATAGTAATCAAAAAGAGAAAAACGACTAACAACACTTTATAAATCAGTTTTTTTTCTCTCCATCCTGTTTTGATAACATTTGACGAGTTTTTATTGGTTGAAACCTTTAAGTTAATTGCATCGGCAGATTTAGCAATCACAGTTAGAGATAAGGGGGCGGTGCAAACCTCCTTGTACCGCTCAGTTATAGGATCAAAATAAGGGTAATGTATGGACGGGATTGAAGCAATTCCAGATTGGATGGGAATTATCACATACTCGTAAATCTGTCTTCCATAGATCTTTCCTTGACGAATTTCGGTTGTATTCTGTAATTCCGGATCGTATAGGGTAAAGTGTTCCATTATCGGCAGTTCCAAATTAGGATGTCTTTCGATATTACCATAACCAGAGACAGTAATGGTCAAAGTAAAGGCATCGTTCAATTTTACGGATTCTTTATCGATGGTAGCTTGGATTTGGTACTGCCCGACAACTCCACTAAAGTTAGATGGTTTGCCAACAGTCGGTAATGGACGAACTTTTAGTTTTACTGGGTTAGTAATTAATGTGCGTGGTGTTTGATGATTCGTCAAGCCCACAGACGAGGGAAAACGAAGCTTGGTTGGTTCAATAGTAATATCGCCCGTTGCTATCGGAAATAGCGCGAATTTGATCTCTTCCAGCCGAAATTGTTGTCCATCTATGGTTTCGGTTTGAGTGGCATTCGGGCTGAGTTTCTTTTTCCAAAAGTGTGAAAAGGCAGGTCCAATATACTTGGGAGAGTTATCATTCGGTAAGCGAGCAGTGTAAAGATAGCGAAAGGTGTAGGTGACTTGTTGATTCATATAAGGTTTCAGCTGATCAACACTAGCCTCTATTCTCTGTTTACCTCCATAGAAAGGGTTTTCATAACTACTTATCCCTCTTTTTCCTGAGGAATTGGAAATAACTTGTAAAAGTTTCGGCTTAGTGGTTAATATTTTACCATTGTATTCGATGGTTATTGACGGAATAGCAATAGTTCCAGTCTTTTTTGGCTTCAAAGTATAAGACCAAGTCATTGATACCGGAATTTGCCTGTTTACAAACTGGTACTGGTTAGATGATCCGAGATAAGAAATCGACAATTCTTGCCATATGCTTGAATTTTCCATGGGTAGTTTGGGTGGCTGGATTTTGCTTAGTTGGGTCTCACCGGAAAGCGTCACTTTTAAAGTTGCGGATTGTTCAAGAGAAATAATGTGTGGCGAGAGTTCCGCTTGGAATTGTATCGATTGAGCTGTAGAAGGAATCGCTAACGATAGACCTGAGATAATTATTAACCTAAATATGGAATTTAAAATACAAGATGGCAAAATAAAGAATAGTCTAAGAGGCGACAGAGGTCTATCTACCAATCTTTATTCGAATAACTTTGGTTGGCAAATTTACGTTGTAAAAACTGTTTCTGAAGAAGTTGTTCACCTTCTCGGAATTCTTCTAAGAATTGAACAGCTTTTTTCTTCGAAATTAAAAATTGGCTTTGGGTTTGTTGCTGACTTTGGGTTTGTTGCTGATTTTGGATTTGTTGCTGATTTTGGATTTGTTGCTGATTTTGGATTTTCTTTTTGCTTAAGGCCAGCTCCAAATTATGCTTGGCTGATTTATCATTTGAATTTAAGCGGAGACAAGATTTATAAGATTTTATTGCTTGTTCAATTTTTCCACCTTTCAGTTGCGCATTGCCTAGATTATAATGGATATCCGACTGTTTGGGTTCATTAACTTTATAGAAAAGTGTTTTTTTGAAGTGAATCTCGGACAAATCGAACAGTTCTTGTCTATAATAAGCAGTACCTAAGTTAAAATCAGCCACCGCCGGTAATTGATCCCTTGCCATTTGAAAAGATTGTTCAGCCTTTTGGTAATTTCCTGATATGTAATCTTGATACCCTTGCCGAATTCTGGCTACTCCGTTATTAACCCAACCGGAAAAACATACTAATAAACTAGCAAATAGTAGGATTCTCAAAACTAGACTCAATGTCAAATCCACGTTTTGTCTAGTTATTCTCTATAGTAAGTTTGAGAATCATCTGTGCCAAAATTTCTCGGTGAGTATAGAGAGCATCAGGATTTTTTGCATAGCTAACCAAACTAGTTAGGATAGTCTCTGGCACTACCAAATAGCTTTCAGCTTCACGAATGGAATTATTTTCAGGATCGGTCGATTTTTGAATTAGATCTCGTAAAGTCCAAAAATATTCGTAATCTTCAATTCCTTCCCGCAGCATCTCCATTCGAATCGAGTTGATTGGACCTTCTGTTGATTCGGTTAATTGCCCACTGTCGTAATTGGCTAAAGTTGATGGTGGGGGATAAATCAATCGACCATCGCCATTGCCCCAATGATGAATATTGTCAATTGACAATGGGTCTTTGGACGGATAGCTAATTGGATCACGGTAAGGGTTTTGTGGTAGTTTTTGGTCACTCGAGTCTGAGATCTGACCTTGGTCAGTCCAATAATTGCTATGCCAAATGCGGATACCATCGACTCCGTAGTGCCAAGTTTGCCATAACCACATACGAAGGTCAATAGCGTTGTGATCAATAAAAAGACCAACATAAGGAGTCGTTGGTTTATTGCGTAAATACCACCACACTTGCTCACCTTTGGCTTTCCGTTCTTCAGCCCGGCTTGGATTAAAATTTGGGACAATTGGACACCATACTTCTACACTTTCGAGTAAATCAGGCTCGATCTGTTCTGTCAGAAAACGGCTAATTTTTGGAGCTACCTGATGAATTCGATCCATGCCAGCTTTAACAAATTGATAGTCTTGATTAGTTGGCTCATCAAACCAATGTACGTAAGCCTTATTCAGCCAACCTTTTCTCTCCAAGTAATTTTGAATCTGAGTTAGGTAACCGTTAAACAGAATATCGTATTCTTCTGTACCAACCAGATGCCCCTCGATTATTCCTTCTTCGTTGCCAGAAAGTGTTCGAGTGCCCATTCCTTCCAACGGTAAGTGAAAAGCGTTAAAACGGAATTCATCCAAATAACGCTTCGCGACAAATTCAAATGGTTCAGTATCCAGAGTGATATTCCAATCAGCGACTGTGCGCTCAAAATTAGGGTCAGGAATCAGATTTTCACCAGTGGGCATAAGATTGAGTGACACTTGATCAAACCAAGCCACACCTGTTTGTTTCCCACTCATAGTTGTAGTAATGGGAAAAAAAACGAGGCGAACTGACACAGTTTGCGAAGGGAAAGAACCAAACTGTGTCCACCTTCGTTCCCATTGTCCATGTCCGTTACCAACAAAGGGCAGGTCAATCTGCCGAAAGACTTCGTCATTTTCGTTTAAACAGAGAATCGTGACTTGATATGGCTGTGAAGTTTTTTCGGTCTGGACGTGCCAACTCAATTCATAGGATTTGTTATTATCCACGGCTATTTTATGACGGCTCACTGCAGCTATATCGGCAGAAGTATTATCATCTACCACCTTGAGGCTATGTCGACCTTCAACTTTCATAGTGGAGTCTTGTTCACCACCCAACCACCAATTGCCTTCAAAATCGGTAACGATAGGTTTCGTCTTCATAGGATTTTGTGGAGAAATACGATGCTCAGAAAAATTTTGGTAATACTTTTCTAGTACTTGATCGAGTTCAACCTCATCGTCTAATTGATGATATTTTTTGACATTTTCCGGGTCAAAACCGAAACTAGAACGAACGTGTGTTTCATTGGATAAGGAAAAATCCCATACCTCAAGTTCAACTTCGATCATTTCTTGCCAAATGCTTCCCTCTTTTGCTATTTCAATCTCTGCTACTCGTGTTGTGAGCAACTGCGGGAGTTGTGATGTTTCCAGTTTTGCAGCTGGAAAAGGTGAAATTGTATGGCCTGAAGCATCTATACAATCTGAGTGAAGCCCTGACAATGCAGCTCGCTGCTTGATTGAACTAATCTGTTGATTAATTGCTACTGGAGGCAGCGGCGATTTTTCCGACAAGTTCACATCTTCACTCAAGACACCACTCACAATCACAGTACCTCGATAGGTACCTGCTGGCAAATCAGGTGAAGTTCGAAAAGTCAGCCAAAAAGGATAGTTTTGACCAGAATAAAGCTCCATTGGATGTTTGTGAGGAAGGAGTGGATCTGGCCAATATCCTCTGGTTCCTACATCATCAGATGGATGTCGAACCAGTACATAACCCACGTTATCAATTTGAATCTGATCGGCTGGAATTAGATCATTTTGTTCAGAAAGAAAGTTGCTACAAGCTACTGTAACTTGGCTTAAACGGTGTTTTGGACGCACCACTATTTGGAATGGCTCATATTCATTTTTGGCAGCATTTAATCGAACTAAAGAAGCTTTCTCAGTAGGAGGTAATTGTTGTCGACTAATTTTCCGTGTGGCATCCGACCACCAAACGGTAGCTAACTTGTTGTCTTGCGAAACTGTGGCACCATAATCAGCTTGATTCAAGACTGACGTACTGAAAGGGATCAGGGCTAAGAAAACTGATTGACCGTAAAAGCGATCGATCAGTTCTATTTCCATTTCATAATTACCTGCCCGTTTCAACCGGTAATCAGTCCACAAAATTTCCCAAGTTTCCGCCACACCAACGGTTAGGACTCGACGACCAGGGATAACCGTTTCAGTAAAACTGTTGTTGCTCTTGACACCTTCAGAGGCTATCGACTTAATTCGCATCACTGCTTCTACTTCCATACTGTAGTCAATCAGGTTGGTAATGTCGATGGCAACCTGATTATTAGCACCACTGTCCAAGTCGCCTACCGTTTTGACATTGACTTCAAGTGCTCCAGTATCGCTCAGGATTTCAACATAACTAGTATCACCGATAAATTGGAGGGCATTATCTACTAGTTTGGCTTGGTACTGATAGTCAATGATTTGACAGTCGCCAGTGGATTTTAATCGAACAAAGAGTGAACTAGCCGGCAACAAAGTTTTTGGAACTTGGATTTGGTGTTGTCCGCTTTTTTCAACTGTCTTTGCTAATGTTTCTGTTGAACTAAAGTTGGAATCAGTAGAACATTCAACCAATACCTTAGTGCCATTTTGGATTTGAATTTGAAGGTTGATTATTGATTGCGTTTGGTTCTGGCTAGGCAAACTGTGTTCATAAATGATTTCGTCCTGATCGCTTAATACCCAACGATCGGTGTTAAAACTAGCCGTGTGTTGAAACAGACAACGAGAAACATTACCATCCGTATCAGTAAAGTCAGAGTAGAAGGTATATTCTCCGTCGTGAATTAGTTCGCCTTTACCCAACTCCAAATTATTACGATGTCGGTGAACTGGTATGATTCTGACGAGAGACACATCATCGAATTGCGCTTTACCCTTGAATCGCCATTGACCAAAACGCAAAAACGCATTGCGCACTTGTCGTGGTGTTTTGAAAATAAACTCTTTATTTTGCCAATCGGTTGAGGGTAACAAATCTATATTGGCCAGATGAGATCCGGCAATGATGGCTCCGAAACCATCAGCCAAAACCGAGAAGCGTAATCGATAAATTGCATCTGGGACAAACGGATTACTCTCAGACCGCCAGTAACTTGAAGTACTTCCCTCACCTGACACACTGATGCTTCGCCCTGTTTTTCCGGTAAACTCCCATTTACCTTGGTTAGCTGATGGTAGATTCCAGCCAACCGGAGAATCACCATCTAAACCTTCGAAAGCACCGTTGGTAATGATTGCCAGCTGGTCGTTAGTAGACGGTGTTTGTGCCGATGCCGGATAAGAACAGAACAATAAAATCAGCAATAAAAAGCCTGAAAGGATTCTCAACTTCTTAACTCCTTCTAGTATGAAAGTACATTTGATAAACAGATAACTGAGCGAAACTGGCAAGGCTTAATTGTGCTGATATCTGTTGAATTTGTCAACACAAAAACGTAAATATCTATTTACCAGTTTTTGAAGGTATAGGTACGTTCACCCGTAATCAGTCCAATAATACCCCAACCACTTCCACAAACAAATTCACCCAACACTAGGCCAAGAAAAAATGGTAGCAGACGTCGATAACTTTTGATACCACCTTGTTTTAGACAACCCCACTTAATTAGCCAAGCAATGAAAAACGGGAACCAAAGCCACTCGAAATGGTAATAACCAGCTAGTGGATAACCAAGTGGATGTAACTGCCACCAAATAAAACGTAAACGCAGAATTGAGGTGAGATATACCACCGAGAAACCAGTCAAAGTTGCCAACAAAAAAGAAATATCAGTTTCTTGCGGTTTATTTAACCAACGTTCAATGACTGTATAAGCAGTTCGTCCCCGAGATGCTCCAATTCCCCCATATTGATAACTCAATTGTAGAAAAGCAAAAAAAGTTAAGAAGGAACTGATAAACACTACAAACATCATTGCCCAACACAATTTACGTGTGTTAATGCCGGATCTTTCCGCAAGCTTGAAATTTTCCAGCAAAAATGGCATTGGATTGTTCCGTATCTCCTTAGTGAAAGTCCAGATTGGAGCAGATGCAGTTAAGGTGGAGCGAGACAAACGACGACTACCTACCACAGCTACAATCAGTTGAAGTGGACCAGAATAGTGAATACCTTGCAATGGTGGACCAAGTTCCGCTCTCATCCGAGTAAAACCGAAGGCAATCGTAAAGTAGATGACGAAAAAGCTGAGGCTAAACCATACTGACATTCCCGCCTGATAGGAAAAGAAAAACAAAAAGGTGAAGCCAAATAGAAGGCCAATGATAGCAGTTCGATAACGCATTGGCTCACCTTTATCGTTGCTTTTTGTTTTGATGACGCTTCGGATAACTTGACTAACAGGTTTACGAGCCAGCCACAGAGCGACTATAGCAATTCCTAAATATGATCCCAGAATTTGTTGATCAGGGAAAGGATAGTTGGGCGTATTTACGCCCAAAATTGAACCGATCAGTCGTTGAGCTTTCCAAACTAAGAATAGAAACCAACATGAGAAAAGTAAATCTAGAGGAATAGGAAAGGCTAAACCTATCACATACGGATTCCATTGAATTGGCACTTTGCCCATAGCATTGAGTGGTCTACTGGTAAAATGGTTATGTAAATCATAATTCATAGGTAAACTGGGAAAATGTGGGAATAAATAGGCGAATCCATTGAGTAGGTCGATAGTCGAAGCTAAACCAAATCCTAGCCAGAGCAGACGATTGCCAAAAAATGTTTTCTCCCTTGACATTGGTAGTGTCATCTGTTGTGGAAGATGAACTAGCGGATAGCTGAGTTTTTCTTTTTCTATCCATTGTCGGCGAATTATCACTGTTAGGCAGAGCATCGTGAAAACTGTTACTGTTAAGAAAGTAGACCACCAAATGACAGGTTCCAACCATCCAAAGATATGGTCTTTTTGTAAGAAATAAGACTCACCATTGAAGAATCCGTTTAATAGACTAGGGTCGCTGACACTCAACCAATCAGGAACATACTGCCAGAATAGGGTTGCCCACTCATTTTCGGGGGTTGCGTACCAACGTGAAACGGCAACAGTACAGAAAATAGTCTGGCTAAAATCATGCCCACTCACTGTGATGGCCATGGTTAACATTGCGTAGATAGTCAGTAGTTCAGCTGAGGTCAGCGCCTGCTGGGGTAGTAACAGATCGATGAGGCGATTGATTCCGATTAGAATTAGCAGACAGAAGATCGCACTGAAAAAGATTCCCATGGTAGTAGGGTACTGTGTTCCCCAAACTGTTTCCCACTGTACCACTAGATAAACGTTAATTGGAATCAGTGTAATAGAAAGTAGAACTGCGCGCCAAGTTACACCTTCTGCATATTTCGGTTGGAATTTTAAAGATGCGGGTTCGTCAGAAAAATTGTGTTTCACATTGGACCTGTTGGAATAAATCAGAACAAGTCTAGCAAATTGGCTAATAATTGTGCAAAAACAGATTTAAAGATAATCAATTTAACTTAATCTATCAAAACCTAAGAATTGGAGAACACAATCTCATGCTATAAAGTTGTAACTACTACCCCTTGATATTGAATTCATGACAAAAAGCTTACTATTTGACTAATATTGTACAGGTAGACATGCAGAGCAACAGTAATAGAACACATGTTTTATTGACCTATGACATGAGAATGCATTATTCGTGGCTCGCATCATTAGGATTTAGATAGACTCGAATTATATAGATCAAGATATGTTCGAAAATAACTTTGTCGACATATCAGAAAGAAGTGTGTTAAAGCCTTTTACCTGAAATAAGTCGGCTATCAATATAACCTTTGGTTCCGTACTTTATAACGGTTACTAAAGTGTGTTATGCTAATGACCGAATGACAAACTAAACTAAACTGCCCAGCCAACTTGGAGTTTTATTATTAATGCCTGTAAAGATTGCTGAAGAGAGGCAAGTTGAACGACAGTGGATGATATTGAAAGAGCTAGACCGTTGTGCGCGGGTTGGCGCCACCAAACTTCACCTGGCTGACCTTTGCCAAGTCTCAATTCGAACCATCGAACGCGACATGTTGGATTTAAGCTTGTCTCAATTCCCCGTATTGAAGGATAAACGTGGTAAGAGGATAGTTTGGCAATTGAAAGATGGATATAAGTTGCCTTACCCTGAGGTGAAACTAAATCAGAGTGAAAGTTTATCATTGATCTTGGCTGAAGAAGCACTAAGTTTTTTAGCTGGTACGCCTCACTATCAGCATTTCCATAGAGCTATGACAAAATTACGCCAATCAATACCTACAGAAAATGACCAGTTTATTAACGATGCTAAGCGAGCATTTGCCTTTCGTTTCCCTCAATTAAAAGATATGGAACGTTTATCCCCCATGATTGAGACCGCTGAAGTTGCCTACCGCCAACAGCAAAGTTTGTACTTAACTTATCGGTCCGCTGCAAGTGGAAAGACGAACGAGCGCAAGGTTGATCCCTACGGAATTTACTATGCACATAATGCCTTGCGTCTTGTTGGTTATTGTCATTTACGACAAGATATGCGAGAGTTCAATTTCGATGGACGGCTGCTTCATATTACAGGCTTAAATGAACCGTTTGATAAACCAACAGACTTTGACCTAGCCATCTATACCGAAACTGGGTTTGGTGGCATGCGAAATCAAGATACGGTATCGGCATTGATACGTGTGGGGCCACCCGCCTCCCGTTGGATTAAGCACCAAACCTTTTCCGGGCTGCAGGAAACCGTAGATTTAGAACATGATTGGATAGAGTTACATTTTGAAACTGATGGTGAAGAAGGTTTACTAAGACAAGTTTTGGCTTGGGGAAGTTGTGTTCAGGTAATGGGATCTGCTAAGTTCAAACAGGCCTATCAAACCGAAGTCTACCAAATGTACAAGAAGTTAATTTAAATTTTCGCTATTATGTCAAAAAGTAATTTATCAAATCTATAATGATCCAAAACACGGATTCCACTATCTTGACTTTAGATTTTGTTCTCTGATATAATCCATTGCCAGCTTGGAGTGAAAAATGCCAACGGACTTAGTTCGCCATATCCAACAAACGCGTTTGGTTGATACTCACGAACACTTGCAAAAAGAGGATGAGTGGCTGGATAGCCAACCTGATATTTTACAAGACCTATTCAACAACTATGTGCCAGCTGATCTACATACAGCGGGGGCTACTCCTTCAGCCATTCGCCAGTTAATGGACAAATCGAATACAGATCTGGCGCAGCGCTTTGAGGCGATTCAGCCCGCTTGGGAAGCAGCACAACTTACTGGTTATGGTGAGTCGGTACGCTTAATCGCTAAGGAAATATATGGTATTGATGAAATAACGGCTGACACTCTAATCCAAAACCAAAATAAAACAGCTTACCTCTGTCAACCCGGTGAAAGGTTTCGAATTCTATCAGAAGTTGCAAATCTAGACCACGTGCAAACTGATGATTTTTGTTGGCCCTGTTTGCCGGATCAATCAGGATCCGATTTCTTTCTTTATGACCTGTCGTGGGCTAGCTTCTGTAATGGCCATGTAGATATAGCTTCGATCTATTCAACAGTCGGGATTGAAGTTTCAGACCTTAATAGTCTTGAGCAAGCCATGTCAGCGATTTTTGACAAATATGCACCAGTAGCGATTGCTGTTAAGTCTCAGCATGCCTACAACCGAACCTTACACTGGTCGCCACGTAATGACAACGAAGCTCGTCAAGCCTTGAATCAAATTTTGACACAGGCTGATGAAGAAATTGGAAAGCAAACCAGGTTGTGTTTGGGCGATTGGGCTTGGGGCAAGGGACTCGAACTTGCGGCTCAACACAACTTGCCGTTCAAGATTCACACGGGTTACTATGCCGGTAATGATCGAATGCCAGTTTCTCGTATTGCGGCAGGTAATATGTGTGAATTACTGGCGGCTTTTCCCCAAACTCGATTCGTGCTAATGCACATTGCGTATCCATACAGTCAAGAGTTGATTGCTTTGGCCAAGCACTATCGAAATGTGTGGGTTGATTTGTGTTGGACCTGGAGTATTGATCCTTTTAGTTCAATGGATTTCTTACGACGTTTTATTCATACTGTACCGATTAACAAACTATTCGCTTTCGGTGGGGATACAAGTTGGCCGACCAGTGCATTAGCATACGCTATCCAAGCCCGTCAGGGTATCGAAAAAACGTTGACGGCTGAAATAGATGAAGGGTATTTGAACGAAAAGCAAGCTATTTTTGTAGCTGATAAAATAATGCGCAACAATCAATACGAGTGTTTTGATCTAGCAGGTACTCGATCCAACATTCAGGACGCAGTTATTAACAGACGGAGTTCGTAATATGGACAAGCCATTAACTAAACTCAACCGCCTTGAAATGCTCGACCTGCAAAAAACAAGAACACGAGCTAATCAATTGTCTCGTGGTCAAAAGGCCGAAACCAAAATCCATAAACGTGCCTTTACTGTTAGTACAAGCCGTTTGGGGATTGGGCGAGATACGAGTGGTCGATTGATGGGAACTGGCTTGGTTGTTAACCGTGCCACCTGAGAAAAGCCTTCAATCTCACAAGATGAAAAAGTGGCGATTTAAGCCACATGATAATATGATCGCCCATCGGCTAGCGATCGATGCCGGTATATCAACCATGCTAGCTAAGGCGTTGGTCGGACGAGGGATTGAAACTGCTGAAGATATAAACAACTATTTACATCCGACATATAAAGATTTACACTCGCCTTTTCAGCTTAGCGATATGGAAAAGGCCGTCGAGCGCATTAGAGATGCGATTCAAAAAGAGCATCGCATTTGGATTTACGGTGACTACGACACAGACGGTACGACGTCGACAGCTCTGTTAATGTGTCTCTTTCACCATCAATTGGAAGTACCTGCTCGCTATCATATTCCCAATCGTTTTACTGAAGGTTACGGCTTAAATACGGAAACAATTCAATTAATTGCTGATGAAGGGTGCGACCTGCTGATTACAGTTGATTGTGGCGTTACTTCTGTCTCTGAGATTGCTTATGCAAATAGTTTGGGAATAGACGTTATTGTTACCGATCATCACCAACCTCCGCCTGACCAAATCCCGCCAGCATACGCACTCATAAATCCCAAGATTCCAGATACTTTTTACCCTTTTGATGGGTTAGCTGGTATCGGCTTGGCTTTTAAGTTGGCACAAGCCATTCTGATTCGACAGAATAAATTGGATGACAATGAACTTCCGTCCTTTATGATTTCACAACTCGATTTGGTAGCCTTAGGTACGGTGGTTGATATGGTTCCATTAGTAGGTGAAAATCGTGTATTGACTCGTATTGGATTATCCGTTCTCAATCAACGACGAAGAGCTGGAATCAAAGCTTTGTGCCAAGTTTCTAATCTCAGTTTAGAAGAAAAGTTAGATGGTTATGCTCTCGGTTTTAAAATCGGCCCCCGAATTAATGCCGCTGGACGGATGGATACCGCACAGAAAGTGATTGAATTGATGATCACCGAATCCGATGAGACTGCTCAGTCAATTGCAAAAGAACTAGATCAGCTAAATACCGAGCGTCGGAAAGTTCAAAGTCAAATTGAACGGCAAGCTATTGAGCAAGTTGAAAAAAAAGACCTGACACAAATGAAATCTTTGGTGTTAGCACACCACGAATGGCATAAGGGTATTATTGGTGTAGTTGCTTCTCGTATCAAGGATACTTACCATCGTCCAGTCTTTTTACTGGCAATTGATGGTGAGGAGGCCAGTGCTTCCGGACGAGGAATCGAAGGAATCAATATTGCTGACGGCTTGAACGATTGTACTGATTTGTTAATTAAGCATGGTGGACATCGAGCCGCCGCCGGTTTTTCAATCAGGACAGAGAATATACCGGAGTTTGAAAGGCGATTTAACCAGTTTGCTCAAAAACATTTGACTGATTCACATTTGCAGCCTAGTTTGGCAGTTGATTTTGAGGTCGCCCTAGATGAAATTAATCTTGATTCATTGAAAGAGCTGGAATTGCTAGAACCAACTGGAATGCAAAATGACCGGCTCCGCCTTGTTACTCGCAACTTGAAAATTAAAAATCAGCCGAAAATTATAGGACAAGACAGGAAGCACTTGCGTTTTTCGGTAACGGATGGTCTAAGGTCAGTTGGTGCTATCGCTTTTGGTATGGCTAGTCACTGCATTGCCTTGGAGGAACGCAATGTGCGGGTTAATTTAGCTTTTTCACCAGATACCAATAGGTGGCAAGGTGAGGAAAGTCCACAACTAAAGGTTGAAGATATTCAGATTGAAACCACTAAAAGAAACGAGCGACTAGATGTTTACCCACTCAATACTAATGTTAGTCCAGCTAAATTAGTTGATCGTCGTAACGTCCGAGGTGGAAAACCCAATTACATGATGAAGGTGCTCGAAAACAGCCGGATGTCTGTGATCTATGTTCGAGATGATCTTGCCATTGACCAATGTTTTCAACTATTAAAAGACAAGGGCATTCGTCAGCTAGAGCGTTGTACCACCGATACGACCGATCCACAGAAACAGATATTGGCCGAAATGATGGTTGATGGGAAAATTGATGTTATTCTCTCTAACCAAACGCTTTCTTATTTGCCACAAGTTGAAAATATCCTATTTTGCCATCCGACTCTAGATTTAGAAAACTTTTACCAACGTTGCCAACCAGCTTTTACGAACAATTTATCATCGGTCTATCTACATTTGCTATACAACAACCAAGATTTTGATAATGCTGAACAATTGCTTAATCAGCATTATCCTGACAGAAAACTGTTGGTACAGCTTTACCGTCAGCTACAAAACTTAGCCCAGCAAAAACAATCAGTTGGCGACCAGAAAATGATTGGACTTAACCAATTTCTGAGTTCAACATCAAAATTGGGTATTTACTCAGTTGCGACGACAGCGTCCCTAACTATTTTTGAAGAATTGGGGTTCATTAGTCTCGTAACCTCGGGTTCATCAACTTGGATTCAACTATTACCGTCGGCCCATCGTACGTTGAATGAATCAAAACTTTTTCGTCAAGGTGATCAGCTTAAACAGTCAAGTCGAGAATGTTTTTTGTTTTTGAAGCAAGGTTTAGAGGCTATTTGGAGTCGACTTCAGCATGAGTGCTAAGCAGCTAATTCAATTGATTAAAGGTTATAATCCGCAAGCTGATTTCGATTTGCTTACTCGGTGTTATAATTATGGCAAAGAATGTCATCAAGGACAACTTCGTAAGTCTGGAGCGCCATACTTTAGCCACTGTATTGAAACAGCCAAGGTTTTGATTAGCCTCAAGCTTGATCTCGAAACCATTTGTGCGGGTTTACTACATGATACGATTGAAGATGTGGACGGAGCCACAGAGAGCAAATTAGCTGAGCAATTTGGTTTTACCATAGCCGCCTTGGTTCAGGGTGTAACTAACATTAGCCAATACCCTTTACAACCACATCGACGAACTGAACAGCGGCAAGCAGAAAATTATCTCAAACTACTATTAGCTACAGCTAAAGACGTCAGGGTTATTTTAATTAAGTTAGCTGATCGATTACATAATATGGAAACCCTAAACTTTCAATCAGATAGTAAACGTCGTCAAATTGCTAAAGAGACACTTGAAATTTATGCACCAATTGCCCATCGACTTGGCATCTCAAAGATTAAGAATCGACTGGAAGATTTGGCATTCAAGCATATTTGGCCGCAAGAATACAAGCGAATTGCAAGGTCGCTTAACCAGAAATTAGCTGCGCGTGAGGCTTATACTGATCAGATGGTTAACCACATCGGAGCCATTTTGCAGCAAGCTACCATAGATGCAATGGTTTATGGTCGTCCCAAAAACATTTATAGCATATACCAAAAGATTAACGAAAAAGGAACACCATTTGAAGAGATTGACGATTTAATTGGTGTGCGGGTTTTAGTAAACCGTGATATTGATTGTTACACAGCTATTGGTGCCATCCACACTCGGTGGCGACATGTGCCGGAACGGTTAAAGGATTTTGTGAGTTTACCAAAAGGTAATGGTTACCAATCGATTCATTCAACGATTTTAGATCATGGTCGGCGTATCGAAATTCAGGTCCGAACCCATCAAATGCAAAGTGTGGCCGAAGTCGGTATCGCCGCACATTGGCTTTACAAGGAAGGTACACCATCAGGTAAGCGTAGTCGTTCAATCTTTCAGTGGTTAAAACAGGCATTAGAGGATATTCAGGAACTGAAAGGTGAAGGTGCTGGACAATTTATTCGTTCTATCAAATCAGAATTGTTTGGCCATGAGGTCTATGTATTTACTCCTAAAGGTGATGTTGTTGCTTTGCCAGCGGGGTCAACTCCCATCGATTTTGCCTATAAAATTCACACTCAAATCGGTAATGCTTGCATTGGAGCCGAAGTAAACGGCATGGTGGTTTCTCTTCGATACGCCTTACAGAACGGTGATCAAGTCAAAATTAATACTAGTACCAATAGCCATCCGGGACGTGATTGGTTACGGTGGGTCAAAACCGCTCGAGCTAGAAATAAATTGAAACAGTGGTTCAAAGAACAGCATCGTTCTGAGTCCATCGAATTAGGGAAACGTTTGCTACAAATAGAATTGCGAAGATCCGATCTGGACTTGACACCTTTTCTACGTTCAGAAAGTTTGTTGTCTGTTGTCAATCAGTTGGATTATCAGGAACCGGACGAATTACTACAGCATATCGGAGAAGGAGAACGCCTAGCTAGTGAAGTGATCAACTTGGCACATAGAAATAATGTTCTCACAGAAACCGACTTTGATTTGGTTAACAATCCTACTGAAGATGGTACAGAAGGTGAGGGGAAATTGGTTTTTCAATCAACACCATTGATCGAACTCAGCCAAGAGGATTTGGCCGATTCTACGCGAATCATGAAATGCTGTCGACCGATTCCAGGTGATGAAATTATTGGCTATATTCGACGTGGGCGGGGAGTCTCAATCCACCGGTCTGACTGTTCACGAGTTGTTAATGAACCCAACCGTTTGGTAGATATAGAGTGGAAGTCACTCGATCAAATGAGATGCCCAGTAGATATTTCCATTGAGTGCTATGATCGACCGGGAATTTTAGGAATGATCACTACAGTTATTGCCGAACAAAAAATTAATATCAGAGAAGGGAAATTTGGCCCCCTACTCACCGATAAAGGCAAAAACACTCTCAGTTACCGGTTTGAGGGAGACGAAATTGGATTTGAACGTCTTACTCTCGAAGTAGCCGGGCTAGACCAACTTAATCAAATCATGGATCTAATACGAGAGGTGGAAGGCGTAACCAGAGTGGTTCGCCAATAAGTTGAACTCAGGAAACGCTTATCGATAGTAGTCAGACTTTTGCACGCGAAATAGCTTTAGTGATTTTACCTGACCGAATGCAGCGAGTACAAACCGTAATTCTCCTAACACCATCGTCTGCTTGGACACGTACCTTTTGCAAATTGGGCAACCATCTTCGTTTGGTATGAACACGTGAACCGCTGATACTATTGCCTGTCATTGGCTTCTTGCCACAAACTCTACATACTCTCGCCATTTTTCACCTCTGTAGTTCGATTTTCCTTATCCGGCAAACCGGGTTAATTTATCATAGAGCTTAAAGTCAATGCAACATTTTTTCCTTTCTGAAAATAGTCAGCTATTCACTCGTTGTCGATCAGTACTAGCCTTGATCGTTTTGATCCTCATGACGACAATTGGATGTGAACATCAAACTAACGATAGGCTGATAGTCAAAGTGAAACCTTCGGCTTTCGGTATCGTTTCTGGATCGGTTGCCGATCAAATAACCAATCAGCCAATCCCCAATACCAATTTGACTTTTTCCGGCCAAATGGTGGTAACGGATCAATTGGGCCGATATGTTCTGCGTCAAGTGCCATACGGGCAGCAACACTTGTTATTTGTAGAATCGGCTGATTATCGATCTGTTAAGTTGGAATTTAACTTAGCTCAAGACTATCTCTCACTCAACATTTTACTAATGAGGACTAATGATGTTGAGACAGAAATCAAAAACTATCTCGCTCGTTTATCCGATTTAGTAGCTGGTATGAAAGATGTGGAGCTGATTCAATCCCATTTTTCTCCTAATTATGTTGTTTCTGAAGATGTTGTAACGCAATTTGGGGTCGGTGCAGGTGTAATCCCTGC
The DNA here is from genome assembly GCA_964451145.1 of uncultured bacterium. GTDB lineage: Bacteria > Poribacteria > WGA-4E > WGA-4E > UBA9662 > TMED15. Next base: position 5,166 of record CAYVHK010000045.1, on the reverse strand, counting down.
CGATTATACTCTTGTTCAACCGACCTTCCAAAAACTTTTTAAAGTTTATGATAAGCTACTATTTCAATTCGACCAAATTAGGATTCAGGCTCACCACGCTCGTAAGGCTTCTGCTAGATTTCAACTCAATATCATCGCTGAAAAGGGGCCTCGCCAAAATAAGATGGTAATTCAGACAGAAGCTAAAATTGACCTTGAAAAATTGGATAATCTTTGGCAAGCCCATTTTCTGCAATTGCTCGAGGTTCACCTGAAGCTATGAATACCTTTGTTCAATCTGTTCTAAAATCGCTTTCAACAGACGAACTGCGTCAGTTAATTCGTCGACATGAACACAAGTATTATGTCGAAAATCAACCTGAATTACTTGATTGTGATTTTGATCATCTGATGACTGCACTGGTTGAAATTGAGGCGAAATCAATTGAACCTCCTCCTCCAGATTCACCAACCCAAAGGGTAGGTAGCTCGGTCGTTGACAACCAGATTGGCACACGTCTTCGCCATCATGGACTGATGCTTTCGTTGGAGAATACTTACCAACCAGAAGATTTGTTGGCTTTCGATAAAAGAATACGACAAACTCTTCCGGATGAGAAGATTGTTTACGCCTGCGAACTCAAGATTGACGGCCTAGGTGTGGCCTTGTTTTATGAACAAGGCCTGTTATCTTATGGCGCCACACGGGGAGATGGCCAGTTTGGAGAAGATGTAACTGCTAACTTACGAACGATCAAGTCTATTCCCCTCCGATTGGTAACTGGAGGAAAAAAAACAATACCGGAACAAATAGAGGTGCGTGGTGAGGTATTTATGCCTAAATCTGCTTTGGAACAGGTTAATCGAAAACGAATTGCTCAGGGAGAACCTAAGTTTGTTAACCCCCGAAATGCTGCGGCTGGCAGTCTTCGCCTGCTCGATGCCAGTATCACTGCCCGGAGGCCACTCGACATTTTTCTTTACCACCTAAGTTTCGGTCTAAATCTAAGCACCCATCAAGAAGCTTTAACACGTATAGAACAGTTGGGCTTTAAAGTAAACCCATACAACGAGATTCATAGTAATATTGATGACGTGATCAATTATTACCATCGACTGAACCAAATTCGGCATACTTTTAATTATGAAGTAGACGGTATCGTGATTAAGGTAAACACAGTATCTCAGCAACAATCACTTGGTTCAAACACTAAATATCCTCGTTGGGCCATCTGCTGTAAGTTTCCCGCCCAAAATGCAACTACTCGAATTGAAAAAATCGTAGTGCAAGTTAGTCGGATGGGCGTTCTAACGCCAGTTGCTCATCTTCGACCCGTTGAGGTGGGAGGAGCTACAATCACTCATGCAACTCTGCACAATGAACAAGAGATCAGTCGCAAAGATATTCGAGTTGGTGATTCGGTACTATTGGAAAGATCAGGGGATGTGATTCCAAAGATTGTTCAAGTATTAACTGATAAGAGAAAAGATCAGCAGGAAGCATTTTCCCTGCCGGACCTTTGCCCATCCTGTCAATCTCCCGTTGACCGCACAAAAATCGAGGTGGCAGTTCGTTGTATCAATACCGAATGTCCAGCCCAAAGAAAACAACGAATTATACATTTTGCTTCCCGACCAGCCATGGAAATCGAAGGGCTTGGCCAGGAGACTGTGGGCCAATTGGTTGATGCGGGTTTTTTGATAACTGTGGCTGACTTGTACCAACTAAATAAGGATATGTTGCTAGGATTAGAAGGTTTTGCCAATAAGAAAACCACTAACCTATTACAAGCTATTGAAGCCAGTAGATCATTGATAGCACCAGATCGACTACTATTTGGTCTAGGTATTCAATATGTGGGACGTACGGTTGCCAGTTCCTTGGTTGAGGCATTTTCTTCAATTGATCAGATTATGGAAAATAACGTAGAGGAACTAAAATTGGTTGAAGGAGTGGGAGAAAAAATTGCCAACAGTTTAGTCGAATTTTTTGCGCTTTCATCCAACCAAAATCTGATTGCACAACTGCGACAGGCCGGCTTACAGTTTTCCGGTACTGAAGTAATCTCAAGCAACCTAGATAGAAAAAGGGGCTTTTTTGTAGGTAAGACCTTTGTACTGACTGGAACATTACAATTTATGTCTCGTACTAAAATTTCGCAAAAAATCAAAATTTTTGGAGGCAAAGTAAGCAACAGTGTTAGCAAAAAAACAGATGCCGTGATTGTTGGATCTTCCCCCGGGAAAAAATATGAGAAAGCTGTCGATTTGGGAATCAAGACTCTAACTGAAACTGAGTTTCAAGATCTCATCACCCTTGAAAACACAGAAAATTGATCAGTAATCGAAAGGATAAGACATATCCAATTTATTAGAGCTGATTAATTCGAAATATCTACTTCATCGGGAGTGTCTATGTCTTATAACCGTTATTTCTAGAACTATCTTTGGCAAAAAACATAACAAACGGTTGAGGGCGCCAAATGCGAATATTTAAGTTCTACTAATCCTTATTTGTTCAGTTCCAAAATTGCTAATTGAAAATAATTAGTTAAAAGTATATTTACTGTCGATAATAGTTAGTTCCAACATTCTTGATACTGTAGTCAGTAAATTATGACACTACCTTTAGTGTGAGGATCTCTATTTTCAGCTAGTATTCGATAAGACCAATTACCTAACTACCGAACACGGTTAAAACAGGTTACTTTAAAATCACTATTCCGTGAGTTTAGGAATTCTTTCCAATGGTTATATCGTAGAAATAAACTCCACTGTCTACCGTTTCGCCTTTTCCGTCCCAGTAGATATCTTTTTTCTTCGGACTGCTATAGGTAACGGTTAGTTAAAGCTATTTTTTTAAGAATTTTATCAGTTGCCCCGCCACATCATATAGATGGAAACTGTTATTTACAAATCTTGACTCAGTTCAAAGGGAATCTAAGGCTCCAGATTGAAAGAGTTGGGGAAGTTCTGCAATAACCGTGTCAAATCTAGTAGTGGGTTGTGTTGGTTTTCCAGCGAGTGATGAGCGGTGGTAATCTTTTATTTATCAGCAATGAACTAACCATTGGTTAGCCATTAGCACCGATCACTTCCTCAAAATTTCAGGATACCGGATAACGGGGAGTTTGGCCATTTAGAACAGCTGCCACATCGTGGCAAACGCAAGCCAAAACTCGTTCTCGTGCTTCCTTGGTTAAGCCAGCCACGTGTGGGGTTAAAATGACCTGATCTATCATTTCCAACCTGCCGACTTGTGGTGGTTCCACTTGACGAACGTCGAGCGCAACACCGGCAATTTGGTTCTCATGTAGTGCTTTTATTAAACCGGTTTCATCCACCAACCCACCCCTTGCTAAGTTGATAAAGTAAGAAGTCGATTTCATACGGCAAAAAGCTTGATAATTGAAAATTCTATCAGTTTTAAGGGTTAAAGGCAGGTGACAAGTCACAAAATCAGACTCAGCCAATAAATGATCTAAACTGGTGAGGTCAGCCTGTATTTCTGTCATGTTCAAGCTGTCGGGGGAGATGTAGGTATCATGTGCCAAAATCGACATTCCGAAAGCTTTGGCTCGAATACCCACCCGATAACCAATTTTTCCAAGCCCCACAATTCCCAGTTTTTTACCAAAAATTTCACGACCTTCAAAATTCTGCCGCTCCCAAGTACCATTTTTGGTAGCCTGATGAGCCTCAGGTATTTTTCGAGCCAAGGAAAGCATCAGGCCCAAAGCTAATTCAGCTACTGAAACGGAATTTTGTTCTGGAGCAAAAGTAACGATCAATTTAGCTGATCTAGTGGCCTCCAAGTTGATGTTATCTAGTCCTACACCATGGCGGCCAATTACCCTCAGTCGTTTGGCTAACGACACTAATTGTTGATCGACGACGGTTTGATTTCTGATAATAAAACCGTCATAATCCCCAATAATTTGTCTAAGTTGGTCTGGTTTTTGCCATAGACTGGAATCAACTGTGACAGAAAACTCATTTTTAAGATATTCTAACGCCAGACCGTGTATCGCCTCTGTAACCAGTATTTTTTGCATCAGTTTATTCAGTAATAAAAAACCCCAATGAATGATATTCATTGAGGTCAAGGAAAACAAATAGTCAGGAAAATTATTTTTCCCCTTTTGCAGACTCCATTTCTTTAAGTTTTGAGAGTGCGTTCAGCGTGTTTTTGAGACCACGACGAAAAGTTCGGTCAAAGATGACAAACTTAATTTGTTGGTTAATATCCAACAATTCCAAAATTTCTCCGTAGAGGCGGCCTCGATCTTCCATATATTGCCATTGGTTTTGTCTGTATTCGGCTAAAAGTTTCTTTTTCTCTTCGATATTATCTACTTCATTATTAGCTAGTTCTTTGAGACGAGAAAAATTAGATCGATCCAGTATTCGAAATTTACTCCTAGTCTGTTCAATTTGGTTGAACTTAGCCATCAGAGCTACAGCCTGTTCTTTGTCTGAAGGAGCGACTGCTTCGATCAACTGCCACCCCTTTAGAATGGATCTCAACTGGTCTTGTGCTTCTTGGTCAACTTTCTCATCAACTTGAGCAATAATGTGAGGTAATATCAACAAACAGAGGATGAATAAAGCCCCAACCGAAACAGAAATTAATGTTCGACGTTTTTTCATTTGTTAATTTAATAGCTTAATGTTTTAGTACAGGCTAGCGATACCGACAGTAGAAAAATCAGTATCCTCATCTACCTCAGCCTCGCCAGATAGAGTAGCAATAATATTATCAATTGAATCAATCGTAGTCTCAGATAGTCCATTCGGATCATTTACATGAACCAGCGATTCTGAGGACTCAAAATTTTCAGCCAAAATATCTTCATCCACGTCAGTTTGAACTAGCACTTTTTCAATTTCCTTAATCACGATGCCAATATTAGGAATGCTGATTGGCACAGGTTGGTTAATTCGCTCGAGAACATTCACTGGTGATCGTTGCTTGTGATGGTAAATAAACATGCTGGTTGCCAATAGAAGACAAGCTGCAATCCTCCAACCAATTCGCAAAATTTTGGACCAAGAGTTAACAGCTACGTCCTTTTTAAGAATATGTTCAGATGTTATTCTACTGAGGAGATCGGTAGAATAATTATCCCAAATAGCCCCGTTTGGATATGCAACCAATGCAGCAGGTGATTTCTCCATTGACGAATC
>CAYVHK010000044.1:17468-26504 GCA_964451145.1 uncultured bacterium | reverse complement strand
AACTGCGATTGAGAACCGACATGCGATTTGTTCACAGGGTTTTTACTGACTTTGAAAATACAGCTAAAACCGGTAACCGAGGCGACATGGGTCCAATCCCAGCTTATTCTATTTTGAATGCCAGTCTTGATTACACTCTAGCTGAGAATTGGCAGTTTTTTGTTACCGGTAAAAACTTGTTAGATAAAATTTATATTGGGTCCCGGTTACACTCAAATCCAGGTCAGCCGCAAGCAAACTTGAGTTCCGGGATTCTTGTTGGTCCAAGAAGACAAATCAATCTTGGAATCAGACGAAAGATTTAATCCAAAACAAAAAGGAGATTTATTCATAGCCGATTAGATTGCAGAACATCTGGAAAAAGAAAAGGCAACCCTGAAATATAGTTACCTCTCTCAACCGCCAAATTGCAAGTGGCAACTAAAATTCCTGCTGATATTGCTAACAAAACCTTCCCTACCTTTTTGTCATTGACAATAACGAAGGATGGGTCCATTTTGCTTTGGAATGCCTTTTCAATTGGAACTTAACCGATTTTAAATAGGATTGTCAAGAATTTTGATAATGGTTTTCAAACTTTCAGTTAATTTTTCTGGGATATCGACCTCAGAAAAATTTGGTTAGTAAACTTTTATAAATAATACAATATAGGAGTATCGAGTAATGTACCGAAAAAGTGATTCAAATCACTGGATAGCCGTCTTGTTGATGGCTTTTAGCTTACTTTTTATCGTTGGGTGTGCAGAAGATGAGGATACAGAAGATGAAGAAACCGCTATCGAAGTTCCGACCGCTTATACCTTTGATAGTCGTTATATAGAAGGCAAAAGTAGCGTTTCTTATTCAGGTCAAACCGTTCGTAACTTATTGTGGCAAGACCTTAAAATCACGACCGACAGTGTTTCTAAGTCGGGTGCAAAAGCATTAACTGCAAATGTTTTCAACAAGTTATACGACCACAAAGATGCTTCTAACATGAAAACTATAACCACTGCAGGGGGAACCCCCTTGGTAGCGGATTCCTATAGTGCAATTTCTACCGGAAAAAATCTAAAAGGCAAGATCTCCAAAGATCCAGTTATCGGTTACGGTAAACCGGCTGATGCTCTGATGCAAGAGTGGTTCAAAACCATTGCTGAAAACTGTAAAGATTCGTCAAAACTTGGTACAGCAGCTGCGTATACTGACGAAAACGGCGCCAATCTAAGTCAAATGATTAACAAAGTATTGGTAGGTGCAGTTCATTACTACCAAAGTACTGGTGTCTATCTGAATGGTATTCTGGAACAAGATAATTCGAAACAATACAAAGACGATGCAACCAAAACCTATACAGCCATGGAACACAAGTGGGACGAAGCTTTTGGTTATTTTGGTGCTGCTAGAGACTATTTGCGCTACTCAGATGCTCAACTGGCGGGGAAAACACCAGCTGAATTCTCCTTCGATTCCAATGGCGACGGTAAGATTGATTTCAAATCAGAGTATAACTTCGGTTTGTCTCGTAACGCTGGCAAGCGCGATAAGGGGGGTTCTGGTGTCGATTTTACTAAAGAAATTTTCCAAGCTTTCTTAACTGGTCGAGCCACTATTGCCGGCGAAGGCGATATCAATCAAGTTGCCGCTCAACGTGAGATCGCTGCTGCTGGCATGGAGAAAGTCATTGCTGCTACTGTCGTTCACTACATTAACGATACATTGGACGATATGTCGAAAATCGGTACAGCTGATGAGAGTAAGAGCAACTTAAGTAAGCACTGGTCAGAAATGAAAGGATTTACGGTTGCCTTACAGTATAACCCTTTCAAAAAAGTTACCGACGGTAACCTGGCCGAACTACATGGCATTATGGGGAAGGGCCCCTCTCATGCCAAACCAGGATCGGCTGAATATAAACAAACTGTTGCCAACTACAAACGGGCCAAGCAGGTTCTACAAACCGCTTGCGGTTTCTCGGCTGACAACGTCAATAAGTGGTAAATTTGACCATACTAACCAGATCGCCATTCACCCATTTTGGGTTAGTGGCAATCTGGTTAAATATAATCCACCATCAAAGAATTAGGCGGGAAATTAAGTGAGATTGAGACTCATTTTCATCAAATCGTTATGATTGAAGTTCGGAATTTGACCTTTCAATTGGTGCCAAAATACCTACTTAATCAAGTTGATTTGGATATTAGCCGAGTTCAATTCTGGGCATTAGTTGGTCCAAACGTATCAGGGAAAAGCACGCTTCTAAATATTTTGGCCCGCGATTTTCCGCCAACTAATGGTTCCATCCGATTGGATGGAAAAAAACTTGAACAGTATTCGGAAATCGAATTAGCTAAAAAACGGGCTTATTTGCTTCAGCAAAGGCAGGTTGAATTTCCGTTTCGAGTTTTAGAGATTGTTTTATTAGGACGGACGCCTCACTTAGATGGAATCAAAGAGGGAGCAGAAGACAAAAAAAAGGCACGGGACTCATTGAAACTGTTGGAGGCTGAACACTTTTCCGATCGGATTTATCCGACCTTGTCAGGTGGAGAAGCCAGTCGGGTTGATATGGCTAGAACTATTACGCAAGAGACCGACTTACTTCTATTGGACGAACCATCAAATCATTTAGATCCTCGACATCAAATCCGGATATTAGAATTGTGTCGTTCGCTGGTTGCACAGAATCGTTTGGTTATTGCTGCCATGCATGACCTAAATCTAGCTTCTTTGTTTGCTGACCAAGTTATTATGTTACACCAAGGTCGTGTTCTCGACGTCGGTCCACCCGAACAAGTATTCAATACCAGCCAACTAGAAGACGTATATCAGCTTCCTTTTGAAATCTTATTACACTCTAGTGGACGCCCACTAGTTATGCCACACTAGGATCTTATCCATTTCGATCAAGGAGTCTGAAAAATTATGAATAAGCAGCTGACAAAAAATACAGGTAATAAAAAAATTTATCGTAATTCAAAACAACGCCAACTAATTCTAGAAATACTGACCAAAAGATCTGCGCACCTAAGCGCAAGGCAAGTATACGATCAAGTTCGAAAAAAAAGCCCAAATATCAGTTTGGGTACAGTTTATCGAAACTTGAATTTACTTGAGGAACTTCAAATAGTCAAATCAATTGGCCATCATGGCACCAAATATTTCGATAGCAGAATAGAAAAACACTATCATATTTTGTGTACTTCATGTTACGAAATTGCTGATGTAGAAGCCAACAAAATACAAGATTTGGAAAACAAAGTGGTTCAAGAAACCGGTTTTCAAGTCTTAGAAGATAGGTTGCAATTATTCGGATTATGTCCTACTTGTACTTCTCAAACAGCAAATAATTCACTTTAATGTTTTTTCAAAAAAGGATAATGAGTATTTTAATGATGGCTAAAGTTTGTTCTTCCAATGAACAAATTCTTGGTATGTACTTGATTGCTATAAGTACATACCACGTCATATTGATGCGATTTCGCCGACAAAGTCCAAATATCGACAAGGAGAATTAACCATGATTACCGTTGCTAATCGAGTTTACGTCACCCCCCAATATTCGGCTGAATTTGAAGAAAAGTTCCGTAGTCGAGCTAGGTTAGTAGATGGAATGCCAGGTTTTATTAGCAACCAGGTGTTGCGTCCGGTCAATGAAGGTGAACCATACATTGTACTGACATTATGGGAGTCTAGAGATAACTTTGAAGATTGGATTAAGTCTGATGAATTTGTCAAAGGCCATGCACGATCAGGCAGTTTACCTTCAGAAGCTTTTAGTCAAAAAAACCAACTCGAACTGCATGAAGTATTTTTAGACTCATCCCGCCCTAATTTGGAAGAGGAAGTTTCAAAAGGACCTTTCAAAATACATTAGTGTCGGATAATCAAAGAAGATAAAAAATCGAATTGAGTTTTATTCCTCTAATTTAATCTAATATTGTGGATTATTAAAACGATCAGGTTTTTATTTTTCTGCCAATCGATAAAGTAACTTACATGTTTTTGTTGAGTATAAAGCGACGTCTAGCGATTGAGACGGTGGATATATGAGTATATGGTTAAGAGTGGCCTGTTTATTTGGGCTGATCATAATAACCAACGGTTTTGGCCTGTGCGCTACTTCTTCTCCGGTAAAGGAAGAAAGTCTTTTCCGGTTGGATGAAATGATTGTTACGGGTAGTAAAACTGAACAGTCGATGCAGAATTCTGCAACCTTGGTACAAGTAATTACTAAAGATGAAATTGAAAATCTAGGAGCTGAAAACCTCGGCCAAGTATTGGAAAACTACGCAGGGTTGGTCGTTAGGCGAGATGGACATGGGGAAGGCGTCCAAATACAAGGCTTAGACCCAGAATATGTCCTCATTTTAACGGATGGTCAACCACAAATTGGTCGAATTGCAGGCAAACTCGATTTGGCTCGAATTGGTGTGGAAAATATTGATCGAATCGAAGTTGTCAAAGGTGCAGCTTCCGCACTATTTGGAAGTCAAGCCATGGGGGGCATTATCAATGTTATTACCAAAACTAAAAAAATGCCTTTTCAATTTCGGTTAAACAATAACCTGCGTCCCAATAATGTTATGAACAATCGGGGCAGTCTTCAATTCGAAAAAGAGCTATTAAACGGATCTATTTCTTTAAGCCATAATCAAGCAAAACCCTTTGATCTTAATCCAGAAGACAAATCAACTACGATTGATGGATATCGCAACCTCAATTTTTCTAGCCAGTTTGGTTATCAACTGAATAAAAAAACAGATTTACACCTTTCAAGCGAATATCTAAAACAATATCAAAATGGACTTAGCAATGGTGTAGGTGATAATTGGTACAAGCGGATTGGTGAAATAGATAACTATGGACTCCGAGCGTCTGCTTCTTATTATTTTCGACCAACATCCAAATTGATTTCCAAAGTCTACCACGCTAAATATCAAGACATATCGACAACTAATCACCAACCAGAGGATGTGATCACTTCTAGTAACACGACTGTTCAAAATCTGACTAAAGGTGAATTTCTGTTTGAGAATGATTTTTCACCCAGGCATCAACTAATTGTTGGCTTAGAGAATAGTATTGAAAAAATAGCTTCGCCAAGAATTCAAGGCGGGGAAAAAACGATTCAGAACAGTTCCAGCTTCACTCAATTACAATGGCGGATCTTGCCAATATTGACCACTGTAATTGGTACCCGATTAGATTATCATTCTGAATTTGGGCAACACTTCACACCGAAGTTTAGCACATTGTGGAATTTGGGCTCAAACCTGCAGATACGAGCGTCTTGGGGACAAGGATTTCGAGCTCCCAACTTTCAGAATCTTTATCTAGATTTCACTAACCCTACCGCTGGCTATCAAGTACTGGGGAGCCCAAACTTAGATCCGGAATACTCTAACAGTTGGAATTTAAATCTGATTTGGTCGGAATCCAATAATAAATATCGATTTCAATCTCATATTTATCGGAACGATCTGACTAATTTGATTGAGGCTGAAGTAATCGGCAAGTCAGCGGCAGGTGGTAGTCAATATCAATACAAAAATATAGCCTCAGCCTTCACTAGTGGTATCGATACCAGCTTCTCAGTGCAAGTCTTTGCATGGCTAAATTTTCGATTTGGCCACGCCTTCTTAACCGCAAAAAACAAGGAAACAGGTTTAGATTTGTTAGGAAGATCTCGAAACAACTTACACTTACAGATTGAATATCGGTTCAAACCATTACAAATGGAGATTGCATTACAAGCAAGACACGCTAATCGCTGGGGATTATACGATGATGGTGACTATATTCTGGAGGAGGAAGAATATGCACCAGGTTATTGGATTTGGCAATTGCGAGGTCGGAAAAAGATCGGAAGTTCTTGGCAGATCGACAGCGGTATTGACAATTTATTCGATTTCACATTACCACAATTCTATACCTTTACCGGTCGAGCATTTCATTTGGGTTTTTCATTAGTGTATTAAGTGTTTTATTTTTCAATTTGCTTTATACATATTTTACTTACAAAGCAAAAATCCAGTTAATACTTTTAACCTTTTGATCAGAATTGGTTTATGAGGTTAAGAAACAATAATTAAGTCTTTAGGAGGATTAATTATGAATGTTTTTTTCAGAACTACTGTTTTCGTTCTTTTAATTACAGCTTTACTGTTACCACCACTCACACGATCTGAAGTCAAAGAAAATACGATTACTATTGATGCGACGAACCAGGAGGATTTTGCTTTCTTTAGCTTCGATACAGGGGAGGTGGTAACTGTTAAGGATCAAAATGTATCGCTGGATTGGGATTTAGGACTCAAACGAACTGAAGTCATTGTTAACGGTGGTAGCAGTGGCAACGGGAAAGGTGGAGCTATCGTACTCGAAAAAGCCAATTTTTCCGAAATTACTGAAGCTCCAGTTGACGGATATGTGGCCGATACCGAGAAAATTGCTACTTTGGCTAGGGGCGATGGTTGGTATAACTATACTGGTCCACCACGGCACCAAATTCTGATTAGAGATAAAGTGTTTATTCTCCAAACTGCCAAGGGGCATTATACTAAAATGTTTTTTGTCGGATACTACAAGGATAACGAAGCAAAAGACTCGGGACATACAACTATAACCTACGCATACCAGGATGACGGCAGCCGAAATTTCATTCAAGCTAAGAAGACATCAGTCAATTCCAAAGGTAAGCTAGCCTCAACCTGGGCTGATCTAAAGACCCAACCCTAAAGTGAAATCTTTAATTTTATACTTTATCGGGCAGTGTATTAGCCCTACCCGATAAAAATACATAATTTTTTATAGAAGGAGTTAAATTCTAATGGCACACAAGGTTACCGATAAATTAGCTGTTGGCTCATCAGAAAGCGTGTATGTTTGTAGCCATGGACACGTTCATGTTCAATATCGAGATCTCAATATCGCGATGTCAAAAAATGATTTCTTAGGGTTTGCACAAACGATGTCTCAGGCAATGACTGAATTGAAGAAGATAGATAAAAAATCTGAAACCTCTTTAGAACTTAACCCAGGTCTTTCTGTTTAACTGCGATGATAAAAATTAAGGATTGGATAGTCGACATAATGAATCGTCAAAGTTTACTTTTTTTGCCAATTGGTCGCATCGGTATAGGAGTAATATCTTTGATCATGATTAGTCTAATTTCCTGCGGAACTGAAGTTGCGGTGGAACCAGACGGTGAAGGCAATCCGCTGAAAGAAACAGTTCAACCAGTTGTTGAAACAAATACAGAAACACCGGCAAAAGATTTATCATCATTTACGTTAACAGTGGATGCGACTAATCAGGAAAATTGGGCCTATTTTTCTTTCAAAGAAGGAAAAGTGATCGAGATGCAAAAAGCAGATTCATCAAAGGATTGGGATTTAGCTTTTCAAAGAACTAAAGTGAAAATCAATGGTGGTATCAGTGGGCCAGGCGATGGTGGAGTTGTTATGTTGACTGAAACACAATTTTCTTCTGTTGTACAAGCGCCGGCTGATGGATATGAAATTGACACTGCCGAGACACTAGCCATAGTACCACAGAGCAAAAAAGGTTGGTATGTGTATACAGGGGTGCCAACTCATTGGGTCCTGCCTATTGAAGACAGAATTTTTGTGTTTACGACTGCTACTGGTGCTTTTGCTAAAGTTCAATTTCTCGGTTATTACAAAGATAATAAAGCTAATAAGGATCCTGCCTTTGTTACTTTTAAGTTTATGTTTCAAAACGATGGCAGTCGAAATTTCTAAATCATAAGTTTGAAAAGGGGGAATATCAGTAGTGAATTGGCGGATTATGGAAAATTTGGAAATCTTTTTTTGTCTCTTGGTTTTAAATTTCGCTGTCTGGTCTGAAAGCATTCAAATCACCGACGCCCATGATCAGTTAATAACCATTGAATCCTCTAATCGGATCGTGGCTTTAAATGGGAGTAATACTGAAATACTATTTGCATTAGGTGTTGGAGATCGGGTTGTTGGCTGTGACCTGTCTTCGACTTATCCACCACAAGTGAAACAGCTTGCCAACATTGGCTATCAGTATCGACTTAACGCAGAAGGTATTTTGTCTCTAAGACCTGATTTGGTTATTGGAAGGGAAGATGCTAAGCCACCACAAGTAATTGATCAATTGCGGTCAGCGGGAGTGGTTACTTTGTTGCTGAAAGAACCTCGCACTTTTAATGAAACTAAACTACGTATCAAGACTATTGGCCGGGCAGTTGGAAAAAATGAACAATCGCTTCATCTGATCCGTTTGCTAAATCAAGATTTGTTTGTTTTAGAAAAAAAAATGAAAAAACTCAAAGAAAGCCAAAAGAAGAAAGTCTTGTTTCTCTATCTACGCGGCCCGCAAACCGTCATGGTATTAGGTCGAAAAACGGGGCCTGGTGCGATGTTGGAATTATCAGGGGCTATCAACGCTTCTAGTAAAATTGAAAATAGCCAACCGATGACAGCCGAAGCCATTGTGGTGGCTCAACCTGATGTTCTAGTGTTGTTTGAAAGTGGATTGAAATCTATCGGCGGGGTTGATGGTTTACTGAAAATGCCGGGCCTAGCACAAACACCAGCAGGGAAAAACCGGCGGGTTGTTAGTATTGACGGACTTTACTTATCCGGTTTCGGTGTTCGATGTGCTCAAGCCGCACTGGACATGTTTGAAGCCATCTATGAAAAAAACGGAATGGCTACTATCAAGTATGTTGATAAAAATAGATAAATGCTAACTACTACCAGTTTAAAAATCGTACTGGCCTTAATGCTACCATTGGCCTTATGTCTCGGGGCTGGTAGCGGTGCTTATCAAATCCATTGGTGGAAAATCCCTCAAATTATGTGGTCCAAGGGGGATGGCTATGAAGTTTTGCTTTTTGTCCGGTTTCCGCGTGTGCTTTTATCAGCTATCGTTGGTTCTTTGTTAGCGATTTCTGGTGCGACTTTACAAGGTATCTTTCGTAATCCTTTGGCTGACCCAGGTTTGGTGGGAGTCACAGCTGGTGCGTGTTTAGGAGCTGCACTATGGATCGATTTAATTGG